>WRBL01000048.1 GCA_009784565.1 Streptosporangiales bacterium | reverse complement strand
TCGAGCGGTTCGCCCCCGGTTTCAAGGACCTCATAGAAACGCGGAGAGCCCATGGCCCGGCCGCGCTGGAACGGCACAATCCGAACCTGGTCGGCGGCGATATCGGCGGCGGATCGGCCCGCCTCGCCCAGTTCGCCGCCCGTCCGGTACTGAGCCCGAATCCGTGGAAGACTCCTTTGAAAGGGGTCTACCTGTGTTCCGCGTCCACCCCGCCGGGGGCAGGCGTACACGGCATGGGCGGATTCCACGCGGCCCGCCGTGCGCTACGGAGGAGCCGGTAGGAAGCGGGCGCGGCGGCGAAGGTACGTTCGGCATAAAAGATCTTGTTTCAGGAGGCAAACCGGTGAAGCTGACAATCGACACCAGCAAGTGCCAGGGCCACGGTCGCTGCTACGACCTCGCGCCCGACCTCTTCTCCGATGACGAGGAGGGATACGGCGTGGTGCGCGGTGACGGCGAGGTTCCCGCGGGCAAGGAGGAGGAGGCCCGCCGGGCGATCGCCAACTGTCCTGAGGGAGCGATTGATGCCGGCTGACGACCGGTTCTCCGGGGAGACGACCAAGATCAGGGACCGCGTTTCGCGGAGCACCCGGTCGAAGGTCATCGAGGGTCCGGTCACCGACTGGGCCACCGATTTCTCGCACGTCGACCCGGCCTGGGCGGCCGACCCCTACCCGATTCAGGACGATCTGCGGCAGCGCTGCCCGGTAGCGCACACGGAGCGGTTCGGCGGCATGTGGATCCCGACCCGCTACGAAGACGTCGCGGACGTCGCCCGGGACACCGGCCGTTTCTCCTCGCGGGGGATCATCGCGGCCAACCTCCGGCCTCCCCGTGATGTCGCTCCCGTCGGCGATGTCCCCCCGATCTCGTCCGACCCGCCGTTCCACGGCCCGGCGCGGAAGCTTCTGCTGCCCGCGTTCACCCGGACCGCGATCGGCCGGTACGAGGAGTCGACCCGGGAGTTCTGCCACGGGCTGATCGACGAGTTCTCCGCCCGGGAGACCGTCGACGCGGCCGTCGAGTATGCCCAGCACATCCCGGTCCGGGTGATCGCGGACATGCTCGGGTTCCCGCCCGAGGACGGGCCGCAGTTCCGGGTCTTCGTCGAGGAGGCGCTGGAGGCGGTCAACCAGGAGCCCGAAGAGCGCGCCCAGCACCGGGACGAGCTGTTCGACTACCTGTACGCGCAGGTCCGCGAGCACATCGATCATCCGCGCGACGACCTCACGACGTTCCTGATCAACGCCGAGCTTGGCGGGAACAAGCTGACGCCGGAGCACGTCGTCGGCACGATGGCGCTGCTGCTGATCGCGGGCATCGACACGACCTGGAGCGCGATCGGCGCCTCGCTGTGGCACCTGGCGACCAACCCGGCCGACCGTGAGCGCCTGGTCGCGGACCCGTCGCTGGTGATCCCGGCCACCGAGGAGTTCCTCCGCGCGTACGCCCCGGTCACGATGGCCCGGCTGGTGGCCGACGACACGCACTGGCGGGGCGTCGACATGAAGGCCGACGACTGGATCCTGCTGTCGTTCCCGGCGGCCAACCGGGACCCGGCGCAGTTCGACCGGGCGGGCGAGGTCCTGATCGACCGCGAGGTGAACCGGCACGCCGCGTTCGGCCTGGGCATCCACCGTTGCCTTGGCTCGCACCTGGCGCGCATGGAGCTGAGGGTCGCGGTGGCGACGTGGCTGGAGCGGATTCCCGAGTTCTCGCTCAGCGACCCGTCGTCGGTGACCTGGTCGGCGGGCCAGATTCGCGGTCCGCGCATGCTGCCGCTGCGCATCGCGTGATCGTCGGCGGGGATGCCGCATCCGGCTGCGGCGTCCCCGCCGATTTCCTTCGCGGCCGCGTTCCCGGCCCCGCACGAGGGGGCTCAGCCCCGCACGAGGGAGTCACCCCGAGTCAGCCCTGCACGAGGGAGAGGGTCATCTCCTCGACCGCCAGCAGCGGCGCCACATTGAACGTAAGCCGGTCCCGGCATCGCATGATCGCCTGGATGCGCCGCAGCGTCGATTCCGGGCGCGACGCCGCCGCCAGCCGCCGCAGGTCATCCAGGTGGTCGGCGTTGAAAATCTCGGCGGAGGCGCCGAACTGCAGCATCAGCACGTCCCGGTAGAACGCCACCAGGTCCAGCAGCGCGCCGTCCAGGGCGTCGCGCTTGACCCGCGTAGCCCGGGACTTCTGCCGGTCCTCCAGGTCTTTCATCGCCCCGGCCATGCCGCGCATCGCCTTGGCGACGCCCTTCCCGGAAGAGCCCTCGCCGTAGGCCTGCCGCAGCTTCTCCTTCTCCGGCTCGTCCAGTTCCTCGGTCACCGACTTGGCTTCGTCTTCGGCCGTCTTCACGAGCGCCGCGGCGGCGGCCAGCGCGGGCCCGACCGAGGTCGCCTGGACCGGGACTCTCAGGACAGCCGAACGGCGGGACGAGACCGAGGCGTCCGTGGCCAGGCGCCGGGCCCGGCCCACGTGCCCCTGCGCCGCGCGGGCGGCGTCCAGGGCGGTCTCGTACGGGATGCCGTCGCGCTCGTTCAGTACCCGGGCCACGTCTTCCGACGGCGGCACTCGCAGGGTCATCACCCGGCAGCGGGACCGGATCGTGGTCACCATGTCCTCGGCGCTGGGCGAGCACAGCAGCCACACGGTCCGCGGGACGGGTTCCTCGATCGCCTTCAGCAGCGCGTTGGCGGCGGCTTCGGTGCACCGGTCGGCGTCCTCGAACAGTACGACCAGCCAGCGCCCGCCGGACGGTGACCCGGCCGCGCGCAGCACCAGGTCCCGGGTCTGCTTCACCCCGTAGGACAGCCCGTCGGGACGGACCAGGAGCAGGTCGGCGTGGGTCCCGGCGTCGACCTGCCGGCAGGACGGGCACTCGCCGCAGCCGCCCTGAGGGCACAGCAGGGCCCCCGCGAACGCCCGCGCCGCCGTCGACCGCCCGGACCCGGGAGGCCCGGTGAACAGCCACGCGTGCGTCATGTTCCCGCCCAGTGCCCCGGTCAGCTGGGTGATGACCCGGTCCTGCCCGGCGAGGTCCGCGAACACCGGGGGCGTCCCGGCCACGGTGCTGACCGGCGCGCTCACTTGGGCAGCCTCGGGTCGGAGGAATCGGTGATGGCGGGGAACGCGCCCGTGGCGGCCTCGGCGTGGTGCGGGACCGGGTCGGGCAGGACCTCGCGGATGCGGTCCTTGATCTCCTCGGTGATGGCATCGGCCGGGCGGGTCGCGTCTATCACCAGGTACCGGCCCGGGTCGGCCGCCGCCAGCTTGAGGAAGCCGTTCCGCACCCGGTGGTGGAACGCCGCGGGCTCGGCCTCCAGCCGGTCGGCGCTGCGGGCCCGGCGGCTCAGCCCGGCCTCGGGCTCCATGTCCAGCAGCACGGTCAGGTCGGGCACGAGCCCGGCGGTGGCCCAGCTGTTCATCCGGGCGATGTCGCCGGCCGGCAGGCCGCGTCCGTCGCCCTGGTATGCGAGCGTGGAGTCAATGTACCGGTCGGTGATAACGACGGCGCCGCGGTGCAGGGCCGGGTCGATCACCGAGGCCACGTGCTCGGCCCGGTCCGCCGCGTACATCAGCACCTCGGCCCGCGAGGACATGCCGGTGTGGGCGGTGTCGAGCAGCAGGGCCCGCAGCCGCATGCCGATCTTGGTTCCGCCCGGCTCCTGGGTCGAGACCACGTCGTAGCCCTGGTCGCGCAGCCAGATGGAGATCAGCCGGGACTGGGTGGTCTTGCCGGTCCCCTCGCCGCCCTCGAACGCGACGAACAGCCCGTGGTGAGGCTCGGCGGTCTGTGCCTCGGCGGAACCCGGGGCCGGGGCGAACCCCGCCCCCCGGACTAGCGCGATCAGGTCGTCCCGCAGCGGGATGCCCCGGCGGTCGTCCATCTTCCGGTAGGAGGCGATCCCGACGATGGCCACGATCAGCGCCGCCAGGAGGATGACCACGTTCTGCCCGGCCGAGCCGTAGACCACGTCCCCGATCCGCACGTCCTCGGACCCGGTCAGCGACTGGATCCCCTTGGTGAACGCGGCGGCGAGGAACGGCACCGCGGCGATGACGGCGAGCAGGATGACCTGGATCGTCGACTGGAAGAACGCGAATACCCGGCCCCGGGTGTCGTCATCGACCTCCAGCCCGACGATCGTGAACCCGAGCGGGTAGACGATGCCGGAGATCGCGCCCATGATCACGACGAAGACCACGACCATGATCAGGTTCGGGATGAGGCCGATCAGGGCCAGCGGCACCGCCGCGGCCGTGAGCGTGACGCCGAACAGCCGCCGCCGGGAGAAGTCACCGAAGAAGCGGGTGCCGAACGCCATGCCCAGCGCCATCCCGACGAAGATGGCGGCGAACACCATGCCCCAGCCGGCGGTCCCGCCGTGCAGGGTCGTCGTGATGTAGGAGTAGCCCAGGCCCAGGATCACGCCCGCGGCCGAGAACGCGCCCAGCATCCCGATCACCAGGCCCCTGATGGCCGGGGTCCGCCGGATGAACCGGAAGCCGTCCCAGATCGCCTTGGCGGTCGACGGCACCGAGATCGAGCCGCGCTCGCGGAACTTGCTGATCTCCTTCAGGAAGTAGACCGTGGCCGCGGAGACCAGGTACGAGGCCGCGTTGAAGTACAGCGCGAGGTCGACGTTGTTGGTGTGACCCAGGGTCGGAAGCCACTTGGAGGCGACCTCGCTCACCAGGGCCAGCACGCTGAACAGGCCGGCCGCGACCGGCGCGGTCCCGTAGGTGGTGATCATGCTGACCTGGTTGGCCCGCTCCAGCTTGTCCCGCGGCACCAGGTTGGGCGTGGTGGCGGCGGCCGCCGGGTTCCAGAACTGCGACGCGACCCCGGCCAGGAACTTCGCGACGTAGATCCAGGTCAGGTTCGGGAACAGCGGGATCGAGATGAACAGCAGCCCGCGGATCACGTCGCCGACGATCATCGTCATGCGCCGGTCAAGCCGGTCTGCGAGTGCCCCCGCGACCGGGCCCAGCAGCAGCGCGGGCAGCAGGGTGGCCAGGAATACGCCGCCGACGGCGGAACTCTTGGCCACGCCGCCGCCGTTGGTGAGGCCGGGCGCCAGCGCGGCCAGCGCCAGGATGCTCAGCCAGTCGCCCAGGCTCGACAGGGACAGCGCTATCCACAGGGCCCGGAACGGCCGGATGGACAGCACGCTATTGCCGTTGTGGGTACGCTTCGCCGCGCGACCGGGGGGTCCGCCCGCCGGGCCGGCATGACGCGGAGTGGAGCGGTTGTTCACGGCGTAAGGGTATCCGGATCGTGCCTACTCTTCCCGCTTCGCGGCCGTCGTCTTCTTGGCCGCGGTGGCGGGCTTCTTCGCCGCCGTGGTCGTCTTCTTCGCCGCCGGCTTCTTGGCGGACGTGGCCGGCTTCTTCGCCGTAGCCGTCGTCTTCTTCTTCGCGGCCGGTTTCTTGGCCGCGGGCTTCTTCTTGGGCGGGGCCTTGAGCCGGCGCTCGGCCAGCAGTTCCGCGCCCCGCTGCGGCGTGATCGATTCCACGTTGTCGCCCTTGCGCAGCGACGCGTTGGTCTCGCCGTCGGTCACGTACGGGCCGAACCGTCCGTCCTTGACCACCATCGGCATGCCGGTCGCCGGGTCCTCGCCGAGTTCCTTCAGCGGCGGCGCGGCCGCCCGGCGCCCGCGCTGCTTGGGCTGGGCCAGGATCTCCTTGGCCGCCTCGAGGGTGATGGTGAACATCTCCTCTTCGGTGGACAGGGAACGGCTGTCGGTGCCGTGCTTGAGGTACGGGCCGTACCGGCCGTTCTGCACCGTGACCGGGACGTCGTCGATCTCCCCGAGGGTCCGGGGCAGCGACAGCACCTTCAGCGCGTCCCCGAGCGTGGCCTCCTCCGGGTCCGTGGATTTCAGCAGCGACGCCCGCCGCGGCTTGTCCTTGGAATCCTCGGGCACCTGCTCCTCGACGTACCAGCCGAACCGGCCGTTCTTGAGGATGATCTCGCGCCGCGTCTCCGGGTGGACGCCGAGCGGAATGTCCCCGCTGGGCTTGGCCAGCAGTTCCTCCGCCACCTCCGGGGTCAGCTCGTCCGGGGCCATGTCGTCGGGGATGTTCTGCCGTTTGCCGTCGCGGTCCAGGTAGGGCCCGTACCGGCCGACCCGGACCACGATGTCGGTTCCTTCGAGCGGGAACGAGCTCACGTCGCGAGCGTCAATCCCCCCGATGTCGCTGACCAGGGCCTTCAAACCCAAACCCTCGGCCGAGCCCGAACGGATCTCCGCCTCATCCTCATCTGGCTCGCCTTCAGCCTCGCCGATGAGCGCGGTCCCGTCCTCGGACCCGAAGTAGAAGCGCTTGAGCCACGGCACGCGCTCGGCCTCGCCCCGGGAGATGTCGTCGAGGACATCCTCCATCTGCGCCGTGAACTCGTAGTCCACCAGCTGCCCGAAATGCCGCTCCAGCAGGGTGATCACCGCGAACGCCAGGAACGACGGCACCAGGGCGGTGCCCTTCTTGAACACGTAGCCGCGATCGAGGATCGTGCCGATGATCGCGGCATAGGTGGACGGGCGGCCGATCTCCCGGTCTTCCAGCTCCTTGACCAGGCTGGCCTCGGTGTACCGGGCCGGAGGCCGGGTGGCGTGCTCGGACGGACCCAGGCGCAGCGCGCTCAGCGGGTCCTCTTCCGCCAGCGGGGGCAGGCGGTTTTCCTGGTCGTCCTGCTCGGCCTGGTTGTCCTTGGACTCGACGTAGGCCTTCAGGAACCCGTAGAAGTGAATGACCTTGCCGGACGCGTTGAACTCGGCCCGCTCGCCGCTGGAGGAAGTCCCGGCGACCTTGACTGAGACCGACTCGCCGGTCGCGTCCTTCATCTGGCAGGCGATCGTGCGCTTCCACACCAGGTCGTACAGGCGAAGCTCGTCGCCCTTCAGCCCGCTGGTGGCGGCCTGGCGCGGAGTCCGGAAACGGTCGCCCGCCGGGCGGATCGCCTCGTGCGCCTCCTGCGCGTTCTTTACCTTGCTGGTGTAGGTCCGCGGCTTGTCCGGCACGTACTCGTCGCCGTACAGTTCGCGGGCCTGGGAACGGGCGGCGTCGATCGCCGTCTGCGACAGCGTGATCGAGTCGGTCCGCATGTAGGTGATGTAGCCGTTCTCGTACAGCCGCTGGGCGACGCTCATCGCGTACTTGGCCGAGAAGCCGAGCTTCCGGCTCGCCTCCTGCTGCAGCGTCGTCGTGCGGAACGGCGCGTACGGGCTGCGCCGGTACGGCTTGCGCTCGACGCTGGACACCGCGAACGACGAGTCCTCGAGGCGGTTCTTGAGCGCGCCCGCCGCCTCGCCGTCCAGGTGCAGGATGTTCGCGGGGTCTTTCAGCTGCCCGGTGGACGTGAAGTCCCGGCCCTGGGCCACGCGCTTGCCGTCGACGCTCTGCAGCGTCGCGGTGAAGGCCGTCGGGTCGTCGACGTCGTCCTTGCCGTGCTGGGCGGTCGCGAACTCGGCCTCGAGGTCCCAGTAGCTGGCGGACCGGAAGGCGATCCGCTCCCGTTCCCGGTCCACGACCAGGCGGGTGGCCACCGACTGCACCCGGCCCGCGGACAGCCGGGGCATGATCTTCTTCCACAGCACCGGCGAGACCTCGTAGCCGTAGAGGCGGTCGAGGACGCGGCGGGCCTGGTAGGCGTCAACCTTGCCGTGGTTCAGTTCGCCCGGATTGGCGACGGCCCGGGCGATCGCCTCCGGCGTGATCTCGTGGAAGACCATCCGCCGGGCCGGGACCTTGGGCTTGAGCTCCTCGAGGAGGTGCCAGGCGATGGCCTCGCCCTCGCGGTCCTCATCAGTGGCCAGGTAGAGCTCGTCGGCGTCCTTCAGCAGGCTCTTGAGCTTGGACACGTGCTGCTTCTTGTCCGGCGGCACGATGTACAGCGCGCTGAAGTCGTTATCGACATCAACGCCGAGCTTGGCCCAGGCCTGTCCCTGGTACTTCGCGGGGATCTCCGCGGCCTTGTTGGGCATGTCACGGATATGGCCGATGCTGGACTCGACAACGTATCCCTTGCCGAGGTACCCGGCGATGGTACGAGCCTTCGCCGGCGACTCCACGATGACCAGCCGGGTGTGGCCGCCGCCGGCCGCCCCGTTCCCGTTACCGTTGTCCGCAGCCGCCTTCGTGGCGGCGGCTCTGCTCCTTGCTGGCACGCTCTTTCCAACCTCACATCCGCGCGCTGGCCGCCGGCCGGGGATCCCCCGTCGCGGAGGTTTCCCGCTGTCTGTGCGGGGGTTCGCCGGCTATCCCGACGAGAAGCCCGCCGCAAGTACCATACGCGGCGCGGCCGCTCGACGCCTGCCCCTGCCGCTATCCCTCCAACCGCCGCGCCAGTCCATACTGTTCCCGCGACGGCCTCCGTGGGGCGGTTTCCGCCGCTTCACCTGCACTTGTCCACGAGCCGGCTTTGAAAGTCGAGTGAACAGGAGCACAATAAAAAGACAATGGCCGAGTACGACTACCTAGTTGTGTACATGCCGCGCGGTACGTCCCGGGACGCCGCGCGCCGGATCCTCACAGACCACGCCGAATACGGCGCCTGGGAACTGGCACGGGTCCGGCTCTTCGCCGACGGCAGCCGCAAGGCTACCCTCCGACGCCGAATCATACGCGCCGTCCGCACGTTCTAGGCAAGTCCGCTGCCAGTCGGGCGCCTCCGCTGCCCGGGTCCGCTGCCTGGTTTCGCTGCCTGGGTCCGCTGCCTGGGTCCGCTGCCGGGGTCCGCTGCCTGGGTCCGCTGCCCGGCTTCGCTCAAGCCCGGCGGTCCCGATCCGGCTCCTCCGTCTCTTCCATCGTGTACGTCACAGTCGCCCCACTCGTCGCTCCTGCCGCTCCTGCCGCTTCTGTCTGAGGCCGGGGAACTCGCGTGGAGCATTGGGGTGCAAATAGTGCCTCTATGTACCACGCGAGATCGATCATGCTTGAGCCCGACGTCTGCGCCGGCGTTGTCAGCAGTTGTCGAGGAGGCGGTCCAGGACGCGGACGCCGAACTGGAGGCCGTCGACCGGGACTCGCTCGTCGATGCCGTGGAACATCCCGGCGAAGTCCATCTCGGCCGGCAGCCGCAGCGGGCTGAACCCGAAGCACCGCATGCCCAGCTCGCTGAAAGACTTCGCGTCGGTGCCCGCCGACAGGCAGTACGGGACCACCTTGCCGTCGGGGTCCTCGGCGAGCAGCGAGGACGACATCGCCTCGTACAGGCTCCCGTCCGGAGCGGTCTCCACGGAAGGCCCGTGGAAGATGAACTCCCGGCTGACCGAGTCGCCCAGCAGGCGGTCGATCTGCTCCAGGTACGAGTCGTCGTGCCCGGGCAGGAACCGGCCGTCGACCTCGGCGGTGGCGGTCTGCGGGATGACGTTGACCTTGTAGCCGCCGCCCAGCCTGGTCGGGTTGGACGTGTCCTGGATCGTGGCGCTCACCAGCTTGGCCATGCCGCCGAGTTTGGAGATGACGGCCTGCGGGTTCTCCGGGTCGAACCCGGTGCCGAGGGCCTCGCCGACCGCTTCCAGGAAGGCCCGGGTCGACGGGGGGATCTCCGTCGGCCACTCGTGGCGCCCGATGCGGGCGATGGCCTCGGCCAGCTCGGTGACCGCGTTGTCGGAGTGGATCATCGACCCGTGCCCCGCGGTCCCGGAGGCGAGCAGGCGCATCCAGGCGATGCCCTTCTCCGCGATCTGCACCGCGTACATGCGCTGGTCGCCCACGGACACGCTGAACCCGCCGACCTCGCCGATGGCCTTGGTGCAGCCCTCGAACAGGTCCCGGTGGTTCTTGATCAGGTAGTCGGCGCCCCAGGTGCCGCCGGCCTCCTCGTCGGCGGGGAAGGCCAGCACGACGTCCCGGGCGGGCTTGCGGCCCTCGCGCAGCCGCTGGCGGACGGCCGCGAGCATCATCGCGTCCATGTCCTTCATGTCGACCGCGCCGCGTCCCCAGACGCAGCCGTCGGCGATCTCGCCGCTGAACGGGTCCCGGGACCAGTCCGACGCGCTGGCCGGCACGACGTCGAGGTGGCCGTGGATCAGCAGCGCGTCCCGGCTCGGGTCCTCACCCGGGATGCGGGCCACGACGCTGGAGCGCTTGGGGTGCGATTCGTAGATCTGCGGCTCGGCCCCGACCTCGCTCAGCAGCCCCGCCACGTACTCGGCGGCCGCCCGCTCGCCCGGCCCGGAGTGGTCCCCGGGGTTGGTGGTGTCGATGCGGATCAGGTCGCGGCAAATGTCCACGACCTCGTTCTCTGCCTTCGCTACATTGTCAGCCACCTAACTATGGTGGCACCAGGCCCGGCGCGAGCGGCAGCCCCCCGCCGGACCGGTTCGCGAAGAGGTCCAAGGTTTGCTACTGTAAGCCGTCCGATGCGATATGCGCATCGTCAAGTCCGGGTGGCGGAATAGGCAGACGCGCTAGCTTGAGGTGCTAGTGGCCGTTAAGGCTGTGGGGGTTCAAGTCCCCCCTCGGACACCGGAAAACTGCGGGTAGCAGGCCTGAGAGGGCCGGATCGGGATCACCGGTCCGGCCTTTTTTAATGCCCGGCTTTCGCTGCCGCGGCGCCGGTTACCAGTTGCCTTTGTGCTCGGGGACGCGGACGACGAGCGGCATCATGACCACGACCAGGATCCCGGCGACGACCCAGAGGACATGGGCCTGGGCCATGCCGGGATCGGCGCTGCGGTTGAGGATGGCGGTGACCGTCGAGATGGAGAAGATGACTCCCATGAAGACGAACATCTGCCGCAGTCCCGTGATGGCCGCTACCTCGTCCGGCGCGACCTGCAGGCACGCGTTCCTCGACGCGGGGTTCGCCATGCCGTTGCCGAGGCCGGTGACGGCGGCGCCGATGCTGAGCCACAGGTAGGGGCTGATGCCCAGTCGGGGCGCGGCCGCCATCATCACCAGGCCGGCCGCCACCACAGCGAAGCCGGCCGCGAGCGGAAGCCGGTAGCCGGTCCGGCGCAGCGCCATCGCCGCCGCGGCCCCGATCACGATCGCCCCGACGCCGCGAGCCGCGAGGAGCGTGCCGGAGTTGAGGGCGGACAGTCCGTAACGGTCCTGGGCGTACAGGGGCGCCAGGGAGGCCACGCCGAACCCGACCATTCCCCACAGGAGGTTGAGGCTGTTCATGACGGCGAAGCCCTTGGCGCGCAGCAGCCGCATCGGGATGAACGGCTCGGCTGAGCGCCGGGTGTGCCGGATGAACAGCCAGCCCGCCGCCAGCGCGATCGCGACGGGCATGAGGAAGGCCGGGTCATGCAGCGTGGTGCCCCGGGTGCCCAGGCTGGTGATCCCGGTGTTCGCGCTGAGGATGAACACGGCCATCAGGGCCAGCCCGCGGAAGTCCGTGTGGGTCTTCGCGGTCCGCGGCGACTCCGGGACGAACTTGGCGAGCGCGCCGATCAGCACGAGTCCGATCGGGACGTTGACGAAGAAGATCCATCGCCAGGACAGGTAGCAGACGAGGACCCCGCCGATGACCGGGCCGAGTACCTGGCCGCCCGAGGCGATCGTGCCGAACATCCCGATCGCGCGGTCGCGGTCCTTGCCGAAGTGCTCGGCGACGATGCCCGCCGCCGAGGGCTGCAGCGCGCCGCCGCCGAACGCCTGGACGGCGCGGAACGCGATCAGCAGGTAGATGTTGGTGGACAGGCCGCACAGCAGGGACGCGGCGGTGAACAGAACGACGGCCCAGAAGAAGATGCGGCGCCGTCCGCGCTCGTCGCTGATCTTCCCGGCGATCGGCAGGACGATGACCATGCCGAGGTTGTAGATCGTGATGGTCCAGCCGGCCCAGTTGATGGTGGTTCGCAGGCTGGCGTGGATCGCGGGGAGGGCGGTGGCGACGATCGTGGAGTCGACCGAGCTCATGAACAGCCCGATGGCGACGATCCCGAAGATCATCCGGCGCGGAACCCCGGGTTTGCCGGTGACGGGCGCCTGGATGCCGGCCGGGTGCTCGATCGCCATAATAGTTAGCTTACCTAACGATATATTCTCGCTTCCCGCCGCCTCCTCCCGGCCCGGTTGCGGGCGCCGGCCGGCCGGGAACAATGAACGCGTTATGGATTCTTCGCCTGACTACCGCGCCCGGGCGGCCGCGGGGGCCCGGGCCCAGCAGCGCTGGTACTCGCGGCGGACCGGGCTGTGGAAAACCGCCGGGTGGTGGAACGCCGCCTGCGCGCTGACCGCGCTGATCCGGTACACGGCCTGCACCGGGGACCGGTCCCACGCCGGAGCGATCGGGCACACCTTCGCCCGGGCCGGGCGCCGGCACGAGGGTTTCATCAACAAGTTCTATGACGACAACGGCTGGTGGGCGCTGGCCTGGGTGGCGGCCTACGACCTGACGGGCTCGGGCCGGTACCTGGACGCGGCGCGGGCGATCTTCGCCCGCAACCTGACCGGGTGGGACGGCACCTGCGGCGGCGGGACCTGGTGGAACACCGACCGGAAGTACAAGAACGCGGTCACCAACGAACTGTTCCTCACGCTGGCGGCCGCGCTGCACCAGCGGGCCCCTGGCGACGGCGAGTACCTGCGGTGGGCTCTGCGGTCCTGGGAGTGGCTGGAGGGCAGCGGGATGATCGGGCCGTCCGGCCTCGTCAACGACGGGCTCAACGCCGAGTGCCGGAACAACGGCGGCGTCACCTGGACCTATAACCAGGGGGTGATCCT
The DNA here is from genome assembly GCA_009784565.1 of Streptosporangiales bacterium. GTDB lineage: Bacteria > Actinomycetota > Actinomycetes > Streptosporangiales > Streptosporangiaceae > Trebonia. Next base: position 14,093 of record WRBL01000048.1, on the reverse strand, counting down.
GGGCGGGCTGGCGGCGCTGCACGAGATCACCGGCGACGCGGCCTGCCTGCGCCAGGGCGAGATCATCGCGGACGCGGTCCTGCGGGAACTGGCCACGCCGGCGGGAACCCTGGCCGAGCCGACCGAGCCGGCCGAGCCGACCGAGTCGGCCGGGGCCAGGCGGCTGGACGGCGACCAGACGCAGTTCAAGGGCATCTTCATCCGGTACCTGCACGAGTTCGCCGGGCGGAGCGAGCGCGCTCCGCACTACCGGGAGTTCATCCGGGTCAACGCCGAGGCCGTCTGGGACCGGGCCCGGAACCGCCGTGACCAGTTCGGGGCCCGGTGGGGCGGACCGTTCGACCGGGCCGACGCCAGCCGGCAGTCCTCGGCCCTGGAGGTCCTCACCGCGGCGGCCGACCTTTACGGTGAGAAGTCGTGACAGCTACCCAAAGTCGCCCCGTTCGCGTGGGCCTGCAACTACAGCCGCAGCACGCCGACTACAAGGCGATCCGGAGTACCGCCGCTGAGGCGGAGAAACTCGGCGCTGACGTCATCTTCAACTGGGACCACTTCTACCCGCTGTACGGCGAGCCCGAGGGCAAGCACTTCGAGTGCTGGACGATGCTCGGCGCCTGGGCGGAGTCGACGTCGCGGGCCGAGATCGGCGCGCTGGTCACCTGCAACAGCTACCGCAACCCGGAGCTTCTGGCCGACATGGCGCGGACCGTCGACCACATCAGCGGCGGTCGGCTCATCCTCGGCATCGGCTCGGGCTGGTTCGAGAAGGACTACGACGAATACGGCTACGAGTTCGGGACGGCGGGCGGCCGCCTCGACGACCTGGCCGAGGCCCTGCCGCGGATCGAGGCTCGGCTGGCCAAGCTGAATCCCGCGCCGACCCGGAAGATCCCGGTGCTCATCGGCGGCGGGGGCGAGAAGAAGACCCTGCGCCTGGTGGCCCGGCACGCCGACATCTGGCACAGCTTCGGCGACGCCGAGGTGCTCGAGCGCAAGCTCGGCATCCTGCGGCAGCACTGCTCCGACGTCGGCCGGGACCCGGCGGAGATCGAGATCTCCGTGGGCGTGAACGGCGACCCGGAAGAGACCGGGCCGAAGCTGCGGGAGCTTGGCGCCTCGCTGCTGACGGTCGGGGTCGGCGGCCCGGACTATGACCTGTCGGAGCTGCGATCGTGGATCGCCTGGCGGAATGAGGTGTCGGAGTGAAGTTCTCGCTCTGGCCGAAGAACGACCGGGCGCCCGCCGACCTCCTGGAGGAGGTCCGCCGGGCCGACGCCGGGAACTGGCACGGGGTCTGGCTGGCTGACCATTACATGCCGGACACCGGTGACACGACCCCGGCTCGCGGTGACGCGTACGAGGTGTGGGGCGTCCTGCCCGCGCTGGCCGCGGTCACCGAGCGGCTCCGGATCGGGACGCTGGTGTCGCCCACGTCGGTTCACCATCCGGCGCTGCTGGCGAACCGGTCCGCCACGATCGACCAGCTGTCCGGCGGCCGGTTCGTCCTCGGGCTGGGCGCGGGCTGGCAGATTAACGAGCATCACGCCTACGGCATCGAACTGGAGCCGCCGGGCAAGCGGGTGAGCCGGTTCTCGGAGTCGATCCAGATCGTGAAGAGCCTGCTGGACCGCGAGCAGGAGTCGGTCACGTTCCACGGTGAGTTCTACGACTTCACCGACGCTCCGTGCGATCCCAAACCGGTGCAGTCGCCGCTGCCGATCCTGGTCGGCACCAAGGGGCCGCGGATGCTCCGCATCACCTGCCGCAACGCGCAGGAGTGGAACACCTGGGGTACCCCGGAGGTCGCGGCCGAGCGCCGCGCGGCGCTGACCGAGGCGTGCGAGAAGACCGGGCGCGACCCGAAGACGATGTGGACTTCGGTGAACGCGCTGGTCAGCCTGGGCGACGGTCCGCCGCCTCGCGGGCGGGCCGTGGTCTCGGGATCGGCGGCGCAGCTGACCGACACGTTCGGCCGGTACGCGGAGCTGGGCTTCGACGAGTTCATCGTGCCGGACTGGAACCTCGGCGCGGGCAGCTCCGAGCGCCGTGACAACATCGGCCGGCTCCAGTCAGAGGTCCTGAGCCAGGTCTCGTAGGGCCCGGTCGGGGGCGGCTCGCAGCCGGGTGACGTCGGCGGTGGCCCCGAGGGACGTGTAGACGCCGACGGCCCGCTCCAGCGCGGCGCGGGACTCGTCGGCTTCCCCGGCCTGGCCGAGGGCCTGCGCCGCCGCCTCCAGTGCCTTGGCCCGCATCAGGGGCCGTCCGGCATCGTCGTAGCCGTCGGCGGCTTCCAGCAGCCGGGCGGGGTCGGAGTCCACCAGGCCCTGGCAGTAGAGGGCACTGGCCCGCCGGTGCGGGATCCGGGATTCCGCGCCTGCGGCCGCCCGGTCGGAGAAGGACCGGGCGGTGCCGGTGTCCCCGGCGGCGGTGGCCAGCCGGACGGCGTCGTCGACGAGATCCTCGGTTTCTCCGAGGCCGTCGCCCCGGGTGATGGCGTCGACCAGGACGGACAGGGCCTCTCCGGGCTCGCCGGCGGCCTCGCGGTCGATGCTCCGGGCCATGGCGTACTCGGGGATGACCCGGTGGCCGATCCTGCGGGCGAACGCGGTGGCGGAGGCGAGCCGCTCGCGGGCGGTGCCGGTGTCACCGCGGTGGAAGTAGGCCGTGGCGGCGAGGGCGAGCTCGCAGCAGGCCATGGCGGGTTCCTTCAGGTCGGCGGGCAGCGTGCCGATCTCAGCCAGCGCGTCGTCCCACTTGCCGATCGTGAACAGGGCCTGCCCGAGGGCGCTGTGGGCCTGGGCCCGCCGCATCGCCGTCCCGGCCTGGTCGGCCAGGCGCATCGCCGGGCGGAGCGTGGCGAAGGCCTGCTCGTGCCGGTCGAGGGTGGACAGCACGATTCCCTTGTTGACCTGCAGCAGCAGCCGGAGGTCGCTGAGGGCCGGGTCGGCCTGGGTCAGGGCGAGGGCCTGGTCGAACAGCGGCAGCGCGTCGGTCGGCTGGCCATGCACGCTGGGCGACATGGTCAGGACGTGCAGGGCCCAGCTGGTGGCCCAGGTGTCGCGGGCTTCCTTGGCAGCGGTGAGGGCGTCGGTGGCGACCCGGTAGGCGGTCTCGGTCTCGCCGAACACGAGGTAGGTGCGGGCGGCGAGGACCATCAGGCGGGCCCGGTGCCGCACCGGGAGGCCGGGCTCGGCCAGGGCCTGGTCGAGCGAGACGAGTGACTCGACCGCCTGCCCGGCCAGCATCCGGCACTGGGTCAGCGTCCAGTGCAGGTCCATCCGCAGGTCGGGGTCGGTGGTCTCGTTGAGGGTCTGGGTGGCGACGAGCTCGGCCTGCTTCCGGTTCCCGACGCGATACAGGGCGTCGGCGAGCCGGCTTTCCAGCCAGCCGCTGCGGGCGGGCTCGCCGGCCAGTTCCGCCGGGCCGCCGGCGACGGCCTTCCCGAGCAGTTCGACGGCGACTCCCGGGGCCAGGCTGACCAGGGCGTCGGCGGTTCCTCCGAGCCAGGTGAGCATCCAGTCGTCGACCGGCTGGACCGGGCCGGGGACGTTTCCGTCTTCCGGCGGGCCCACCGCCTGCAGGAGCTGGCGGGCGACGCGGGGCGCGGACGCTCCGGCCGCGGCGAGGGCGCGCCCGGCCTCGAGGTGCCGGGTGCCGCGCTCGGGCGCGGGGATCTCCTCGTACAGGGCCCGGCGGATCAGCGGGTGCCGGAATCCCATTCCGTCGCCGGACTCGGTCAGGACTCCGGCCGCGAGCGCCTCGTCGAAGGGCCCGAGGAGCTGGGGGACGCGGCGGCCGGTGATGGTGGCCAGGTCGGAGACGGTGAAGTCGACACCCAGGACGGCGGCGGCGCGCAGGACGTCCCGGGTCGTCTCGGAGACCACGCCGAGCCGCTCGGCGATGACGGCGGACAGGGAGCCGGGCACCGGCCCGGGCGCGAGTTCGGCCGCGCCGTCGGTGACGGTGATCATCGAGCTCCGCTTGGCGGCGTCGACGAGTTCGGTGAGGTAGAGCGGGTTTCCCCCGGCGGCGTCGGCCAGTCGCAGCAGGCTGTCGTCGGGCTCGCCGCCGGCGAGGCTCTCGACCAGGCCGGCGACGGCGTCGTCGGAGAGCCCGTCCAGGCTGGCCCGGACGGCGTCGGCGGCGACCATGCGCCGGAGGGTGAGCAGGTCGTCCCGGGGCGGGGTGGGGCGCATCATGCCGACGAGGACCAGGGACATCTGCCGGGCGGAGCGGGCGAGCCGTCCCCACAGCCGGACGCTGGCGGCGTCCGCCCACTGCAGGTCGTCGATGACCAGGACCAGGGGCCGGATGGCGCATTCCTCGGCGATCAGGGCGAGCAGTTGCTCGGCCAGCACCGCGGGCACGTCGGTGCCCCGGTCGTCGGCGCCGGCGCCGTCCAGCAGGCGGACGATCGCGTCCCGCCGGGTTCCCCGGTCGGGGTGGGACCGGACGCGGAGCGCGTCGAGGAAGGGCACGAGGGGCAGGGACTGCCCGAGCTCGTCGCCGGACCCCCAGGACACCTGGAGGCCGAGGTCGGCGGCGTCGGCTAGCGCGGCCCGCACGAGCGAGGACTTTCCGATGCCCGGCTCGCCTTCCAGAAGCAGCGATCCGCCGTTCCCGAGGGTCAGTTCCCGCACGAGCCCAGCCAGCATCTCCAGTTCGCTCTCGCGACCGGTTAGCACAGCATCACTCACGGTTCCTCCGCGAGGAGATCTTTCAGGGGGTCCAGAAGGTGTTGTTTCCTTACGAAATCCAGCCTACGCCCCGGATCGGGATCGCGTCCCGCATCGGAGCGGTGTTGCTTCGGACTGTGATCCGGGCCGCGATCCGGCCAAGGTCACGGAAGTGAAACACGTTCCAGAAGGGATAGCGGACATTTGTTACCTTCTGGTAATGTTCTTCGCCTACCAGTCGCGTTAACGCAAGCCCTGCGGGGGGACGAATCTTATGCCCGAACACGGCCGTTCGAATGTGGGCCGACGCCGATTCCTCGGCTACCTGATCGCCGCCCCGACGCTCGCGGTGGCGGTCGACTGGACCGCCACGCAGTTCGATCCGCAGCGGGCGGACGCCTCCGTGGTGACGCCGCCGCAGCCGGAGGACATCTATGACCTCGGCGACATGCAGAACGACGCGGCGGCTCCCACCTCCGGCCTGATCACGGTCACGGTCAACTCCGACGGCACGGCCAGCTTCGCGGTCCCGCGGGCCGAGGTCGGGCAGGGGATGACCACCGCGATCGCGATGATGGTGGCCGAGGAACTGGATCTTGGACTGGACAAGGTGTCTATCACCCTGGCCGACGCCCGGCCGGAGCTGGAGATGAACCAGCTGACCGGCGGCTCCAACTCGATGCGGTCGATGTATACCCCGGTGCGGACCGCTGCCGCGATCGCCCGGCAGCGCCTGGTCGCGACCGCCGCGGCCAAGTGGGGCGTCAGCGCCGGCCAGGTCACGGCCGCCAACGGCGTCCTGTCCGGCCCGGGCGGGCAGACCTTCAGCTTCGGCGAGCTGGCCGAGGCGGCGGCCGCGAACACCGTCTCCTCGGTGACCGCCGTCCTCAAGCAGCGCCCGGACTTCAAGATCCTCGGAACCCCGCAGGGCCGGATCGACGCGCGGGACATCGTGACCGGCAAGAAGCAGTTCACGATGGACCTCCAGATCCCGAACGCCCTGCCGACGATGGTGGCCCGGCCCCCGACGATCAACGGGGTCCCGCGGAGCGTCAACAACGAAAGCGCCGTCCTGGCGATGCCCGGGGTCACCGACGTCGCGATGCTCCCCAACGGCGTGGCCATCCGGGCGGCGACGCAGGGCCAGTGCATCGACGCGATCCAGGTCATCGATGTCACCTGGGGTCCCGGAACCGTGGACGGGCTAAGCGATGACACCATCGAAAGCCAGCTCACCGCCGCGCTGCCGGCCCTGACGACTCCGGTGGAGCTGCTCGCCCAGACCGTCAAGGCGGACTTCTTCTTCGCGTTCGCCAGCAACAGCCCCCTCGAGCCGGACTGCGCCATCGCGGACGTGCGCGGCGACAGCGCCGAGATCTGGGGCTGCCTGAAGGTGCCGATCGTCGCCCAGGGCGAGATCGCGAGCTCGCTCGGCCTCCCGCAGAGCGCGGTCACGGTCCACGTGACCGAGGGCGGCGGGTCGTTCGGCCGGCACCTCTTCCACGACACGGCGGCCGAGGCCGCCCTGGCCTCGCAGAAGATGGGCAAGCCGGTGAAGCTGTGCTGGTCCCGGCCCGACGTCTTCCGGCAGGGCCGCGTCCACCCGATGTCCGTCTCCCGGGTGCAGGCCTCTTACCTCGCCGGCAACGTGCTGACGTACGAGCAGCGGCACACCAGCGTGCAGACCGACTTCGGGCACGGGCTCGGCGAGATGATCACCGCGACCGCGGACAAGCTCCCGGTCGCGGGCGGCCTGACCATGAGCCAGACGATCTTCGAGCTGACCGAGTCGTCGCCGTACAACTTCGGCGTCACGAACCAGTCGCTGAACGAGGTCAACCTGCAGTTCAACACCGGCAGCATGCGCAACATCTACTCGCCGAACGTGGTGACCGCGCAGGAACTGGTCGTCGACCAGCTGGCCGCCAAGATGGGCAAGGACCCGGTCTCCTTCCGCCAGGCCTTCATCAAGGACAGCCGACTGCTGGCCGTGCTGAACAAGGCCGCGAGCGCCGGGGGCTGGGGCAAGAGCATGCCGAGCGGGACCGCGCAGGGCATCGCCGTCCACAGCGAGTACCAGGGCGCCATCGCCGTCCTGGTGGAGATCGACTGCACGCCGGCCACGGTGAACCGGCAGGTGGCCGACGCGGTGACCGGTCCCCGCGTCACCAAGGCCACCGTCGTCGTCGACCCCGGGTTCGCGATCAACCCGACCGGCCTGGAGGCCCAGATGATCGGCGGTGTCGAGGACGGCATCGCCCTGGCCCTGACCTCCAGCCTGCACATCAAGGACGGGCTGCCCCTCGAGGCCAGCTGGGACAACTACTTCTACACCCGGGAATGGAACACGCCGGCTGAGATCGACGTGATCATCATGCCCGCCACGAGCGACAGTCCTTCCGGCGCCGGCGAACTGGGAGTCGCCCCGGCGATGGCCGCCGTCGCCTGCGCCTACGCCCGCGCCAACGGCAGCATGCCGACCCGCTTCCCGATCAACCACGACGCCAAGCTCGCCTTCACGCCGTACCCGGCCGAGCCGTCGTCCGTCCAGTCGCCCACCGACGGCCTCGACCACACCTTCTGAGGAAACGACATGGCTACCTACTCCTTCATCCTCAACGGCAAGCAGGTCAGCGTCGATACCGACGGCAGCGTCCGCCTGCTGTGGGTGCTGCGCGACCTTCTCGGGGTCACCGGTCCCAAGTACGGCTGCGGCCTCGACGTCTGCAAGGCCTGCACCAGCCACATCAACGGCAAGGCGTTCAACCCCTGCTCCGTCCAGGTCCAGGACATCAAGTCCACCGACCAGATCACCACGATCGAGGGCCTGCCCGCCACGGCGAACGCGGACCTGCACCCGATGCAGCAGGCCTGGCTGGACAACGACGTCGCCCAGTGCGGGTACTGCCAGCCCGGCCAGATCATGGCCGCCGTCGCGCTGGTCAAGGAGGCCCAGGCCAACGGGACGACGATCACCGACGCGGACCTGGACGGCCTGCGCAACATCTGCCGCTGCGGCACGTATGTCCGGCTGCGCCAGGCCATCCAGGACGGCGCCCAGAACATGTGAAAAACCCGATATTCCGAACGGAATGTCCCGACTCGCCAGCTGCCTCCGGCCGTATACTTAATGCGGAAGCAATCTGTACAAATATAACTACAAGTATCCACATATTAGGCCCGGCAACCCCGCGAGTCGGCCTCCAGTGATACCCGCTTGCGGTCCTCGCGGCATGCATCACCTCCTTCGGATGCGACGCCCCACAACCGGCCTAGCACCCCAGCCGGCCTTCGTGCCCTCTGCGGCAGTTGCCTCGGCTTCGCGATTGTTCGCGCGAGAATGGTCATCGCCCTGCTTCGCCCGGTACCAGCCGTCGATACGGGATAAATCGGATATCTCCGACGTAATAGTTATAACGCGGGCGAAATGCCGGATGCTGGCGAGTCTGAGTCGGCGGACGGTGGCGGCGACAGAGGGTGCGCAGAGCCGGTGACGAGGGGTGACGCATCGCCAGAGGTGCGGGCGTTGGATTTGCAGGAACCCAAAACGGTAGATAACGGTCCGGTATACTGCCCGATTTATAGGGCAGTTTGGTAAACAATGTCGCAGGATGATTGCGTTAGCGCAATGCGTATCATGAGCGGCTAACATCGCAGGAGTGACCACATGGGCACACCCGGCATCGCGGGCCCACCATCGCCACCGAGTGCCGCCGGCTCGTCACGGACAGTAGGACGCTCAAAGCGCTCGGTCATGTCGCGCTTCACTTCCAGGGTTACGGTGCCCGTTGGCCTGATGGGCGCCGCCTGGGTGGTACTGACAGCCGTCATACTCAGCGGAACTTTTGGCAGTCTCAGTACTTGGTCCGGCAAGCGCGCGACGTTTTTCGGGGCGCTGATCGCCGTCGCGGCGCTCGCCATCACCGTCGCGGCGCTGATGCGCACCATCCGGTTTGTGCAGGACATGGCGGCGGAGAACAAGGAACTCGCGGTCGCGGCGCACCGCATCGCGGATGTGCGCCTCCCCGCCGAGCTTGAGCGGCTGCGGGCCGGCGGTGACCCGGGCAGCCAGCTGCACCCGGCGGACCTGACCAGCAGCGACAGTGCCGAGATCGCGGAGGCGTCCAACGCCATCGCCGACCTGCACCAGGCGGCACTCGCGTCCGCGACCGCCGAGGCCAGCCTGCGGGGCGGCCTCCGGAACGTCCTGGTCAGCCTCGGCCGCCGTAACCAGTCGCTGATTCACCGCCAGCTGAAGATTATCGACAAGCTTGAGAAGACGGCGAGCGGGTCGGCCGAGCTCGGCGACCTGTTCACCCTGGACCACCTGACGACCCGAATGCGGCGTCACGCGGAAAGCCTGACGGTTCTGGCGGGCGAGGCCCCCGGCCGGGCCTGGGGCGCTCCGGTCCCGGTCATCGACGTCATGCGCGCCGCCGCGGCCGAGGTCGAGGACTACAAGCGAGTGATCGTCCGGACCGACACCGACCAGGCGATCTCGGCTCCCGCCGTCACCGACATGATTCACCTCCTGGCCGAGCTGATCGAGAACGCCACCCTGTTCTCGCCGTCCAGCACCAAGGTGGAGGTCAAGGCCGATTCGGCGGCCAACGGGTTCGTCATCGAGATCGACGACCGCGGCCTGGGTATCCCCAGCGATCAGTTGCGGGAGATCAACTCCCAGCTGGCCCACGCTCCGGACGAGGACCTGGTCGACGCCGACCGCCTGGGCCTGTTCGTGGCGTCCAAGCTGGCCGCCCGGCACAGCATCCAGGTGTCGCTCACCCCCTCGCCCTACCGGGGCACCAAGGCGGTCGTGGTCCTGCCGCCCACGATCGTGACCGCGGCCCCCGCCGACCCGAACCGGATGAGCGGCGAGCAGGAGGCCGTCGGAACGGGCCGCCTCGACCTGTCGGCCCCGGGCGTTCTCGCCCTGGCCGGCAGCGACATGGCCCGGCGGTCTTCCGACCCGGTCACGGCCGGCCCCTCGGTCTTCACCCCGAGCCTGGAGAGCCTCACCTCCCACGACACGAGGACCTCCCGGGACGGCTTCGCCCCGGCCGACGGTTTCTCCTCCAACGGAGGCTTCCCCCCCTCGAACCGGCTTCCGTCCGCCGACAGCATCCCCGGCGGACTGCGCCGCGGCGAGAGCGTCCCCGGCGGGCTTCCCGGCCGGGACAGCATGCCCCGGCGGGACAGCCTGCCGAGCTGGGACACGCCGCAGCGGCCCGGCATTCCCGCTGACAACGGCCCCCTGTTCGACCCTCTTCCCTCCTCGGACCGGCTGCCTTCCTCGGGCCGGCTTCCGTCGAAGGACCGGCTTCCGTCCTCGGGCGGGATCCCGGGCGGGCGCCCGGAGGCTGACCGGCGGACCAGCGCCGACGGATTCCCCGCCGCGGGCGGCTCCTCGACCGGGAACTTCTCCGTGCCCGGCGCCATCGAGCGCACGCCGTCCTCCGGCGGAGGGCCCGGCGACAGCAGCGGTTCTTCCTCCAACGGCTCCTCGTTCTCCGGATCCGGGCTGTCGCGCGGCGGCCTGTCCGCGGGCGGCGGACTCGGCGGCGGGTTCTCCCTCGCCGCAGGGATGCGCCGGGCCGGCGGCCCCGGCGGCCCCGGCGGGCCGGGTGCCCCGGGCGGCCAGAACGACCCGGGTCTTCCGAACACGCCGAGCGCCCCGCAGAGCGGATTCGGCGCTCCGGGTGGCCCGGTCCAGGGCGGCATGTTCACCCCGGCCCCCGGGCGGCAGCCCGACCCGGCGCCGGCCCCGAATCCGCCGTCGAGCCCCGGAATCCCCGGGGGGATCCAGCGGGACTCCAGCCCCGGCATCCCGGGCGGCATCCAGCGGGACTCCAGCGCGGGCATCCCGGGAGGGGTCCGGCGGACCCCCGGCGCGAGCCTCCCGGGCGGACTCCAGCGGGACTCCGGTCCGGGAATCCCCGGCGGAACCCAGCGGAACCCCGAGCCGAACACCGGCCCGTCGACGGGCGGCTGGTTCAGCCGGCCCGCCAGTTACCCCGGGCGGCCCTCCGGCGGCGCGTCTTCCTCGCGCCCGGACCCGCTGACCAGCCCGGAGTTCTCCTCCCGGCCGGACCCGCTGACCGACCCCGAGTTCTCGTCGCGACCCGACCCGCTGACCAGCCCGGAGTTCTCCTCCCGGCCGGACCCGCTGACGGATCCCGGGTTCTCGCCGCGGCAGCCGGAACCGTTCACCAGCGGCGAGTTTCCCCGCACCGACTCTCTCGCGGGCGGCGGCCTCCCGGCCCGGGGCGGTTCCCCGGCCAACGGCGGCGGCCTCCCGTCACGGACCAGCCCGCCGCTGAGCGGCGGCCTCCCGTCGCGCGGTAACGGATCGTCGGCCGACACCGGTTCCCTTAACGGGGCCGCCGGCGCGGCCGCGGGCAACGGAGCGGGCGGCGGCACGAAGCCGGCGCTCCCGCGCCGGGTCCGCGCCAAGCCGGGCGCGCAGTCGCAGGCACCCCGTCCGGCGGGGCCCCCGCCGGCTCCCGAGGCCAGCGCGGCCCGATCGCTCGCCTCTTCGCTGCAGAGCAGTTGGCTTCGCAGCCAGGATGATGATGTCCCCGGTCCCGGCCCCGGGTCCGACGGCAAGGAGGAATCATGACCGAGGTATCCAGCATGCGTCAGGACCTTTCCTGGCTTCTGGACGACCTGGCGAGCCGGGTGGACGGCTTTCGGCGGGCGGTGATTCTCTCCCGGGACGGACTGCTGATCGCCGCGACCCGGGACCTGACCCGCGAAGACGCCGAGCACCTGTCCGCGGTGGCGTCGGCCATCCAGAGCCTCGCCGCCGGAACCGGTGACCGGTTCACGGCCGGAGGGGTCCGGCAGACGATCGTCGAGCTCGAGCAGGGCATCCTCTTCGTGATGGCCGCGGGAGAGGGCAGCGGGCTGGCCGCCCTGTGCCCGCCCAACGCCGACGCGGGGACGGTCGCCTACGAGATGGCGATGCTGGCCAAGCGGGCCCGCCCGCACCTCGCTCAGATGCCTCGCGTGTCCCCCTTCGGGGCGGAGTGAGCCCGATGGCGGGAGGCTATAACAAGTTCCAGCGCCGGAATGTCGGCCCTGTCGTGCGCCCGTACGCCGTCACGGGCGGGCGCACGACGCCCCGGTCCGGCGAGACGCTCGACTTCATCGACGTCGTCGTCTCCACCGGCGAGACCATCGGCGTCGTCAACCCGGCGCACGATACTCCCGAGCATCGCAAGATCCTCCGCATGTGCGACCGGCAGACCACGGTCGCGGACGTCGGCTCCGCGACCCAGCTTCCGATCGGCGTGGTCCGCATCCTGCTCGGCGACCTCATCGAGCAGGGCTCGGTCACGCTGGTCCGCTCGCGGCCGGCCGGATCGCGCCCGAGCACCAAGGTTCTCCAGGAGATTCTGAATGGCCTACGCGCACTCTGATACCACCGGGGTCGCTTCCGAGGACCTGCTCACCCCGTTCAAGATCGTGATCGGGGGCGGATTCGGTGTCGGGAAAACGACGCTGGTGAGTTCCATCAGCGAGGTGCGGCCGCTGAGCACGGAGGAGACGCTGTCCACCGCCAGCATCGGGGTGGACAGCCTGGCCGGCGTGAGCGGCAAGCGCACCACCACCGTCGCGCTGGACTACGGCCGTCTCACGCTGGGAAACCAGGTGACGCTGTACCTGTTCGGCCTGCCCGGGCAGGAGCGGTTCTCCTTCCTGTGGGACCAGGTCGCCTACGGTGCCCTCGGCGCCGTGGTGATGGCCGACGTCCGCCGGCTGGACGACTGCTTCGCGTCGGTGAACTACTTTGAGAAAATGGGGCTGACGTTCGCCATCGCGCTGAACTGCTTCGACGAGGCCCCGATGTATGACCCTGAAGAAGTACGTGCCGCGCTGGACCTCGATCCGGACGTCCCGATCGTGATGTGCGATGCCCGGGAGTCCCGGTCCGTCCGGGACGTACTGATCACGCTTGTGGAGACCATCTACGCAAGTCAGTACCGTGCCGAAAGTCGATGGGCGTGACTATATGGAGACATCAAGCCCGGCGGCCCGATCACTGCAGATCGGCATCATCCCGCCGCTCGTGGACGACTACATCTCGCGGACGCAGGCCGAGCAGCTTATATCGACCGCGCTGACTCCGGGCGCGGCCGTCGCGCTCGTCTCCGCGGGCTCCGAGTCCGACCTGGCCGCCGGGCGTCATTCCGGCAGCGACAACTGGCGCGACCCCTGCGGCAAGACCCAGCTCGCGGTCGCCGCCGCCCAGTGGCTGCGGGACAGCGGCGAGGCCTCCGTCCTCGTCTGGATCTCCGCCACGAACCACGCGGCGGTGCTGTCGGCCTACGCCGAGGCGGCCCGGATGATCGAAGGCCAGATCTCGGGCAACGCGGAGGCGGCCGCCGAGCGCTTCGCCGGCTGGCTCCGCGAGACCAACCGGTCCTGGCTGGTCGTCCTCGATGACCTCGTCCCCGAGGCGATGCCGGCCCGTTTCTGGCCCCAGGGCCCGGCCGGGCGGGTGCTGGTCACCTCCGAGACTTCCGCGCCCCTGCCCGGAAGCCCGGCCGACCCGGCTGTGATCTCGGTCGGGCCGTTCAGTCACCGCGAGTCGCTGAGCTACCTGATGGGCGGGCTGAAAGGCGACGTCGAGCAGCGCCAGGGCGCGGCCGACCTGGTCGCCGCCCTCTACGACGAGCCGCTCGCGCTCTCGCAGGCCTGCGCGGTCATCTCGACTTCCGACCTGACCTGCCACGACTACAACAAGCTCGTGGACGAGACCCGCGAGTCCATGATCGGCGACGACACCTCGGGTGCCGCGCTGACCTGGGCCCTGTCGGTCCAGCACGCCGACATGATCTCCTCCGGCAAGGCCCAGGAACTGCTGGTCCAGGCCTCCCTGCTGGACGCCACCGCGATCCCGGCCGGCGTGTTCGGCGCGCCGCGCCCGGATGAGCTGGACGCGCTGGGCGCCGCCGGGCTGGTCAGCATCGACGAGGCCAGCCGCCCGCCGGTCGTGCGGATCAACCGGGTCACCCAGGCCGCGGTCCGCTACGCCATGCCGGACGAGATGTTCGCGATGGCCGCGCGGGCCGCGGCCGACTCGCTTCTGGCCTGCTGGCCGGGCAGCGACGAGCCGGAGTGGCTGGCCCGCTCGCTGCGCTCGTGCACCAGCCGGCTGGTGGACCACGCGGGCGACCTGCTGTGGGATGAGCGCGGCTGCCACGACCTGCTGCTGCGCGCCGGGCAGAGCCTCGACAACGCGCGCCTTCCCGGCGCCAGCGTCGACTACTGGGAGAACCTGGTGGCGGTCAGCGAGCGCAAGCTGGGCCTCACCCACCGCAGCTCCCTGGCCATCCGCGAGCGCCTCGCCCGGGCTCACCTTCGTGCGGGCCGGGCCCGCGAGTCTCTCGTCTGGTTCGAGCGGATCCGTAC
>WRBL01000047.1 GCA_009784565.1 Streptosporangiales bacterium | reverse complement strand
CCCAGCTCACCACCGCCTTCACCCGGGTATTCCGAACGAGCCTTCACGACTCCCCCATGCTCAGCACCCGTGACTGGATCGCGTCGCTGGAACTGACGCCGAAGGCGGCGGCCCTGCTGGAGGCCGTAGCCCGGACCGCCACCTACGCGGCGGACCTGGACGCGCTGACCGCCGACGTGCCCCTCGGCCAGATCCGGGCGGCGGTCCGCAACGTCGGGTACCTGGACGACGGCTGGCAGGTGCTGGTGGACGGCCTGCTGACGACCGCGACCGCCGCCGGGGCCGAGTTCCGCCCCCGCACGCCGGTCACCGCGATCGACGGGGAGCCCGGTGCCTGGCGGGTCCGGACCCTGTCCGGCGAGGAGACCGGCGCCCCGGCCGTCGTGATCGCGACCGGTACCCCGGCCGGGGCCCGGCGCCTGCTGCCGGCGGACCCGGGCTGGAACGACTTCGGGCCCGAGGTCACCGCCGCCTGCCTGGACCTGGGCGTGCGCCATGACCGGACGCGGGTGACCTTCGGCCTGGACGAGCCGCTGTACCTGTCTCCGCACGCGCCGGCGGGGAACCTGGCCCCGGCGGGCCAGGGCATGGTGCATGCCGCCCGCTACGGGCCGACGAACCCCGACGCCGACCGTTCCCGCCTGGAGGAGTTCGCCTCGATGGCGGGGATATCCGACGGTGACATCGCGGCGTCCCGGTTCCTGCCGAACATGACGGTGGTCAGCGCGATGCCGCCGCTGGCCCTCGGCCTGCGGGGACGTCCACCGGCCGCGGTCGCGGGCTGCCCGGGCCTGTTCGTGGCCGGCGACTGGGCGGGCCCGGTCGGCTGGCTGGCCGACGCGTCCCTGTCCAGCGGCGAGACCGCGGGCCGGCTCGCCGCCGGGGCGGTCACGTCCCCGACGGCACGGCCGCGGCAGCGGTCCGCGTCCGGGACCTGATCAGCGGGATGATCGCGGCGGCCACCGCCAGGGTGGCCGCCATGAACAGGACGGACGCCGCCGAGGTTCCGGTGGCGCTGTCCAGCCAGCCGACCAGGTACGTGCCGATGAATCCGCCCAGCCCGCCGAACGCGTTGACCAGCGCGACGGCGGGTGCGGCGGAGTCGCGCGGCAGCGACTCGGTGATGGAGGCGAAGTACGGGCCGTAGGGCGCGTACATGCCGGCGGCGGCCAGGATCAGCAGGATGAACGACAGCCAGAAATCATGCGGCCCGGCGAAGTAGGACGCGACGAACGCGACCGCCGCGAACAGCAGCCACGTCCAGACGTAGACGCCGCGCCGCCCGGCCCGGTCCGACAGCCTCCCGGTGACGATCATCGCGATGACGGCCAGGGCGTAGGGGATCGCCGACAGCAGCCCGGTCATCCCGATCGCCGCCCCGGTCGAGGACTTGATGATCGACGGAAGCCAGAAGACGAGGCCGTAGACGCCGATGCTCCACAGCAGGTACTGCGCGCACAGCAGGACGACGTTGCGGGAGCGCAGGGCGGCCCGGTAGGAAGAGACGGGCGCGATGGTCCGCTGCTCGGCGGCGAGCGCGGCGCCGACCTGGTCCCGTTCGGCTGGCTCCAGCCAGGCCGCGTCCCGCGGGTGGTCGGTGACCAGGGCGCGGAAGACGAATGCCCAGATGATCGCGGGGACGCCCTCGATGATGAACATCCACCGCCATGAGGTGACCTGGATCAGGTAGCCGGACAGCACGCTCATCCACAAGACAGTCGCCGGGTTCCCGAGGATGAGGAACGTGTTGGCGCTGGCCCGCTCGCCGGTCGTGAACCAGTGGGCGAGGAAGACGACCATGGCGGGGAGCACGGCGGCCTCGACCACGCCGAGCAGGAACCGGTCGGCCATCAGGAGCCCGACCGACGAGACCAGGCCCTGCGCGGAGGCGAGGATCCCCCAGGCGATCAGGGACCAGAAGATCAGCCGGCGGACGCTGCGCCGTTCGGCGTAGATCGCGGCCGGGACCTGGAAGAAGAAGTAGCCGAGGAAGAACAGGGCGCCGAGCAGCGCGGCCGCGCCCCCGGTGATGCCCAGGTCTCCTTTCATCCCCGACGCGATGCCGATGGAATAGTTCGAGCGGTCGAGGTAGGCGAGACTGTAGGTGATGAACGCGACGGGCAGCACGCGGGCCCAGCGCTGGGAGGTCATTCGGCTCCGATCCTTGACACGCCCCCGTCGTTAGTTACTAATTTAAACATCTCGCACATCGCGTGAAAATAACTGACATGAGCCTGAGGGACGGGGAGGACGCGACAATGGGTATTTCGCGGACGCCATTGACGAGGCGCGGAGCACTGACGGTGGGAGCGGGCGCGGTCATCGGCGGACTGGGGCTGCTGAGCGGGACGGCGAAGGCCGCGACGGCCAGGACGACGCCTCCCGGGGCGGCCATCGCCGGGCTGACCCCGGCCCAGAAGGCCGGGCAGCGCGTCATCTTCTCCTACCCGGGCACCACGGTGCCGCAGAGCCTGCTGGACCAGATCGCGGCCGGCGAGGCCGGCGGCGTGATCTTCTTCGGCGAGAACATCACCGGCGATGACCAGATCGCCGCGGTCGTCGCCCAGCTCAAGGACGCCAACAACGCGAGTCCGGTGCAGTCCCCGCTGCTGATCATGACCGACCAGGAGGGCGGCATCGTCCGCCGCCTGCCCGGCGCGCCCGTGGACTCGGAGAAGACCATCGGCGCCTCCTCCGACCCCGCCGCCGAGGCCGCGGACGCCGGCACCGGGGCGGGGCAGAACCTGGCCGGCGTCGGCATGGACGTCAACCTCGCGCCCGTCCTGGACGTCTACCGCCAGGCCGGCAACTTCGACGACGAGTTCGGCCGTTCCTACAGCTCGGACCCTGACGTCTGCGCCGAGTGCGGCGCCGCGATGATCACCGCGCAGCAGAAGCTCGGCATCGTCGCCACCGCGAAGCATTTCCCGGGCCTCGGCGCCGCGACCGTGGACCAGAACACCGACGAGGCCCCGGTCACCCTGGACGTCCCGCTCAGCGACCTGCGGTCCATCGACGAGGTGCCGTTCACCGCCGCGATCGCGGCGGGCGTGCGGATGGTGATGGCCTCGTGGGCGACCTACCCGGCGCTCGACGCGAAGTACCCCTCGGGACTGTCCTCCGCGATCATCCAGGGCGAACTCCGCCGCCGCCTGGGGTTCCGCGGCGTGACCATCACCGACGCCCTCGAGGCCGGCGCCATCGCGCCCTTCGGCACTCCCGCCCAGTGCGGGGTGCTGGCCGCCCAGGCCGGCATGGACGTGCTGCTCGCCTCCAACCGCGACGTCAGCGAGGGCCAGGACACCGTCTCCGCGGTCGCCGCCGCCCTGCGGGACGGCACCCTGAACCCCGGCCTGTCCGACGTCGCCCTCCTGCGCGTCCTGGCGCTGCGCGACAGCCTGGGGTAGGCCCAGCGCGGTAGCTCACGGCGGTAAGGCATAATTGCCACTCCTGCACCATGAGCCGCGGCACCGGCGGCCACCGACCGAGGAGTACCGCCGTGAGCACCGCGCAGAATACTGACCCCCGCACGCCCGTAATCGTCGGCGTCGGCCAGGTCTCCGAACGGCTGGGCGAGCCGGGATACCGGCGCCGCTCCCCCGCTGACCTGGCCGCGGACGCCGCCCGGGAGGCGATCGCCGACACCGGGGCGGACGCCGGCGCCGTCACGCGGGCGATCGGCACGATCGCCGGGATCCGGCAGTTCGAGGTGTCCTTCCCCGGCGCCCGGGCACCGCTGGGATGCTCGGACAACTTCCCGCGCTCGGCCGCGGGCCGCATCGGCGCCGGCCCGGTCCGCGCGATCCTGGAGGTCACCGGCGGCCAGGGCCCGCAGCACCTGGTCAACGAGTTCGCCGCCGCGATCGCGGCGGAAGAGGAGGCCTCCGACGTCGTTCTCCTCGCCGGCGCCGAGGCGATCTCCACCATCGAGCGCCTGGCCCGGGCCGACCCGGCGACCACGGACGTCCCCGACTTCACCGAGCATCCCGGCGGCACCCTCGAGGACCGCGGCCTCGCCATCGAGGGCATGTTCTCCCCGCACCTGGTCACGCACGGGCTGATCAACGCGGCCACGCACTTCGCGCTGTTCGAGAACGCCCGCCGGGCCCGGCTGCGGCGCTCCCGCGCCGAGTACGCCGCCGAGATGGGTACCCTGTTCGAGCCGTTCACCCGGGTCGCGGCCGCGAACCCGCACTCGGCGGCCCCCGTCGAACGCGACGCGCGCGGCCTGGTCACCCGGTCCGGGAGCAACCGGGTCATCGCCGACCCGTACACCCGGTACATCGTGGCCCGGGACAAGGTCAACCAGGGCGCGGCGGTCCTGCTGATGTCGGCGGGAGCGGCGCGGCGCCTCGGCGTCCCCGAAGACCGCTGGGTGTTCCTGCACGGCCACGCCGACCTGCGGGAACGGGACCTGATGGAGCGAGCGGACCTGTCGGCGGCCCCCGCCGCCGTGATGGCCGCCCGGCACGCCCTCGAGGTCGCCGGCGTCACCGCCGGCGACCTGACCGCGATCGACCTGTACAGCTGCTTCCCGGTGCCGGTGTTCAACGTGAGCGAGGGGCTCGGCCTCGCGCCCGGTGACCCCCGGGGCCTGACCGTCACCGGGGGCCTGCCGTTCTTCGGCGGTCCCGGCAACAACTACGTGATGCACTCCATCGCCGAGACGGTCGCGCGGGTGCGGCGCACGCCGGGGGCGTTCGGCCTGGTCGGGGCGCTCGGCGGCGTGATGACCAAGTACTCCGCGGGCGTGTACAGCACGGCCCCGGCGGAGTACCTCCCCGACCGGAGCAAGGAACTCCAGGCCGAGATCGACGGCTGGGCCCCGCGGCCCGAGGCCGTCGAGGCCAGCGGCCCCGCCACCGTCGAGACCTTCACCGTCGTTCCTGGCCGGGACGGGTCCCGCACCGGCATCGTCATCGGCCGTCTCGACGCCGACGACCGCCGCTTCATCGCCAACGCGACGGACGAGGCCACCCTCGCCGTGCTGGAGTCCGACGACCCGTTCGGCGCGCGGCTCCAGGCCCGCTCCGACGGCCAGCGCAACACGGTCACGCTCCCCTCCTGACGTTCCCGCTGCCCGAGACCCCAGTGCTACCCGTTGGAGTCCCAGGCGATCTCGAAGAGGTGACCGTCCGGGTCGGCGAAGTACCCGGAGTAGACGCCGAACGGCCGCAGGTGCGCGGGGGCCGTCCGCGTGGCCCCGGCCGCCTCGGCCTTGCGGAGCAGGTCGTCGACCTCTTCCCTCGAGCCCGCGGGCAGGCCCATGCTGAACTCGGCCGGGCTCCGCGGGCCCGGGGGCAGACTGGCGTCCTTCGCGAGGTTGACCCGTTCGTACAGGCCCAGCAGCAGTCCGTCTTCCAAGGCGAAAAAGGCGATCGTCCCGTCGGCGCCCGTGACGTCGTCGTGGAACTCCCGGCCGACGATCCCGTCGGTCGGCCAGCCCAGTCCGTCCCGGTAGAACGCGACCGAGCGCTCCAGGTCGTCCACGGCCAGGGTGATGAAGAAGATCTTCGCGCGCATCACGGCCCCCTCACGTCCGTGCGGTCCATGTCATCAAGGTAATCCCGGACCGGGCCTGCGGTCAGCATGCCGCTGGCCGCGCCGGCGATCTCGCCGGAGGCGGGCAGCAGGGCCTCCCGCGCGGCGCGGGCGACGAAACCATCATCAAGGACGACGGCGGCCCGGGCCGTCAGGCACCACAGTGCCTCGGCGAGCACGCCCGGCGGCGGATCCGGGCACTCGCGCAGCGCCCGCGCGGCTTCGTCCCGCCGTGCGGCGGCCAGCAGGAGGTGCGGCCGGGCCCAGGGCCGGTAGGGCCCCCAGCCGGTCCCGTCGCCGAAACCGGAGGCCGGATCGCGCCGCCACACCCGCAGGCACAGCAGCGCCAGCGGCGGCAGTCCGCGCGCCACCCCGGGCATCCCGCACCCCTCCAGCAGCGACGACGCGTGCCGGTAGCCTTCCCCCGAGGTATCCCGGCCGTCCGCGACCGCGTCCATGGCCCGGAACCACGTGGTGAAGACCGTGACGCCGGGCCGCTCGCCCGCGCGGGAAAGTTCCTCCAGCGTCCGGGCCTGTTCTCCGGCCGCGGCGAAGTCACCCAGCGCGCCGAGCGCCTGCATCCGGACCAGCCGTCCCAGGATCTCGAAATCGGGCAGCCCGTGGCGCGCCGCGAGCGTCACGATCTCCTGGCCCAGGTCGTCCCGCACTCCGGCGAGCCCGGTCCGCCAGAACGACTGCATCCATGTCCCGGCGAGCGCGAACAGCAGCAGCGCGGGGTCGCCGAGCCGCCGCGCGATCGTCTCCGCCCGCTCCGCCGCTTCCCGCGGCCGCGTGCCGGAGGTTCCCCTCGATTCCAGGGCGATCGTCGCGAGCAGCCGGGCCCGCAGCGGCTCCGCCCCGTCCGGCAGTTCCGCGAGGGTCCGGGAGGCGGCGGCGACGATCCGGGCGGCCAGCGCCGGGTCGTCCGGCCGCGTCCAGATCGCGGGCACCGCGAATCCCGCGATCACCCGTGCGACCGCTACCGGGTCGTCCAGCCGCGAGGCGGCCTCGATCGCGGCGAGCCGCTGGCTCATCGCTTCCGGCAGCCCGCTGCCCCCGCCGAGGGCGAGGCTTCCCGCGAGGGCCGCCGCCGACTCCAGGCGGGTGCGGGTCAGTGCCCCGCCGGCCCGCTGGTAGGCCGCCGCGGTTGCCGCGAGCACATCGCGGTCCCCGGGACCGGAGACCGGATCCCGCCGCAGGATCGCCGCCTCCAGGCCGGACAGTTCCGGGCCGGCGTCGAGCCCGAGGTCGTCCGCCAGCCGCTCACGGAAGCCCCGGATGACCTCCAGGGCATCGGCCTGCCGTCCGGAGCGGTACAGGGCGAGAGCGAGAAGCCGGTGCGCGTCCTCCCGCCACGGCTGGCCGGCGGCATGCGCCCGCAGCCCGGGAACCGCGTCGGCGGGCCGCCCGGCGGCGAGGAGGGTCTCGGCCCGGCGCTCGGTGAGGGCATGCCGGAGTTCGGTGAGCCGCTCCGCTTCGGCCCGGGCCCACGGCTCGTCCGTGAACTCCCCGTAAGCGGGGCCGCGCCAGAGGTCCAGGCCCTCGCCGGACACTTCGAGCGTCCGCCCCGGGCCAGCGTCCCTCTCCGGGCCGGCGAGACGGGTGAACCGGTCCGCGTCCGTCTCCGCCCGCAGCGCGTATCCGGGACCCTCCGTCACGAGGACCTCATGCGGTTTCCCGGTCTCCAGGACGCGGCGGAGGTCGGCGACGAAGGTCCGGACCGACCCGGCCGCCCGCGCGGGAGGTATCTCCCACAGGTCATCGATGAGGACACCCAGCGGGACGACACGGCCCCGGGCCACGGCGAGGCGCGCCAGCACCGCCCGGTGCCGGGGCCCCTTCAGGGGCAGCGGGGTACCCGTCGCGTCCCACGCCGCCACCGGTCCGAGTACCCCGATCAGCACCCGCTCATCGTACTGATCGATTGCTGATCGCCGCCGGTCACGCTGGCCGTATGACACTCACCATTCCCGGTTTCACCTCCCAGCGCGTGCCCGTCGCCGACGGCGTGTCCCTCCAGGCCGCCGTCGGCGGGGACGGCCCGGCGGTCGTGCTGCTGCACGGCTTCCCGCAGACGCACCTGATGTGGCGGCACGTCGCCCCGGCCCTGGCCGAGGACCACACGGTCATCTGCCCCGACCTGCGCGGCTACGGCGACAGCGACAAGCCCCACCCGGCCGACTACTCCAAACGGATCATGGCTGCCGACGTCGTCACCCTGGCCCGGGCCCTGGGGCACGAAAGGGTCACGCTGGCCGGGCACGACCGGGGAGCGCTGGTCGCGTTCCGGGCGGGCCTGGACCATCCGCGGGCGGTCGCCCGTCTCGCGATCCTCGACGTGCTGCCGACCCTCGACATGTGGGACATCCTGGGCGGCGCCGGCGCGGCGGTCGCGTTCCACCTGTACCTGATGGCCCAGCCGCCGGGGCTTCCGGAAACGATGATCGCCGCGGCCCCGGACGCGTTCTTCGGCCACTTCCTCGACATCTGGGCCCGGGACCCGGGCGCCATCCCTCCGGGCGTCCGCGCCGAGTACCTGCGCGCGTCCGGCGGGGCCGTGGACTCGATCGTGGCGGACTACCGGGCGTCCGCGGGCGCCGACATCGACCACGACGAGGCTGACCGCGCCGCCGGGCGGGTCCTGGAGATGCCGGTGACGGTCGCCCAGCAGGACTGGGGCGCCGCCCTCGGCTTCGACGCGGAGGCCCGGTGGCGCGCCTGGGCCCCGGACCTGGTCCACCGCACGATCGATACCGGTCACTTCATGCCCGAGGAGTCCCCGGACACCGTCACGGCCCTCCTGCGGGACCTTTTCACCCGGCGGCAGGCCCATTGACGGGCCTGGAGGCGTAACGGATCATCCACTCTGTGGCCGGAGACAGGATGGTGACCGGGCTCACCCGGCGGGGCGTGCTGGCAGCGGCGGGATTCGCCGTGCTGGCCGCCGCCGGGTGCTCCTCGGCCACGGCGGAAGGACAGGCGGGACGCAGCGGATCACTTGAGAAGACCAGCCTGCAGGTCGGCGCCCTGAAGTCGGTGACCGCGGCCGGGCTTTACATCGCGCAGCAGCGCGGGTTCTTCAAGGCGCACGGGCTGGACGTCACCATCGTGACGACGTCCGGCAGTGGCCCCGCCATGGCCGACCTGCTGAACGGTCGCCTGGACGTGAACTTCGGCAATTACGCCACGTTCGTGGAGGCTCAGGCGAAAGGCGTGGCGAAGTTCAAGATCCTGGACGAGGGGAACGACGCGACCAAGGGCCAGCAGGGGCTCCTCGTCATGCCCCGTTCGCCCGTGAAGTCCCTGAGCGGGCTGCGGGGGAAGACCATCGGCGTCAACGCGCTGCAGAACCAGGCCCAGGTGATGCTGTCGTCGATGCTGGCCTCGCGGCGCGTTCCCGTGTCGGCGGTGAAGCTGGTGGCCGTCCCGTTCCCGGACATGGGCACCGCGCTGGCCGCCGGGCGGGTCGACGCCGTCTGGATCGCCGACCCGTTCCTGACCGAGGCGAAGCTGCGGCACGGCGCGGTCTCGATCGCCGACAGCAACCAGGGCGCCACCAGGGACCTGCCGATCTCCGGATATGTCGCCACCGCGGCCTGGGCCGTGAAGTACCCGAACACGGTGGCGGCGTTCGTCCGCGCCCTGAACCAGGGCCAGGCCCTCGCCAACACCAGCCGGCCGGCGATCGAGCAGGTCATGACCAAGTACACGGGAGTCTCCGCGGAAGTCGCCTCGCGGGTGACGGCGGGGTCCTTCCCCTCCGGGGTCAGCAAGTCCCAGGTCCAGCGGATCTCCGACCTCATGCATGCCTGCGGCATGCTGTCCCGCCCGTACGACGTGTCCCCCATGATCGGATAAAAGCCCGCCAGCCGCCCGGGTACTGTCGGACACGATGACCGCGAACCCCGGGAGGCGAAGTTGAATATCGAGGATCAGCAGGCCATCGAAGGCCTGTTCCGGCACATGTCCCAGACGGCCCAGCAGTCCGGTCCCCGTGACCCGCAGGCCGAAGCCCTGATCGAGCGGCACCTCCGGCAGGCCCCGCCCGGGCTGCTGTACCAGATGGCTCAGACTCTCATCGCGCAGCAGCACGCCATCAGCCGCCTGCGCGCGCGGGCGGCCAACGGCGCCCCGGCCGGCTTCGGGCAGCCGACGTACACCCCGCAGCCCGGTTACGAGCCGGCGGGATACGGCTACCAGCAGCACCGCGGCGGCGGCTTCCTGGCCGGCGCGGGCAAGATCGCGCTCGGTGTCGGGGGCGGCATCCTCGGCTCGGAAGTCGCGACCGACATCTTCCACGGCGTCGAGAACCTCTTCGACGGAGACCGGGGCCGCGAGCAGGTCTACTCCGGGCAGCAGTTCGGCGGCGCCCCCCAGTACGACAACGTCCAGTACGACAACGTGCAGTACGACAACAACGTCCAGTACGACAACGTGCAGCAGTTCGACCAGGGCCAGCAGTTCGGGCCGGGCGGTTTCGACAACGGCCAGTTCGACCAGGGCGGTTTCGACCAGGGTCAGTTCGATCAAGGCGGATTCGATCCGGGCCAGCAGTTCGACCAGGGCGGATTCGATCAAGGTGGCTTTGACCAGGGCGGGTTCGACCAGGGCGGCTTCGACAACGGCGGAGGATTTCTCTAAACCATGACAGCGCACGACAGCACCGAGACCATCCGGATCGCCGACGGCGCCGACATCCCGCTGGTCGGTTTCGGGACCTGGCAGCTGGCCGGCGACGACGCCTACAACGGGGTGCGGACCGCGCTGGACCTCGGCTGCCGTCACATCGACACGGCGACCGCGTACGGGAACGAGGACCGGGTCGGCGCCGCCATCCGCGACAGCGGCGTCGCGCGCGAGGACGTCTTCATCACCACGAAGCTCCCGCCCGGGAACGCCGGCCAGGAGCGGGAGACGATCGAGGAGAGCCTCAAGAGCCTCGGCGTCGACTACGTCGACCTGTGGCTCGTGCACTGGCCGCCGAACGGCGAGGCCCGCCCCGACACCTGGAAGTCCTTCATCTCGGCCCAGCAGCAGGGTAAGGCCACGTCGATCGGCGTCAGCAACTACAGCCTCGACCAGATCGACGAGCTCATCCAGGCGACGGGACAGGCGCCCGCGCTGAACCAGATCCCCTGGAACCCGTTCGCCTACGATAAGACCATCGCGGACGGGCTCAAGGAGCGCGGCGTCGCCCTCGAGGGATACAGCCCGCTGAAGAAGAGCGACCTGGCCAACCCGGTGCTCGGGGAGATCGCCGCCGCTCACGCCAGGACTCCCGCGCAGGTGATCCTGCGCTGGCACGTGGAGCACGGCTTCGTCGTGATCCCCCGGTCCTCGCGTACCGAGCGGATCAAGGAGAACTTCGACCTGTTCGACTTCGAGCTGTCCGGTGAGGAGATCAGCCGGGTCGACGCCCTCGGCGCGTAACCGCTTCCCGGGGCGTGCTGTCCGTCCAGCGCGTCCCGGGATCTCCTCCGCCAGCACCGGTCGATGAGCTGGCAGTAGACCGTCGCCCGGCCTCAAACGGATTCGCGTGACTCAAATTGAGAGAGGTTCTTCCGATCCTCAGAGGTACACCCGAAATAGGACACCTCTCCGGCTAGGAGGAGAACCAATGGCCACGGTCAACGCAGACCAGGAAACACAACAGGCAGCCGCCCCGCCCGCCCCGACGGGACTGCTGGCCGGCGATCCGATGATGCTGGGGCTGCCCTCGTTCATCGTGGGGTCGTTCGCGCTCGGACTGACCCTCGTGGGGCTGGTACCGGGCGGGCTGCTCGGCGCGTCGCTGCCCATCATCATGGCGGCCACGGCGGTCGGCCAGTTCGTCACCATGATCTGGTGCATCGCCATCGGGCAGAGTGCCCCGGCCGCCGTGTTCGGCATCTTCGGCGGTTTCTGGGCGAGCTTCCCGCTGCTGGTGCTCGGCCTCACCCACGGGTGGTTCGGCATCACGCAGGCGGCGATCGTCGGCACTCAGGAGACGTTCCTGGCCTCCTGGCTGATCGTCATCGTGATGCTCACCCTGGCCACGCTGCGGCTGCCGCTCGCCTACACCGGCATCTTCCTCGCCGTCGACCTGGCACTGGTCTTCAACCTGCTCGCCGCGTCGTCGGGTTCCACCACGGAACTGAAGATCGAGGGCATCTTCGTCTTCATCTTCGCGGTCATCGGCTGCTACTGCTTCTTCGGCGCCGCGTCCGTCGCCACCGGCGGCAAGCCCCTCCCCCTCGGACGGCCCATCCTCAAGGGCTGACCCGGGTACGGCTGAGTTCGGTGGGCACACCGGTACCTGGCCAGCCTCCCCAATCTGGTCTAGGTTTTCGCCTATGGCCCGTCCGAGGATGCGCTGGTACCGATCCGGCGTAATGCGCTGGGTAATCGCGGAGTTCACCGGCGGGCTGGGAGGCTACATCGCCCTGCAGATGGCCGTCCCGGGCATCGCCTACCGGGAACCGGTATCCGCCATCGCCGGATCGGTTCTCCTGCTGGTTACCGGGGCGGCCGTCTTCCGCATCCTGCGCGCCGGAATCGGCGTGACGGAGGAGCACGTCCTCGTCCGGACTATCCGTCGCACGACCGCGATCCCCTGGGCGAAGGTGGCCAGGTTCTCGGCCGATCCAACTGGATTCCGCGACGATGTCGCCCTCTTCGTCCACGCCACCGACGGACGGCGGTGGCGCACCGTGGGATGCTCGCCCACGGGCTGGTCACAGTGGACAACGGC
Organism: Streptosporangiales bacterium; assembly: GCA_009784565.1. Taxonomy (GTDB): domain Bacteria; phylum Actinomycetota; class Actinomycetes; order Streptosporangiales; family Streptosporangiaceae; genus Trebonia. The sequence goes on along the minus strand of WRBL01000047.1, from coordinate 15,388 downwards.
CATCGGGGCCTACCGGCTGCTGCGCGCGCTGGAGGGCGAGCGGCAAACGCGGGCACCTGACCGCGCCCGACCTTTCCCTCTCCGGCCTCCGGAGCCGGAAGACTCGCCGCTGCGGCGCTGGGGAATGCCAGTGTTCATGGGCCTCGGCCTCAGCGTGTTCGTCTCCGTCGGGGCCGCCGGGCTATCCGCTGGCATCGCTGAGCTCGGGCCCGCGCTGCAGGCCGCGCACGGCGGAGGAACAGACGGCTACTACATTCCCCAGTCAGAGTCATGTGACAAGGGCCAGTGCACATGGTCGGGAGAATTCCGGCTGCCCGATGGCACCATCACCCGCCGGAACGTCAACCTCCGCGACGCCGCATCCACTATGCCCGCTGGAACACCCGTAGCCGCGCTCGACACGGGCGCCAACGGCACCGTCTTCCTCCGTGACGATCCTGGTGCCTGGAACCGGGCAGTGATCGACATCGCCCTGGGCCTCGGGCTCCTCTTCCTGTTCCTGGCTCCCGTCATCTCGGTCCTCCTTCGCCGGCTCCGCCGGCCGTGAGGAACCGGGGGATGGGAAGAGCGCAGGCCGCCTTCCACTCCGGCAAGCGCCACGCCGGATGGCGGCCTCCTCGCGGCTTTCCCTGACGCTAACGAGCACGTTTGATGATGGGACCATGACCATCCTGCTGGTGTCGGTGGCCCAGTTCCTGATCGCGCTGGACTATTCCATTGTCTATCTGGCGCTGCCGAGCATCGCCGCTCAGCTGCACGTGGGGCCGGCGGTCGCGCAGTGGGCGGTCAGCGCGTACGCGGTCCCGTTCGCCGGGTTCCTCATCGTCGGCGGACGGCTGGCCGACCGGTTCGGCCCGGCCCGGATGTTCGTCGTCTCGGTCTCCCTGTTCGGCCTGGCCAGCGGGGCCGGGGCGGCGGCCGGGACCGGGGCCGTGCTCGTGTCGGCGCGCGGCGCGCAGGGGTTCGCCGCGGCGCTGCTGCAGCCGGCGGTGCTCGGCCTGATCGGGACGCGGTTCCCGGCGGGTCCCGCCCGGTCGCGGGCGCTGGGGGTATGGGCCGCGACCGGCGCGGCCGGGCTGGCGGCGGGCGCGCTGCTCGGCGGGCTGCTGACGGCCGCCTCCTGGCGGCTCACGTTCCTGGTCAACGTGGTTCCGGCCCTGCTGTGCGCGGCGGGCGCCGCGGCGGGATCCCGGACGGCTGAACCCGACGGCGCCGGGACCCGCCCCGTCCCGCTGCTGGCGGCTGGCCTGTGTACCGTCTCGGTCCTCGCCCTCGTTCTGTTCCTCACGTTCGGCGGTGCCCGCGGATGGACCGACCCGGCGGCCCTCGCCTGCCTGCTGCTGGCGGTCGCCGCGGGCGGCTGGTTCGCCCGGAACGAGGCCGTTTCGGGCAGCGTGCTGATCGAACCCGCGCTGCGCGGGGACCGGTCGGTCCGGGCCGGCTCGGCGGCCGCCGCGCTGTATATGGCGAGCGCCGGGTCGGAGTTCTACGTCCTGACCCTGCTGCTGCAGACGATGCGGCACTACTCTCCGCTGCGCGCCGGGCTGGCGTTCCTGCCGCTCGCGGTGATGGTGACTGTCGGCAGCACCGCGGCCGGACGGGCCGTCCGGAACCTCGCCCCGCACGCCGTCCTGACGGCGGGGTTCGGTGTCACGCTGGCGGGCCTGGCGTGGCTGGCGGTCGCCGTCCGGGACGGTTCCTATCTCGCGGGCCTGCTTCCCGGGCTGCTGCTGTCGGGGGCCGGCAACGGCGTCGTCTACACGGTCATGTTCATCATCGGCGGCCGCGACGCTCCGGAAGCCCACCAGGGGACGGCCGGGGCCCTGCTGACCACCGCCCAGTACCTGGCCGGCGCCGTCACCCTGGCCCTGGTGACGCTGCTGATCGGCCAGCCGCGGAATGTCCCCGGCTTCACGGACGCGTTCGTTCTCCTGGCCGCCTCGGCGGCCGGAGGCGGGGCGCTGGGCATCAGGGGGCGTCTTCGACGGGGCCGCTGACCGGTTGCCCCAGCCCGGCTCATCGCAATACGCCCGGCACCCCCTCCCGGCGTGCCAATATATTTCCGACAAAAGGCGCGACGCCGGGGAGGGTGAGCGGGTTGGCGGTCGATGATCTGCCGATGCCGGTGGTGACGTTCCTGAACGCGATCGGGATCCCCTGGCCGTACATCAACGAGGACCAGGTCAGCGAGTTCGCGACGCTGACGCGGCAGTTCGGGACTGCCGTGCAGACGACGCACCAGGACGCGACGAAGGCCGTGTCCTCGATCGCGTCGGCGCACAAGGCGGTCTCCACGCAGAAGATGTCCGACGGGTGGGAGAAGCTGTCGGGCCAGCACGTGACCGAGATCGTGGACGGCTGCCAGGTCCTCGCCGCCGCCCTGGACGCGGCGGCCGGCTACATCGTGGCGCAGAAGGTCGAGGCCATCGCCCAGCTCATCGCCATGGCGGCCGAGTTCGTCGCCGACCAGGCGGCGGCGGTGGCGACCTTCGGGATCGCGGAGGCGGCGCTGCCGCTGATCGAGGAGGCCGGCGAGAAGCTGATGGAGTCCCTCGTCAACGACCTGGAGCAGTACATCATCGGGCAGGTCGTCGAGGCCGCCGCGAAACCCTTGTTCGCGAAGGTCGAGACCATGCTGTCCGGGCTGGACTGGTCGCAGTCCGGCGCCGCCGGGGGCGGCAAGGGCAGCGGCGTCGAACTGGACGCGGGCGCGGTGAAGGCGCAGACCGCGCTGCTGCGCCAGCACGCGTCCGACATGCGGGCCCACGCGACCTCGTTCGCGTCCGGCGTCCGCGGACTGGGGTTCTGATGGCGGGCGGCGGGGCGATCAGCGCCGCGTTCAAGGCCCTGGCCGAGGACGCCGCTCAGGCCGGGGAGAACGTCGGCAAGTCCATCGGCCGGTTCTTCGAGGACACGGCCGAGAAGGAGGATGCCAGCGTCGCCACCCACCTGGCGGCCGAGGAAGAGAACACCGGCGCGGCCAACGCCATCCGGCCTGCGGACGAGAACCTGCCCGGCGGCTCGGGAGGCGGAGCGGACGGCGGTTCCGGCCCGGAAGGCTCCAATCCCGTCTCCAGGATGCTGAACGGCGACGAGGCCTCCGGCGGGACGGGCGGGTCCGCGTCCGGGGCGCCCGAGGCCGCCGGCCCGTCGGGATCGCGGTCCACCGGCGAGATGGACACCGCGGGCGACCCGGTCGACGTGGCGACCGGCGACGTGGTCCTGTCCCAGGCCGACGTCACCCTCGACGGCGTGCTGCCGCTGGTCCTGGAGCGCACCCACCGGTCCTCGCACCGGACCGGACGCTGGCTCGGCCGGTCCTGGGTGTCCACCTTCGACCAGCGCCTCGAGGTCTACCCGGACCGGGTCCTCGGCGTCTTCTCCGACGGCCGGGTCCTCACCTGGCCGCGATCGGACGACGGCGAGGAGACCCTGCCGCGGCACGGGCCCGCGTGGCCGCTGACCCGCGACGGCGACTCCTGGACCGTGACCGACCGGCAGCGCGGCCGTGCCTGGCGGTTCGAGCGGGCCCCCGGGCACTGGTGGGCCGGAACCGGCGGCGGCCAGGGCGACCTGCCCCTGGCATCGGTCACCGACCGGGCCGGGCACCAGATCACGATCTCCCGCGACGAGGACGGGGCCCCGGCCGCCGTGACCCACTCCGGCGGGTACCGGCTGGAAACCCGCGTTACCTCCGAACGGATCACGGCTCTCGTTCTCGGCGATACCACTCTCGTCCGCTACGAATACGACGACGAGGGCCGCCTGTCCGGGGTCGTCAACTCCTCGGGCGAACCGCTCCGGTTCGCCTACGACGACGCCGGGCGGCTGGCCGGCTGGACCGACCGGAACGGCCACTCCTACTCCTACGCCTACGACGACCTCGGCCGCTGCGTCCGCGGGCAGTCGCCGGCCGGGGCGCTGTCGGGCACGTTCTCCTACGACGACGAGGCCCGCGTCACGACCTGGACCGACGGGGCCGGGGCGGTGACGCGGTACCGGCGCGAAGATCCGTTCGGCGTGACCGGGGTCGTTGATCCTCTGGGGAGCGAGACCCGCACCCGCCGCGACGAGCGCGGGCAGGTGACCGCGGTGACCGACCAGCTGGGGCGGGTCACCCGGTACGAGCGGGACGGCGCCGGGAACCTGACGGCGGTGATCCGGCCGGACGGGACGGCCGCGCGGGCCGGCTACGACGCGCGGGGTCTTCCGGTCGAGGTCACCGAGCCCGACGGCGCCGTATGGGGGCAGTCGTTCGACGCGCTCGGGAACCGGGTCGCGGTGACGGCTCCCGACGGGTCCGTCACCCGGTACTCCTACGACGAGGACGCGCACCTGGCGGCGGTCACCGAGCCGGACGGTTCCGTGACGACGGTCGCCTGCGACGCCGCCGGGCTGCCGGTGACGGTGGCCGGGCCCGACGGCGCCGTGACCCGGTACGAGCGCGACCAGTTCGGCCGGGTCGGGCAGATCACCGGCCCGGACGGCGGGGTCACGCTGCTGGCCTGGACGCCCGAGGGCCGGCCGCGGTCGCGGACGCTGCCCGACGGGTCGGCGGAGTCCTGGGAGTGGGACGGCGAAGGGAACCTGCTCCGGCACGTCTCCCCGGGCGGCGCGGTCACCTCCTGCGCCTACGGGGCGTTCGACAAGCCGGCAGCGGTCACCGGACCGGACGGGACCCGGTCGGAATTCGCCTACGACCACGAACAGCGGCTCACGTCGGTGATCCACGCCGGGCTGGCCTGGTCCTACACCTACGACCCGGCGGGACGGCTCGCCTCCGAGACCGACTACAACGGGGCCGTCACCCGCTACGGCTGGGATGCCGCCGGCCAGCTCACGTCCAAGGTCAACGCGGCCGGGCAGTCCCTGGCCTACTCCTACGACCAGGCCGGGAACCTGGTGTCGCAGTCGGCCGGCGGCACGGAGACGACGTTCGCCTACGACGCGGCCGGGCGCCTGGTCTCCGCCCGGAATCCCGACGCGTCGGTGTCGTTCTCCCGCGACGCGCTCGGCCGGGTCACCGCCGAGAACTGCGACGGGCGAACGGTCCGCACGTCCTACGACGCGGCCGGACGGGTCGTCGCGCGGGTCACGCCGTCGGGCGCGGTCGCCCGGTGGTCCTACGACGTCGCGGGGCGTTCGGCCGTGCTGGACAGCGGCGGCCGCCGGCTGCGGTTCGGGTACGGGGCGTCGGGCCTGGAGACCCGGCGCGACCTGCCCGGCGGAGCGGTCATCGCCCAGGAATGGGACGCGCTCGGGCGGCTCACCGGGCAGACCCTGACGGGCCCGGAACCGTCGTCGGTGCTGCAGCGGCGCTCCTACTCCTACAGTCCCGACGGCCTGGTCACCGGCCTCGAGGACCTGCTGGCCGGCAGCCGCGCGGTCGGCCTCGACGCCGCCGGCCGGGTTACGTCCGTCACGGGGCCTTCGTGGTCGGAGCGGTACGGCTACGACCAGGCCGGGAACGTGACGGCCGCGGCCTGGCCGTCGCTGCCGCCGCCGGCGGCGGCCAGCGGATGGCTGGACGGCGACGCGCAGGGATCCCGGTCGGTGTCGGGGACCCTGACCCGGGAGGCGGGGAACGTCCGCTACCGGCACGACGCCGCCGGCCGGGTCGTGACCCGCACCCGGACCCGGATCTCCCGCAAGCCGGAGACCTGGCGCTATGCGTGGGACGCCGACGGCCGCCTGACCGCGGTGACCACGCCGGACGGGTCGTCCTGGCGGTACTCGTATGACCCGTTCGGCCGCCGCGTCGCCAAGGAGCACCTGGCGGCGTCCGGCGAGGTCCTGGGGTGGACACTGTTCACCTGGGACGGTCCCGTGCTGGCCGAGCAGGAGCTCTCCGGGTCGGAGGTGACGACCTGGGACTACCGGCCGGGCTCGTTCGCCCCGGTCGCGCAGACGTCGTCCGTGTCCGGCGCCCTCGACGCCGCCGACGCCCCGCAGGAGGAGATCGACCGGCGCTTCTTCTCCATCGTCACCGACCTGGCCGGCACCCCGGCCGAACTGGTCGCGGCCGACGGGTCCCTGGCCGGCCGCCAGCGCCGCACCCTGTGGGGCGGCACCGCGTGGGACTCCTCCGGCGCCTCGACCCCGCTGCGTTTCCCCGGCCAGTACGCCGACGACGAGACCGGTCTCCACTACAACAACCAGCGCTACTACGACCCGGTGACGGGCGCCTACCTGTCCCCCGACCCCCTCGGCCTGGCCCCGTCGCCGAACCCGCACGCCTACGTCCCGAACCCCTACGCCGAGATCGACCCACTGGGGCTGATGGGGTGTTCGGGCAGCAGTGGCGCGCCCGATGACTACTACGGGCCCAAGGGACTGACCCGGGTATTCTGGTCCGGCGGTGACGTCGCCCGGGACACGGCCGCGGAGTGGGCCAAGGCGAACAACGGCGTCACGCTGGAAATGACCCAGGCCGGGAAAGACCTTGTTACGAAGACCGCCGACATGGACTGGGAAGATGCCAAGCCGCTCTGGGACGAGGGATCCAAACGTTTCGCCGAAGGCGCGTCAGGGCCGGTCCACGCATTCCAGCGGTCCTCGGGGGTCAGAATTGGCAGCGTATGGGGAAGAGTCGAATATCCAACGCTGAAATCTAATCCCAATGTGACAAATATCCTCTACCACATCCTCAGGAATTAGCGAGATGAAAGAGAACTTCACGCGGCCAGAACCTAACACGTACGCGAGCAGTTCAGGGTTCACCGTCAAAGTGCTGGGCCGGACCGGTCTCCGGTATACCGAAGGCGGGCGGACCGCCTTCATCGACTCGGAGGTACTATCCGGCGACTACGGCATGTGGATAATAGGAAACTCCCTCACGGAATGGGACCAGCCCGACGGCAGCCCCATCAGCGAGAGCGAGCGCGATCGCATCCTGGATAACACCAAGCGCGCATTTAATTTCTTCGGCCAGCAGGCCGATATAACAATGGGCGAGGGAATGCCTCCCGGAGAACCGGAAATCATCGAAATCAACTCGCCCATCGACAGGGACACGTAGGACGGAGCCTCGGCCAGTCGAGATGGACCGAACCGAGTTGCGCGCCATTCTGGACGAGGAAGCCATCCTGCCGGATGCCTACAGCCTGGAAGGCGGGCTTCCCGAAGACCGGCTGTGCATCGATGAAGAGTACGGCCAGTGGGCCGTTTACTACGTGGAACGCGGTCAGCGTCGGCAGGAACGCAGGTTCGCAACGGAGGACGAGGCCTGCCGCCATCTTCTTGAGCTCCTGAAGGCGGCCAAATAAAAGAAACCTGCGCTCGGCCGATTCTGGTACATATTCAGCATGAGTTCCGACAGGACCGACCTCAGCAAGGCCGTTTCCCATGCCCTGCGACACGAGCCCTGGCTCTACGAACTGGAGCTTGACCAGGAGGGATGGACACAGGTCGGCGCCCTGACGGAGGCACTGTCCCAGGATCCCCGGTGGCGAGACCTGACCTGCGCTCAGATCGAGGACATGGTTGAGCACGCCCCGAAGCAGCGCCACGAGATCGACGGGGACCGGATCCGGGCCTTGTACGGCCACAGCGTTCCCGGACGCATCGTCAAGAGCCCCGGAACGCCGCCCGCCGTGCTTTTTCACGGCACCGCGACCGCTTCGCTTCCGGTCATCATGGCCGACGGGCTTCGGCCAATGCGCCGCCAGTACGTACATCTGTCGGCGGACCGGGACACCGCGCTGCCCGTCGGGCGCCGCAAGAGCGCGGACGTGACCATCCTGGCCGTATCCGCCGCCAAGGCCCACGCCAGCGGCGTGACGTTCTGGCAGGGCAACGAGATGGTCTGGCTGACCGACCACGTCCCGCCCGCCTTCATCCGTTAAGTTCAGGTCACATGCCGACGTGGCAGCGAATGTGCTCGGGCACTTCGTAAGGCTGCTCCGAGGGCAGCAAGGCGCTCGCGGCGGCTGTGTCGCCGACCGTGACGAGGTCGTGAATCTGGTGGGCGACGTCGGTGACATCGGTGATGCCGAGGATCCACTCGTCCACGTACCGGCGGGCGGCTTCGCCGGAGAGCCCCACCTGGAGCGACCGGTACGGAAGCGGAGCGAGAGTCTGCGTCAGAGACCGCTCCGGATCCCACTGCACACGGACCGGGCTCCGCTTCTTCCGCTCGGCCCATTCTTCGTGGCTCCCGTAGGTGCCCCGTTCGAAGCTGCTCAGCGCGGCGTGCTCAAGCGCCCACTCAAGGCCCTCGCGCGTGATATCCACGGCGAGGACGCGCTCCTGGCCCGGCTTGGAGCCCCAGCCTGACCGGTACATCATCCACAGGAACGACGGCTTGATCCAGGTCATCCGGCCGGGCCGGAACGGCGAGACGAACGTCCCCGCCGCCAGGGCGGGCTCAGCGATCTCGGGCGAGTACGCCTGGTAGACCCTGACCGCCTCGTCCGTGAACTCGGCTCGCACCTGGCGCTGCGGCGTTCCGGGGTCCTCGGTCACGGGGAAAGGTTATCCGCGGGAAGCAGCAAGGCCCTCTCGATCCGGTTCCGCAGGGGCCAGAGATCGCTTTCGAGGGCGCCGGTGACGGCGTCCGAGTCTTCGGCCAGGCGGAGCAGGACGTCGACCGCCAGCAGCAGTCGCTCCAGGCCGACGCGGCCGTATCCCTCAAGTTCGTCGCGCTGAGCAGCCATGGTTCCAGGTCCCTTCAGTTGGGGGTGATGATGGTCAGGCACGGCGCGAGCCGCGGAGGAGGGCACGGACGGTCTTGCCGCCGCCGGCGAGGGGCTTGGCGTCCCATTGGGCGGCGAGGGCGGACACTGTGAGGAGACCCCGGCCGCTCTCAAGATCCGGGCCGGGCTGAGCCGGAACAGGCATCGCGGTGCTGGCGTCGCGGACGGCGATCAGGAGGGTGCGCAGGCCCGCCAGGAGGGTGAGGCGGACCGGCGCGTTCAGGTGCTCATGATGGTGCGCCTCGATCGCGTTGGCGACGATCTCGCTAGTCACCTGGCTAGCATCAGCTTCGAGTTCGCCCAGGTCCCACACGCCGAGGGTGCGGCGGACGTGGAGACGGGCGAGGGCGACGGCCCCGGGATGCGGGGCGAGGTCGATGGAGTCGCTGCGGTACCGCCCCGGCGACCGGTCCTCTCCTGGGGCCGGACGGGTGGCGGGCCTGGTCATGGTGGCGTTCACGGCCTTCCTTTCTCGAAAATGCATGACCACCGTGCCGCAGCGGCGTAGCGTGTGCCATACGTTACGTCCGGTTGTGTGCGTGAACAGGCAGGTCGTGTGCCGGGGTGAGGAGCTGTGAGAGGCATGGCGGGATCGGGGCCGTTCGCCAGTGACGAAAAGTGCCAGGACTTCGTAGGAAACCTGGTCCGGCTGCGCGGGAAGTTCGGGTGGACCCAGCCGCAGCTCGCGGCCGCCTGTCACTTCAGCCCGGCGGTAATCTCCAACATCGAGTCGTTCCAGCGCGCTCCGCTACTGGAACACGGCGAGGCGATCGACAGCGCCTTCGGCTTGACCGGCATGTTCGCCGCCAAGGCCTGGTCCATCCAGTCCGGCGCCTACCCGGACGCCTTCAAGGCCTTCCCCGCCCACGAGGCCGCAGCTCACGACATCTACATCTATGAGCACTCGGTCTTCCCCGGACTGATCCAGACCGAACGATACGCCCGGGCTGTGATCGCCGCCTGGCCAAACATCGTGCCCGAGGAGATCGACCGGTTGCTGGCCGGCCGTTTGGCCCGTCAGAAGATCCTGACGCGGGAGGAGCCCGCTCCCCCGCGGATATGGGCGCTCGTGGACGAAGCCGTCCTTCGCCGCCCAGTAGACGACGCGGCTGTAATGCATGAGCAGTGCATGCACGCATTGGAGGTGGCGAAGCTTCCGCACGTTTCGCTCGCCGTGGTCCCACAGGCCGCTCGGTGGCACGTTGGCCTGCTGGGCTCTTGCCATATTCTCGAACGGGAGGGGATCCCTCGGGTCGTCAATCTTGAGGACCTCGCCGACGGGCGGGTATCGGAAGACCCTGTACTCGTGCGGCGGACCGCGCTACGCTTCCGAACGTTGCAGCATGAGGCCCTGCCCGGCAGGGCGTCGCGGGAGATAATCGCGAGGCTCGCGGAGGAACTGTGGAACTCACCGGCGTCGCCGGATGGCGCAAGAGCACTTTCAGCGGCGGCAACGGCGGGGCGTGCGTAGAGGTCGGCAACACCGCTCGCGCGGCGGTCGCGGTGCGCGACACCACCGACCGTGAGGGCACGGCCCTCACCATCCCCCTCGCCGCGTGGAATACGTTCGTCGCCACGGTCAAGTGACTCCGTCAGGCATGAGGTAGCGCCGGGACACCGCCTTCCTCTGGCGCCCCGGTCACCGGGAATCAACGATCGTCAGCCGGGGTAGCGCATGGCCCCCTTCTCGTAGGTGCGACCGCTGGGCGTGTGCCAGACGTGACGATCCGGAGCGGGCTGACTGACGCTCCATCCCCTCGATTGCTTCACGCGATGACACCGGCGACTCATCGGGCTGGCATTGCAGGAATCGGTGGCTCCGCCCTGGTCGTACGGCCTGCCGTGTTCGAAATCGCTCTGGCTGGCAGGGTGGGAGCATCCGGTGAATGAGCACTCTCCGTCACGGACCTCCACGAGGTGGCGGAGGAGTCTCCCGGGACGGTAGGCGTCGGTGGCGTATCGGTGGTCGCATTCGCCCAAAGGGACGGGGTGAATCTGGAGGCGGAAGCGGGCACCGCCGGGGATCGTCAGGATCCAGGTGCCATACCCGCCCTCGGGGCCGGGCCTGCCGGGGTCGGGGACAAGGTCCCAGGTCCCCGGGCCTCCCGTTGCGGCGCCTCGGAGAAGCTTCGCGCACGCGTGACCGGTCGCGCGACCTTCCGGGTCGGTGACGGTGAAGCACCACTGGGTTCGGGAACTCCTGGCCGCGGCGGCGGCCAGTTCACGGACCAGGCCGGGGTCAACCGACCCGTACCCGGGCGCCTCACCGGGCCGCTCGGCCATCCCCATCAGGGTCGCGAGCGGAAGAGTCAGGTGCACCAGCGACGGCAGGCCGCCCTTCGAGGGGCCCCTGCCTCCTGCGGGCGGCTCCTCCCCCGGCGGATCGCCGTCCTGGCCCTCCGGACCGGGCTCCGTCACCGGCCCGGCGTGCTTCCCCTCATACCTCGCGACCCGCACGTCGACGGGCACTTCGTTGATCAGGTCCAGCATGGCCAGCACGCGCAGTAGGTCCATTTTCTCGTCCGGGTAGATCCCGGCCTCCCGGTAGGCCGTCGCACGAGCCTGGATCGACGTCTTCGCCATCAGGGCGTCGTCGGCGGGCAGTCCCTCGGCGAACAGGCGGGTGTCGCCGCCGTGGGCCCGGAAGAACTCCACGCGCGCCCGCTCTCGCTGAGCGTCCTCCCGCCTTTTCTTCGCGCCGTCGGGGTCGACGGTGTCGGCGATCCGCTGGCACAGCTTCCGCAGTTTCCCCGGAGTCATCTCCGGGCTGGCCAGGTCACGTTCCAGCAGCAACCGCTCGGCCCCGGCGGCCTTCTCGTCATCCAGGACCATGAACTCGTCCACGGCGATCTTCGCCTTAAAGCCCGTCAGGATCCCCTGGTCCAGCAGGCGGCCGACTCCGGGCAGCCTAGCCTCCAGTTCCCAGGCCAGGCTCAGGAGCGGCGCCGCCGCCTGCCACGAAATTCCCAGCTCAGCCGCGACCTCGTGGGCGGCCCCGGCGTCCCAGCTGCCGGGCAGCGCGCCCGGATACTCCCCGAACCCCTCATTCGCCCGCCGGCGGATCAGCTCTCGCATCATGGCCAGCATCCGGGCGTGCGCGTGCGCTTCCGCCGACTGCCAGCAGCCCATCATCCCGATCAGCTCATCATCGGTCGCCTCGCCCGGCGGGCGACCGGACCCGTCGGCCACCGCCTCCAGGATCCCGGTCACCGCCGCCGACGGCAGCGCCGCGTCGTAGCAGCCCCCGGCGGCGAAGCCCGCCAGCCTCGGCTCCCGCAATGCCGGGCCTTTGAGAGAAACGTTCGACTGTGCCATGATCATCACTCCGATAGGACGAAAACCCGCTCACTATCGAATGTAGCACCGAATGATGATCATCAGGGTGGCTTGCATACCTATCTTTCGTGATCACGTTCGAGCACACCATCAGCAAACGTCGTTCCCGGCACGGGTGAACGCGACGATGAAGGCGTGGACGGGATGGCTGGTGGGCACGGCCATGCGCGGGATCAGCGCCACGGTGAGCCCGGCGGCGACAAGCTGAAGCTGCGTGCTGAAATCGGCGACGTGGTAGCGCACGGAAGCGTCGGAGAACCCCTGGCTTCGCAACAGCTGGACGAGAGCCTCCTGCGTCTCGCTGCCCGCCGGGCAGCTGGCCCGGACGGCCAGCAGGGCGCGTTCACGGGCGACCGTCTGGGCTCTCACGCCCGGGCCGATCCGGGCCGGAGCATGGGTCCAGCTTTCGATGATCACCAGGTCCAGGCGGCCCGCGGCGAGGTCGGGCATCATGTCTTCGGATTCGCCGTCCCTGACCTCGGGTTCCAGCCCGGGATACTCGTTGGCCAGTTCCAGGAGTGCCTGCGGGACGAGGGCCCGGATCGCGGAGGCGACCGCCCCGATCCGCAGCGGCCCCGCGACAAGTTCGCTGATCTGCGCGAGGTCGGCCGCCCCCTGGGCGGCGGTGTCGGCCATCGTGCGCGCGGATTCCGCGAGAACCCGGCCCGCGTGCGTGAGCCGGATCCCGCGCCCGTCCCGGGTCACGAGCGGGCAGCCCGCTTCGCGTTCGAGCCTGCGGAGCTGCTGGGAGACCGCCGGGCCGGTTACGTGCAGAGCCTCGGCCGCCGCGTGGACCGAGCCGTGCCGCACGACGGCCGCGAAGACATACATGATTATTCATGACACGGTGAATCCGTGGCTGTCTCATCTCGGACTCTCCCTCCCGTTCCGCCGGGCCGCGCGGTCACGGACACGGCGGCGGGCGGCCTGGTCATCGGCGGGGCCGGCTGCCTGTCCGCGTCGGCGGTGTTCATCTCCCTCGCCGCCGTCAACCCGGGGACCGCCGCCTTCCTCCGCTGCGCGGTCGCGCTGGCGGCGCTCGTCCCCCTGATGGTCTACGAGACGCGGCGCCACGGTCCCATGCCGTGGCGCCTGCACCGGGACGCGGCACTCGCGGGACTGTTCCTCGGCACCGACTACGTGATGTGGACGATCAGCATCGGCGACGTCGGGCCGGGGATCGCCACCGTCCTGATCAACGTGCAGGTGATCGTGTTCCCCCTGCTGGCCCTGGTCCTGGACAAGACCCCGATCCCCCGCCGGTTCCTGTGGGCCTGCCCCGCGATGCTGGCCGGGGTCGCACTGGCGGGCGGGGTCCTCGGCGCCTCCGGCGCGCCGCATCCGGTCCGCGGCACGGTCCTGGCGACCGCCGCGGCCTGCGCCTACTCGGGATACCTCTACCTGACGCGGTCCTGCGGCCGCCGGTCACCCCGGCACACCGTGGGCCCGGTCTGCACCTCCACCGCGGGCGCGGCGGTCGCCGCCGGGCTCATCAGCCTTCTGGTCACCGGTCTTCCGCTCGGGATTTCCACCTCGGCATGGGGGTGGATCACCGCCCTCGCCCTGCTCGGCCAGGTCGCCGCCTGGCTGCTGATCGGGAAGGGCAGCGCCCGGCTTGCCCCGTCCACCGCCGCGGCGCTGCTTCTGCTGCAGCCCGTGATGGCGCTGGTCATCGCCTACCTCGTCCTCCACGAGACCCCCGCTCTCGTCCAGCTGGGCGGCTGCGCGCTCATCATCGGCGCCGTGTGGGCCGGCAGCCCCGGCAGGCGCTCAGGAAACACAGCGGAAACACGGGCCTCATACTCTGCTGACGTGATCGGCACCGGAGAGATAGCACTCGATGACCCGCGTAAGCCCGACGTGCGGGAGCTGCTGGAGCGGCACCTGACGTTTACGCTGGGGGCGACCCCGCCAGAGCACAGCTACGCGCTCGACGTCGGCGGGCTGGCCGACCCGGCGATCACGTTCTGCAGCTTCCGGATCGGAGGAGAGCTGCTCGGGGTCGGCGCGATCAAAGAGCTGGACCCGGCACACGGCGAGATCAAGTCCATGCATACCTCGGAGGCCGCCCGGGGCCGCGGGATCGGGCGGGCGATCCTCACGCACCTGCTTGGCATCGCCCGGGAGCGGGGTTACGAGCGGGTGAGCCTCGAGACCGGCACTCCCGACGTGTTCGCCGCGGCGCGGGCCCTGTACGAGCGGGCCGGATTCCTCCCGTGCCAGCCGTTCGGCGGCTACCAGCCCAGCCCGGACAACTATTTCATGAGCCTGGCCCTCACACCGCTGTGAAATCCAGCATGACAGACCCGTTCCGCGTGTCATCCTGATCGCGTGGGGAACTGGTTCCAGACTCTCGTCGATATCGAGGCGACCGCCGACGAGGCGGCCGTGCTGGGTAAAAGCCTTATCGACTGGCTGCTCCACACAGGGGTCATCGCCGGGGAGCCCAGCAACGACTGCGTTCTCGGCGGTGACGGCTACCGGCCGGGCGAGCGGTATGCCACCGCGCTCGCGGACCCCAGCGAAGACTGGTTCCTGGGCCCCGGGGTCAACGGGGTCAGGGCCACCACCGAGAGCAACGTCTTCCACGCGGGCCAGCTCGGCGTCCACGTGGAGTGCCCGCGGTGCCAGAACGAGGTCGATTTCGAGGACGCGATCGTTCCGGGCATCGATGACTGGCTTTTCGACGGCGGGACCGGCATCCGCCCCTGCCCGGGCTGCGGGACCCGGTTCACGCTGAACGGGTGGAACTGGCAGCCGCCGTGGGCCTTCGGCTACCTCGGCCTCGAATTCTGGAACTGGCCCCTGCTGTCGAAACAGTTCATCGCCTCGGTCGGCGAGCGACTGGGCCACCGGCTCGTAGTCGTCGAGGGCAAGGTGTAGCCCCGCACTATCCGTCCGCTGCCGGCCAGCGACTCCCGCTGCGTCCACCGCTCGGCCCGGCCCATGACCGGCCGCACCGTCCCGAGGCCCCGGCCACCAGTAGATTGATCGCTTTTGTCCTGACCGCGCCCGGCAGCCGGTGCCGGGTGACCGGGGGCCGGCACCGTCCAGCCTGACCGTGGCCACCCGGTCCCAGCGGCGAACCCTTGCCGGCCGCTCGGCCCCGCACCGTAGACCGCGGAGAGTCGTACGCCGGGGGGTCTGGGGGCGGTATCCCCTCCCAGGCTGCCCGGAACGGGCAGTGCCCGGCCCTGTGGCGCGCCGGGGCCGGGACCGCACTGTCTGCCGGGTTCCCCGCCACTGGCCGAGACCTGCTGCCCGGCGCTCAGGATGGTCACGGTGGCCAGTGTCCCGGGGTGCGGCCGCCTTCCGGCGGCCCTGGGGGGATACCGCCCCAGACCCCCGGCGTACGGGTT
>WRBL01000046.1 GCA_009784565.1 Streptosporangiales bacterium | reverse complement strand
CGGCTGGCGCCGAAGATTCCCGAGGGCGTCGTCAAGATCGCCGAGTCCGGCGTCCGGGGCCCGCACGACCTGCTCGGCTACGCGGCGTCCGGCGCCGACGCGGTCCTGGTCGGCGAGTCCCTGGTGACGGAGAAGGACCCTCGCACGGCCGTCGCCGACCTGGTCACCGCCGGGTCGCACCCGGCGCTGCGCACTGAGCGCGGCTGAGGTGGCGGTACTGTAAATTCCGTGGAGAGCACTGCAGCTGAGCCTGACATTTCGCCGGTCCCGGATACGGACGGGCACTTCGGAATCTTCGGCGGGAAGTTCGCGCCCGAGTCGCTGATGGCGGCCCTGGAGCAGCTGGCCAAGGAGTACGAGGCGGCCCGCAAGGACCCGGAATTCACCGCGGAGCTCGACCGCCTCCTGAAGGACTACGCGGGCCGGCCGACGCTGCTGACCGAGGCCAGGCGGTTCGGCGCCGAGCAGGCCGGCGGCGCGCGGATCCTGCTCAAGCGCGAGGACCTGGCCCACACCGGCTCGCACAAGATCAACAACGTGCTGGGCCAGGTGCTGCTCACCAAGCGGATGGGCAAGACCCGGGTGATCGCCGAGACCGGCGCCGGCCAGCACGGCGTGGCCACCGCGACGGCGTGCGCGCTGCTCGGCCTGGACTGCGTCGTCTACATGGGCGAGGAGGACACGCGGCGCCAGGCGCTGAACGTGTCCCGGATGCGGATGCTCGGCGCCGAGGTCGTCCCCGTGAAGACCGGGACCCGGACGCTCAAGGACGCGATGAACGACGCGTTCCGCGACTGGGTGGCGACGGTGGACAATACGCACTACTGCATCGGCTCGGTCGGCGGGCCGCACCCGTTCCCGATGATGGTCCGCGACTTCCAGCGGGTCATCGGGGTGGAGGCCCGGCGGCAGGTTCTCGAGGCCGAGGGCCGGCTGCCCGACGCCGTGGTCGCCTGCGTCGGCGGCGGCTCCAACGCGATCGGCGCGTTCCACGCCTTCATCGGCGACCCGGGCGTGCGCCTCATCGGCTGCGAGGCCGGCGGCGAGGGACCGGGCCGGACGGCCGCCACCCTCAGCCTCGGCGGGCCCGGGGTGCTGCACGGCATGCGGACCTACATCCTGCAGGACGCGGAGGGCCAGACCCTCGACACGCACTCGATCTCGGCCGGCCTGGACTATCCGGGCGTCGGCCCCGAGCACTCCTGGCTGAAGGACACCGGCCGGGCCGAGTACCGGAGCGTCTCCGACGACGAGGCGATGGCGGGCTTCTCGGCGCTGTGCAAGACCGAGGGCATCATCCCGGCGCTGGAGTCCTCGCACGCCCTCGCGGGCGCGATGACGCTGGGCCGCGAGCTCGGCCCGGACGCGCTGATCCTGGTCAACCTGTCGGGCCGCGGCGACAAGGATGTCGCGACCGCTTCCGCCTACTTCGGAGTGTGACCGTGATGACCGCCGTGACCACGGCTTTCGACAAGGCGAAGGCGGAAGACCGCGCCGCGCTGGTCGGGTACCTGCCCGCGGGCTACCCCGACAAGGACACCGCCATCAAGTCCGCCCTCGCGATGACCGAGGCGGGCGCCGACCTGATCGAGGTCGGCCTGCCCTACTCCGACCCGCTGATGGACGGCCCGGTGATCGCGGACGCCGTCTACCAGTCGCTGCGCAACGGGACCCGGATCGCCGACGTGCTGGACACGGTCCAGGCCATCGCGGACGCGGGCACCCCGGCCGTGGTCATGACCTACTGGAACCCGGTCGACCAGTACGGGGTCGAGGCGTTCGCCCGTGACCTCTCCAACGCCGGCGGCTCCGGGCTGATCACGCCCGACCTCACGCCGGAGGAATCGGGCGACTGGCCCGCGGTGTCGGATTCCTATGGCCTGGACCGGATCTTCCTGGTCGCGCCGAGTTCGCCCGAGCACCGGATCGAGAAGATTACCGCCGCCTCCAGCGGGTTCGTCTACGCGGTCAGCCTGATGGGCATCACCGGCACCCGCGAGGCACTCAGCGACGCCGCCGCGGGCCTGGTCTCCCGGACCCGCGTCCACACCAAGCTCCCCGTCGCGGTCGGCGTCGGCGTCAGCAACCGGACCCAGGCGGCCGAGGTCGCGGGGTTCGCCGACGGCGTCATCGTCGGCTCGGCCTTCGTCCGCGCCCTCGGAGGGGCCTCCGACGGCGCGAGCGCCGTGCAGGCTGTCCGCGAGCTGGCCGCCGGCCTGGCCCAGGGCGTCCGGCGCCAGTAAGGCCGAGCGGCTCAAGCCCGGCTGACACCCGCCGTAATCAGCCACCCACCGTAATGGCGGTGGGTGGCTCAGATTTCACCTGCGCATCATCGGTCAGATGATGAGAATTTTGCCACACCTCACCCAGGTTTATGTACGCAGCGTAATGGCTTGTGGCCCCCGGGACGGCGGTGATATGGGCCACAGCGACGGTTTCCCCTGGCCGGGGGGCCGTGCCCTGGCGCGAGCGACGGTTCGATGCGCACTTGGCGGTTTCGCCAGGTTTTGGCGGGGTATCGCTCATCTGCCGCTTGTCCGGGAATCCGGGCGGGAGAATTCGGAGACGTGATCGTCGGGGTGGGGCCGATCACACCTCCCGTTCGCACCAGGCGCAAGCGCATCCCTTCGTTGCAGGCAACGCGGAAGTTGCCCCTAGAAAGGGATTCATCAGTCATGTAATGTCAACGTAACTTACGTGTAGCAGCAGGGCCAGCGTCGTCCCGACCGCAGCAACATGGCATTACAGCGGACATAGACGACAGGAGTGTTGATGGTGCCTGCCGCATCCGACGGTCTTTACGACAGCGGGTTCGAACACGACGCCTGTGGTGTGGGTTTCGTCGCGGACCTATCTGCCAGGGGCGGTCACGACGTGGTCGCCAGCGCGTTGCGCGTTCTGTGCAATCTTGAGCACCGGGGCGCCGCCGGCGCTGAGCCGGACACCGGTGACGGCGCGGGCATCCTCACCCAGGTACCGCACGATTTCTTCCGGGCGGTCACGGGTTTTGATCTTCCCGACGCGGGCGGCTACGCGGCCGGCCTGGCCTTCCTTCCGGCCGATGACGCCCAGCGGGCGGAGGTGACCGCCCGGATCGCCGAGATCGCCGACGACGAGGGCCTGACCGTCCTCGGCTGGCGGGACGTGCCGGTCGACGAGGCGGCCTGCGGCCCGAGCGCGCGCGCGGTGCAGCCGCACATGGCCCAGCTGTTCGTGGCCGGGGAGAACGGCGAGACCGGCCTGGAACTGGAGCGCAAGGCCTTCTGCCTGCGCAAGCGGGCCGACCATGAGGGCGGCGTCTACTTCGCCAGCCTGTCGTGCCGGACCATCGTGTACAAGGGCATGCTGGGCGCGCCGCAGGTGGAGCCGTTCTTCGGCGACCTGTCCGACGAGCGCTACCACTCCAACGTGGCCCTGGTGCACTCCCGGTTCTCGACCAACACCTTCCCGTCCTGGGAGCGGGCCCACCCCTACCGGTACGTCGCGCACAACGGCGAGATCAACACGGTGCAGGGCAACCGCAACTGGATGCGGGCCCGCGAGGCCATGCTGGACAGCCCGCTGATCCCCCGGTCCAAGAGCGGCAAGGGCATTGAGCGGCTGTTCCCGATCGTGCATCCCAAGGGCTCGGACTCCGGCAGCTTCGACGAGTGCCTGGAACTGCTGCACCTGGCGGGCCGGTCGCTGCCGCACTCCCTCCTCATGATGATCCCCGAGCCGTGGGAGAACCACGAGGAGATGGACGCCGCGCGCCGCGCGTTCTACCAGTTCCACTCGACCATGATGGAACCGTGGGACGGCCCGGCCCTGATCTCCTTCACCGACGGCGAAGTGATCGGCGCGGTCCTGGACCGCAACGGCCTGCGGCCGGGCCGGTACTGGGTGACCAGCGACGGGCTGGTGGTCCTGGCCAGCGAGGTCGGCGTGCTCGACATCGAGCCCGAGCGCATCGTGCGCCGGGGCCGGCTGCAGCCGGGCCGCATCTTCCTGGCCGACACGGCCAAGGGCGAGATCGTGGAGGACGCCGACGTCAAGTCCGCCCTCGCCGCCGAGCACCCGTACGGCGACTGGCTGGCCGACGGCCTCGTCCACCTGAACGAGCTGCCGAACCGGGCCCGGATCGTGCCGACGGCCGAGGACCTCCTGGCCCAGCAGCGCACCTTCGGGTACACCGAGGAGGAGCTCCGGATCCTCCTCGCCCCGATGGCCAGCACGGGCGCCGAGCCGATCGGGTCGATGGGCACCGACACGCCCGTCGCGGTGCTGTCGGACCGGCCGCGGCTGGTCTACGACTACTTCACCCAGCTGTTCGCCCAGGTGACGAACCCGCCGCTGGACGCCATCCGGGAGGAGCTCGTCACCTCCCTGCAGCGTTCGTTCGGGCCGGAGAGCAACCTCCTGGAGCCGACCCCGGAGGCCGCCAAGCAGATCGTCATCCCGTTCCCGGTGATCGGGGAGCAGGACCTGGCCAAGCTGGTGCATGTCAACTACGACGGTGACCTGCGCGACTTCGCCGCGCACACCATCGACGGGCTGTTCGACCCCCGGGGCGGCGGCGAGGGCCTGCGCGAGCGGCTGGCGGAAATCTGTACCGAGGCCCACAACGCGATCGAGGACGGCGCGCGCCTGATCGTGCTGTCCGACCGCGGCGCGGGCGGCAACCTCATCCCGATCCCGTCGCTGCTGCTGACCGGGGCGGTCCACCACCACCTGATCCGGGAGAAGACCCGGACCCGGGTCGGCCTCATCGTCGAGACCGGTGACGCCCGCGAGTGCCACCACATGGCGCTCCTGTGCGGCTTCGGCGCCGCCGCGGTCTGCCCGTACCTGGCGATCGAGACGGTCCGCGATATGGCGGGCCGGGGCGACCTCGGCCCGGTGAAGCCGGAGAAGGCCGAGCAGAACCTCATCAAGGCCCTGGGCAAGGGCGTGCTGAAGGTCATGTCCAAGATGGGCGTGTCCACCATCGCCTCCTACACCGGCTCCCAGATCTTCGAGGCCATCGGCCTGGGCGAGGAGATCATCGAGACGTGCTTCACCGGCACGACCTCCCGCCTGGGCGGAGTGGGCTTCGGCGAACTGGCCGAAGAAGCCGCCCGCCGGGCGGCCACCGGGCACGGCGGCCCGGGCTTCACGCACCGCGGCCTCGAGATCGGCGGCGAGTACCAGTGGCGCCGCGAGGGCGAGCCGCACCTGTTCAACCCCGACACCGTGTTCAAGCTGCAGCACGCGACCCGGTCCCGTCGCTACGAGATCTTCAAGGAGTACACGAAGCTCGTCGACGACCAGTCGCAGAAGCTGTACACGCTGCGCGGGCTGCTGCGCATCAAGGGCATCGACGACGGCGCGGGCGGCGGCCAGTCCGTTCCCGTCGACGAGGTCGAGCCCGTCTCGAACATCGTCCGCCGCTTCGCGACCGGCGCCATGTCCTACGGGTCGATCTCGCGGGAGGCCCACGAGACCCTCGCCATCGCCATGAACCGGCTCGGCGGCCGGTCCAACACCGGCGAGGGCGGCGAGGACGTCGACCGGTTCAGCCCGGACGCCAACGGCGACCTGCGCCGGTCGGCCATCAAGCAGGTGGCCAGCGGCCGGTTCGGCGTGACCAGCGAGTACCTGGTCAACTCCGACGACATCCAGATCAAGATGGCGCAGGGGGCCAAGCCCGGCGAGGGCGGCCAGCTGCCGGGCAGCAAGGTGTACCCGTGGATCGCCAAGACCCGCGGCTCCACGCCCGGCGTCGGCCTGATCTCCCCGCCTCCGCACCACGACATCTACTCGATCGAGGACCTGGCCCAGCTCATCCACGACCTGAAGAACGCGAACCCGGCCGCCCGGGTTCACGTGAAGCTGGTCGCGGAGGCCGGAGTCGGCACGGTCGCCGCGGGCGTCTCCAAGGCCCACGCCGACGTCGTGCTCATCTCCGGGCACGACGGCGGCACCGGCGCCGCGCCGCTGACCTCGCTCAAGCACGCCGGCGGGCCCTGGGAGCTCGGCCTGGCCGAGACCCAGCAGACGCTGCTGAAGAACCGGCTGCGCGACCGGATCGTGGTCCAGGTCGACGGCCAGTTCAAGACCGGCCGGGACGTGGTCGTCGCCGCGCTCCTGGGCGGCGAGGAGTTCGGCTTCGCCAGCGCCCCGCTGGTGGTCTCCGGCTGCGTGATGATGCGCGTCTGCCACCTGAACACCTGCCCGGTGGGCATCGCCACCCAGGACGAGGAACTGCGCAAGCGCTACTCCGGCCAGGCCGACCACGTGGTGAACTTCTTCGAGTTCGTCGCCGAAGAGGTCCGCGAGTACCTGGCCGCCCTGGGCCTGCGCTCGCTGGACGAGGCGATCGGCCGGGTCGACCTGCTCGACTCCGCGCTCGCGGTGGAGCACTGGAAGGCGGCGGGCCTCGACCTATCGCCGGTGCTGCACCAGCCCGCCCCCGGCGAGACGCTGCGGCAGCTGACCAGCCAGGACCACGGCCTGGACAAGGCCCTGGACAACACGCTGATCCAGCTGGCCGAGGGCGCCCTCACCGAGGGCCGCCCGGTCACGCTGGAACTGCCGATCCGCAACGTCAACCGCACCGTCGGCACCATGCTCGGCTATGAGGTGACCAAGCGGTGGGGCGGCGAGGGCCTGCCCGACGAGACGATCAGCGTGGACTTCACCGGCTCGGCGGGGCAGTCGTTCGGCGCGTTCGTGCCGCGCGGCATCACGCTGCGGCTGACCGGCGACGCCAACGACTACGTCGGCAAGGGCCTGTCGGGCGGCCGGCTGGTGGTGCGCCCGGCCGCCGACTCGCCGTTCGACGCGTCCAAGCAGGTCATCGCGGGCAACGTGGTCGCCTACGGCGCCACGAGCGGCGAGATCTTCCTGCGGGGCATGACCGGGGAGAGGTTCTGCGTCCGGAACTCCGGCGCGCTGGCCGTCTCCGAGGGCGTCGGCGACCACGGCTGCGAGTACATGACCGGGGGCACCGCGGTGATCCTCGGCCCGACCGGCCGGAACTTCGCGGCCGGCATGTCCGGGGGCACCGCCTACGTGCTCGACCTGAAGCCGGTCCGGCTCAACGCCGAGATGGTGGACATCGACCCGATGGAGGACTCCGACGCCGAGGTCCTGCGGGACGCGGTGGCCCGCCACCACGCCGAGACCGGGTCTACGGTCGCCGCCGCGCTGCTCGAGGACTGGGACGCCTCCGTCCAGCGGTTCAGCAAGGTCATGCCGAAGGACTACAAGCGGGTCCTGCAGGCGGCGTCGGCCGCCGAGCGCGAGGGCCGGGACGTCAACGAGGCCGTCATGGCCGCGGCGCACGGGTAAGAAAGGGGCGAGAGGATTATGGGAGACCCGAAGGGGTTCTTGAAGACCACCCGTGAGACGCCCCAGCGGCGTCCGGTGGATGTCCGGATCTCGGACTGGCGCGAGGTGTACGAGGAGTTCCCCACCGAGACGGTGGAGAAGCAGGCCGGCCGCTGCATGGACTGCGGCATCCCGTTCTGCCACACCGGCTGCCCGCTGGGGAACCTGATCCCCGAGTGGAACCACCTCGTCTACAAGTCCGACTGGCGGATGGCCGCCGACCGGCTGCACGCGACGAACAACTTCCCGGAGTTCACCGGGCGGCTGTGCCCGGCGCCGTGCGAGTCGGCCTGCGTCCTGGGCATCTCGGCCCCGCCCGGGGAAGAGAACGACCCGGTCACGATCAAGCAGGTCGAGGTCGAGATCATCGACCGGGCGTGGGCCGACGGCGGCGTCGCCCCGAAGCCGCCGTCGGAGCGGACCGGCAAGTCGGTCGCGGTCGTGGGGTCCGGCCCGTCCGGGCTGGCCGCGGCGCAGCAGCTGACCCGGGCCGGGCACGACGTCACCGTGTTCGAGCGGGACGACCAGCCCGGCGGGCTGCTCCGGTACGGCATCCCCGAGTTCAAGATGGAGAAGGTCCACCTCGACCGGCGGCTGTCCCAGATGGAGGCCGAGGGCACCACCTTCGTGTGCGGCAAGGCCATCACGTCCTCCGAGCAGCTCAAGGGCTTCGACGCGGTGGTCCTGGCCGGCGGCGCGCGGGTCGGCCGCGACCTTCCCGCGCCCGGGCGCGACCTCGGCGGCATCTTCCAGGCCATGGAGTACCTGCCGCTGGGCAACCGGTACGGCGCGCAGTCCCCGATCACCGCCAGGGACAAGCACGTGGTGGTCATCGGCGGCGGTGACACCGGCGCCGACTGCCTCGGCACCGCCACCCGTCAGGGCGCGAAGTCCGTCACCCAGCTGGAGATCATGCCGAAGCCTCCGCAGGCCCGGCCGGGTGCCCAGCCGTGGCCGACGTACCCGATGATCTACCGGGTGTCCTCGGCGCACGAGGAGAACGGCGAGCGGGTCTACGCCGTGAACACCGAGGAATTCGTCGGCGATGAGAACGGCCAGGTCAAGGCGCTGCGCCTGGCCGAGGTCGAGTTCAAGGACGGGAAGTTCGAGCCGGTCGAGGGCACGGTCCGGGAGATCCCGGCCCAGCTGGTGACGCTCGCCATGGGCTTCACCGGCGCCGAGAAGCCCGGCCTGCTCGAGGATCTGGGCGTCGAGTTCGACGAGCGGGGCAACGTGGCCCGGAACGCCTCCTACGAGACGTCCGTCCCCGGCGTGTACGCGGCCGGCGACATGGGCCGCGGCCAGTCCCTGATCGTCTGGGCGATCGCCGAGGGCCGCAGCGCGGCGGCGCACGTGGACCAGAGCCTGCGCGAGCTGCCGGCCCTGTCCCTGCCCGCCCCGATTCCCCCGACCGCCCGCCCGATGAGGTAACCCCCGGCAGCGGCGAAAACCGCCGGAAGTGTCGTTCGCGCGACACTTCCGGCGGTTTTTTCATACGGGGAGGAACCTCCGGAAACGTGGCAGGATCCCTTATCCGTTAGGAATAATGATCGGCATTTGACCGCGACGGGCGAAGGGCTGCGCATGAGCGTGGTGGAGACCACCAGGACCCACGCCGGGAGGGCGCTGCGCGCCGTGCCCGGCGGCTGGCGGGGGCGGCTCAGCCTGCGCACCACGCCCGGGCGGCTGCGGCTGGCCCTGATCGGGCTGGTGGCCGCCTGCCTGGCCTGGGGTGCGCTGGCCGGGTTCACGGTCAGCCAGTACTCGTCCGCCGCGCACGGCGTCGTCGCCACCAGCGAGCCGCTCACCCTCGACGCCCAGCAGATCTACCACGACCTGTCGGACGCCAACGACGCAGCCGCCACCGCGTTCCTGGCCGGCGGACTGCAGCCGCAGCCCCTGGTCGACCGGTACGACAATGACCTGGCCGCCGCAGGCAAGGCGATCGAGAAGGCGACCGCGCTCGGCGGCGGCTCCCCGGCCCTGGCCACGCTGTCGGCGCGGCTCCCCGTCTATGCCGGGGAGATCGGGACCGCCCGGGCCGACAGCCGCCTCGGCTACCCGCTCGGCGCCGCCTATCTGCGCGAGGCGTCCACCCGGGTGATGAACGACCAGCTGCTGCCCGCCGCCCAGCGGCTCTACACCGAGGACAACGCCAAGCTGACCAGCACCAGTGCCCAGGCCACCGGGCTGCCGCTGATGCTGGTCACGCTGGCGGCCGCGCTGGTCCTCGGCTACACCCTGTACCGGACGTCGGCCTGGCTCTCCCGGCGCACCCACCGGGTCCTCAACCCCGGGCTGCTCATCGCGGCCGGGGCCGGAGTGATCTCCCTGCTGTGGCTGGCGGTCGTCTTCACCGGCGCGGACCTCAACCTGCAGGCGGCGCGGTCCGGCGGCGCCGTTCCGGTCCAGGCCCTGGCCCAGGCCGACATCACCGCCCTGCAGGCTCACGCCGACGAGAGCCTCACGCTCATCGACGACACCGGCGACGACTCCTACCAGGCCGACTACGTCACGCAGCTCAAGCGCCTCGGCCCCGGCCCCGGGACGGAGCTGACCGCGGCCCAGTCGGCGGCGGCGGGCAGCGCGGCGGCCGCGGACGTGAACCAGGCGGTCCGCCGCGCGCAGGCCTGGAACCAGGCCCATGCCGCCCTGCGGAAGACGGACGACGACGGGAACCACCAGTACGCGGTGGACTCGGCGCTGGGCAACCCCGGCCCGGGAGTCCCTCCCGGCGCCACCGCGGGCGCGCAGTTCACCGCGTTGTCGACCGCCATGACCAGCGCCATCTCCGCCGACCAGAAGGCCTTCTCCACCAGCGCGAACGCGGGAGGAAACATGTACACCGGCCTCGAAGCCGCGATCATCGTGCTGTCCCTGGCGATGGCGGGCGGCTGTGCCTGGGGGCTGAGCCGCCGGCTCATGGAGTACCGGTGACCGGGCGCGCGGCCCGGGCCGCCCTGACCGTGGCGGCCCTCGCGGCCGCCGCCGCGGGGTGCGCGGCCCCGCGCTCTTCCGCTCCCGCCGCCCGGGCCCCCGCCGCCGCGGCGCCCCGCGCGTCCGCCCCCGCGCGCACCACCGCCTCCTGCAACCCGGACGCCAGCAGCCTGGCACCGTCCGGAGGCGCCTCGGCGTCCCCGGGCTCGTGGGCGGCCACGATCAAGGCCCGCGGCAAGCTCATCGTCGGGGTGGACCAGAGCACCTACCACTTCGGCTTCCTGAATCCCATCGACAACAAGATCGAGGGCTTCGACATCGACATGGTCGACGCCGTCGCCCACGCGATCTTCGGCCCGGACATCACCGGCCGCATCGAGTTCAAGGCCATCTCCGACGCGGACCGGGTCCCGGACCTGCGCAACGGCACGGTTGACCTCGTGGCCCACACGATGACCATCACCTGCCAGCGCCTGCGGCAGGTCGACTTCTCGAGCGTCTACTACAACGCCAAGGCCCAGCTGCTCGTCCTGAAGTC
Organism: Streptosporangiales bacterium; assembly: GCA_009784565.1. Taxonomy (GTDB): domain Bacteria; phylum Actinomycetota; class Actinomycetes; order Streptosporangiales; family Streptosporangiaceae; genus Trebonia. The sequence goes on along the minus strand of WRBL01000046.1, from coordinate 17,078 downwards.
CTCGCCGGCGGCCCGGCCGGCGTACGCCAACGACGTCCCGGCCGCGATGGCGACGCTGAAGGGGAAACCGGTCTGCGCGACCACCGGATCGGACGACCTGGACGTCATCCGGGCCCACGGGGCGGACCCGGTCGCCGTCACCTACTGGACCGATTGCCTGGTGGACCTGCAGCAGGGGCAGGTCGCCGGGATCGTCACCGACGACTCGATCCTGGCCGGCCTCAAGGCCCAGGACCCGTTCGCCACGGTCGTGGGAGGCCGTGCCAGCTCGCTGGAGGCCGAACCATACGGCCTGGGCGTCTCCAAGGCCCATCCGGACTTCGTCCGGTTCGTGAACGCGGTCCTGGCGCACGTCGAGTCCGACGGCCAGTGGGAGCAGGACTACCGCCAGTGGGTCGGAGGCCCCGCCCAGCCCCCGCCCACCCCCCAGTACGCTGGCTGAATGACGGCATCGTGAATCTTCTGTGACGCCTGTCACGAGCATTGCCGGTGCCGCGATACCGTGGTTGAGACCACGCGGTGGTTTAGACCACTTAGGAGGGGATTCCCCGTATGAGCCGTCGAGCGAAGATCGTCTGCACACTGGGACCGGCATCGGCGAGCCAGGAACGCATCACGGCGCTGATCAGCGCCGGCCTGGACGTGGCCCGGCTCAACCTCAGCCACGGGACCCACGACGACCACTTGCAGGCCTACACCCGGGTCCGCGCCGGCAGCGACGCCACCGGGCGCAGCGTCGGGGTCCTGGCCGACTTGCAGGGACCGAAGATCCGCCTGGGCAAGTTCACCGACGGATCCGTCCGCATCAGCCCCGGCGACGAGTTCGTGATCACCACCGAGGACATCCCGGGGACGCGGCACGAGGCGTCCACGACCTACCAGGGCCTGGCCGACGACGTCAGTCCCGGCGACTGCATCCTCGTCGACGACGGCAACGTCCAGCTCGACGTGACCGGGGTCAGCGGCAACCGGGTCAGCACCCGCGTCGTGGTCGGAGGCAAGATCTCCGACCACAAGGGCATCAACCTGCCCGGCGTCAGGGTCAGCGCTCCCGCCCTCACCGAGAAGGACGAGACCGACCTGCGCTGGGCCATGGCCGCCGGCGTCGACATGGTCGCCATGTCGTTCGTCCGTCACCCCGACGACGCCGCCCTCGCCCGCAAGATCATGGCCGAGTCCGACCGCCAGGTTCCGCTCATCGCCAAGATCGAGAAGCCGGAGGCGGTCCGCCTGCTGGACGACATCGTCGACGCCTTCGACGGGATCATGGTGGCCCGCGGCGACCTCGGCGTCGAGCTTCCCCTGGAGCAGGTGCCGTCCGTGCAGCGGCGCGCGGTCGCCCTGACCCGCGAGCGGGCCCGGCCCGTGATCGTCGCCACCCAGATGCTGGAGTCGATGATCTCCGCGCCGCGCCCCACCCGCGCCGAGGCGACCGACGTGTCCGCCGCGGTCGTGCAGGGCGCCGACGCGGTCATGCTGTCGGCCGAGACCAGCGTCGGCGCCTACCCGGTCGAGACCGTCCAGACCATGGGCCGGATCATCGAGGCCACCGAGGGCGACACCCTGCGCGCGGAGTCGCACCTGACCCGGGTGCCGACCACCACCGGCGGCGCGATCGCCCGGGCGGCGGCGGAGGTCGGCGCGATCGTCGGCGCCAAGGCCCTGGTCGCCTTCACCATGACCGGCGAGACCGCGCGGCGCCTGGCCCGGTACCGGTCGCCGATCCCGCTGCTCGCGTTCACGACCGAGCCCGCCACCCGCAGCCAGCTCTCGCTGACCTGGGGCGTGGAGACGTTCATCGTCCCGCACGTGCAGCACACCGACGAGATGGTCCGCGAGGTCGACACCGCGCTGGTCCGGCTCGGCCGCTGCGAGATCGGGGACAAGGTCGTCATCGTGGCCGGCAGCCCGCCCGGCACCCCCGGCTCGACCAACGCCCTGCGCGTCTGGCGGATCGGCGACGCCATCGAGTGATCGTGTACAACTAGTCCGGGAATAACGGCACAATAGGGGCTGCAGGAGTCGTGAGGCCGGCGAGGGAGCAACCGTCGTGCAGGGCATTGAGGCGCTGACCGCTCAGGCGGCCCGGGCGATCGCGGAGCGCGACGCCGTGCAGGCGAACCTGCTCGAGCTCGAGGCCAGCTTCGGCAAGCGCATGCTGGACGGCGTCGCCCTGACCGGGGTGACCAGGCAGCGCTGGGAGAGCGCCGAGACGGCCCTGCGCGAACTGTGGGAGACCTTCACCGCCTATACCGCCGTCATCGACCGGCTGGCCGAGCTGGCCCGGCACCCGGCACCCGGGCGGGAACGCGAACTGCGCGCGCTGCTGTCCGGCCGCCCGGTCACGCTGACCCGCGTCCCCGCCCCGCTGCAGCGCCGGGACCTGGCCGACACCGGCCGCCTCGACCTGACCCTGGGAGGGGCCGTGTCCGCCATGCGGCGGGCGTTCACGGCGGTCACCGAGGTGACCGCGGCCGCGGAGGCGGTGTGGACCGAGATGGCGGGCCGGCTGGATCCCGTCGCCGAGCAGGTCGCCCGGGCCCGGCCGCTGCTGGCCGGGCTGGACGACGACGCCCTCGCGGCCTCCTTCGGCGACGCGGAAGCCCGCCTCGAAGCCCTGCGGGGGCAGCTCAACGCCGACCCTCTCGCCCTGTGGACCGGGCACCGGGCCGACACCACGGCCGCCACCCGCCTCGGCGAGCAGGTCGCCGCGCTCGCGCCCCGGATCGCCGAACTGGACCGGCTGCGCCGCGAGGCCGGAGTCCGGATCGAGGCGCTGCGGGCGGTCGCCGGCAGTGCCCGCGCCGAGCGCGCCGCGCTCGTCGACACAGCTTCCCGCGCCGCCGCCCGGGTCACGGGCGTCCCGGAGGTGCCTCCCGGCGTCCCCGGGCCGCCGCTGGAGGACCTGGCCGCCCTCGCGGCCGCCGGCCGCTGGACGAGGCTGGCCGCCGAGCTTGACCGGCGGGAGTCCGAACTGGAGCGGTCCCGGACCCAGACCCGGGACACCGAACGGATCGTCGCGGCTCTCCTGGACCAGAGGTCAGAGCTCCGCGGGCTCCTGGACGCCTACAAGGCGAAGGCGGCCCGGCTCGCGGGATCCGAGGACCCGGAGCTGGGGGAGAAGTACCAGTACGCACGCGATCTCCTGTGGACCGCCCCCTGCGACCTGGCCGCCGCGGCCGCCGCGGTGACCGGCTACCAGCAGGCGATCCTGGCCAGGGGACGCTAGGGAAAGGGCGGCGATGACGGACCACGAGCTGCGGTGTACCCGGGCCGGGTGCGACGGCACGATCACCGACGGGTACTGCGACGTGTGCGGGCTGGCGCCGGCACCGGAGCCAGCGCCCGCCGCGGCCGCGGCCGCGCCCGCCGGCGGCGGGGCAGACGGCGGGCCGACGGGGAGCACCCATGATCCGTTCGGTACGAGCTCGGGTGGATCTGGCGGCTCCGGCGGCACCACGGGTACCCGGGCCACGCACGGGAGCCGGGGCAGCCGCGGCTCGCGCGGACGACGGCGCAACATCGGGGCGGGCCTGGTCGACATCCCGCCGGTCGCCGCGGGCGACCCGGCCGCCGCCGTCCTCGCCCACGCGGAGGTACCCGAGAACCGCCGGCACTGCGGGCACTGCGAGCAGCCCGTCGGCCGCCCGTCCGGCGACCGCCCCGGGCGCACCGAGGGATTCTGCCGCAACTGCGGCACCCGGTTCTCCTTTACCCCCAAGCTCCGGCCCGGCGAGCTCGTCGCCGGCCAGTACGAGGTCATCGGCTGCCTGGCCCACGGCGGACTGTGCTGGATCTACCTGGCCCGCGACCGCCGGGTCAGCGACATGTGGGTGGTCCTCAAGGGCCTGCTCAACACCGGCGACGCGGACGCCGCCGAGGCCGCCCGGGTGGAGCGCGACGCCCTCGCCGAGGTCCGCCACCCCAACATCGTCACGATCCACAACTTCGTGGACCACTCGTCACCGGCCGACGGCGAGACCACCGAGTACATCGTGATGGACTACGTCGGCGGCAAGTCGCTGAAGCAGATCCGCCTCGACGCCCGCGCCGCCGGGGGAGCGGTGCCGCTCCCGCACGCCCTGGCCTACATGATCGAGATCCTCCCGGCCTTCGGCTACCTGCACGACCACGGCCTGGTGTACTGCGACTTCAAGCCGGACAACGTGATCCAGTCCGAGGAGCAGCTCAAGCTCATCGACCTCGGCGGCGCCCGGCGCGTCGACAGCGACGGCGCGATCTACGGAACGGTCGGCTACCAGGCGCCGGAGATCGAGACCGAGGGACCCTCACCCAGCTCCGACCTGTACACGGTGGGCCGGGCCCTGGCCGTGCTGACCTTCGAATTCCCCGGCTACCAGCGCGAATACAAGCACAAGCTCCCGGACTCGGTGCCGCTGCTGGCCGAGCAGCCCTCCTTCGCCCGGGCCCTGCGCAAGGCCACCCACCCGGACCCGGCCCAGCGGTTCCAGACGGCCGCCGAGATGGCCGAGCAGCTCACCGGCGTCCTCCGCGAAGTCCTCGCCGCCGGCGACGGCGACCCCCGTCCCGCCGCCTCCGGTCAGTTCAGCCCCGAACTGAAAGTGGTGGGAGCCGAATCCGGGGCGGAAGCGCCCCCGGCGGAGGACATCATCACCAGCCTCCCGACGCCCCTCGTCGACGGAAACGACCCGGCGGCCGGGTACCTGGCCACGCTGGCCGGGCTGGAACCGGCCGCGCAGGCCGACACGCTGCTGGCCGCCGTCCGGGGCGAGAGCGGCGTCCCGGCCGAGGTGTCCGCGTCCACCGAAACCCGGCTGTCCCTCGTCCGGGCGCTCATCATGGCCCGCAAGCGCGGCGCCGCCGACATCCTGGCCTCGCTCGCGGCCGAAGATCCTTCCGACTGGCGGATCGCCTGGTACAGCGGCCTGCTCCACCTGACGCTGGGCAGCCCGGCCGAGGCCCGGGCCGCGTTCGACGCGGTCTTCGGGGAGCTCCCCGGCGAGCTCGCCCCCAAGCTGGCGCTGGCCTTCGCCGCGGAGGCGGCCGGAGACCCGGCGGCGGCCCGGCGCTACTTCGGAGTTGTCTGGACGGTGGACCGGTCCTACATCAGCGCCGCGTTCGGCCTGGCCCGGGCCTGCGCGGCCACCGGGGACCGTCCCGGCGCCGTGGCCGCCCTCACGGCCGTGCCGGAGACCTCCAGCCAGTACTCGGCGGCCCAGATCGCCGCGGTCCGGCTGCTGGTGGCCGGAGGCGACGGAATCTCCGCCGACGACCTGCGCCACGCCGACGGACGCCTGCGCCGGCTCCGGCTGGACGACCTGCGGCAGCAGCAACTCAGCGTCGAGGTCCTGCGGGCCGCCCTGAACTGGGTGTCCGGCGGATCCTCGCCCCCCAACGGCCCGGTAATCCTCGGCTGCCAGCCCAACGAGCGCGAGCTTCGTTTCGGGCTGGAACGCGGTTACCGGATGCTGGCAAGCCTCACCCCCGACCCCGCGCGCAAGGTAGAACTGGTGGACATGGCGAACGACATCCGGCCAAGGACCTGGACATGACGGCGGCCTGCCCCTCCTGCGGCGAGTCCATCGCCGCCACGGACGGGTTCTGCGAGGCCTGCGGCGCCGAACTGGCGCCCGCGGTGGACAGCGCCGGCCACGAAGCGGACCAGGCCGAGTGCCCGATCTGCGCGGCCGACGAGACTGTCCCCGCTCCCGCGGTCACCGCGGACGGCTACTGCGAGCACTGCGGCCGTAAGGTGCCCTCGGGCCGCGACCACGTCGAACTCGACATCAGCCGGGCGGCCGGCGTCTCCGACCGCGGACTGCGGCACTCCCGCAACGAGGACGCGATGGCCCTGGCGTCCGCGACCCTGCCCGACGGCGAGGGCCCCATCACGGTCGCCGTCGTCTGCGACGGCGTCTCCTCCGCGCCCCGCGCCGACGAGGCGTCCCTGGCCGGCGCCCGGGCCGCCATCCGGGTGCTCCTGTCCGGGGTACGCACCGGCACCGATCCCGAGGAACTGTCCACGGCCGCGGGGCACGCCGCCGGGCAGGCCATGTTCCCCCTGGCCGGCCAGGCCGGCAACCCGGCCGCCACCTACACCGCGGCGATCGTCACCCCCGCGGAAGTGACGGTCAGCTGGCTCGGCGACAGCCGGGTCTACTGGCTGTCGGACTCCAGTTCCGCCGAATCGGAGTGCCTCACCCGGGACGACTCGCTGGCCGAGGAGATCGTCGCCTCCGGGATGGCCACGATGGAGCAGGCGATGGAGATGCCGCAGGCGCACGTCATCACCCGCTGGCTCGGCGCCGACATGCCGGACCCGGACCCGCACGTCGCCCGGTTCACTCCGCCCGGCCCCGGCGTCATCATGCTCTGCTCCGACGGACTGTGGAACTACCAGCCGGACGCCGCCCGGCTGGCCGCGATGGCCCTGCCCTCCGCCCGCACCGAACCCCTCTCTACCGCCGCCTCCCTGGTGAAGTTCGCGGTCGAATCGGGGGGCATGGACAACATCACCGTCGTGCTCGTGCCGTTCCCGCCGGCCGGCGACCCCGAGTCGTAATCCCCAGGAGAAACCGCTCATGAGCCTGCCCGGCTTCACCGTGGACGTCGACCACAACCCCTACCTGCCCGCGGGCGGCCGCGACGTCAGCGCGATCGTCACCGTCACCGCCTCCTCGCCCGGGGAGACCGCGGCGGCGGCCGCGCCCCCGGCCGCCCCCGGAGGCCGGGCCGAGGTCATCATGATCGACTGCTCGGGGTCGATGGACTCGCCGCGGACGAAGATGACCGAGGCCCGGGCCGCCACCTCCGCCGCCATCGACGTCCTCGACGACGGCGTCTACTTCGCCGTCATCCAGGGCACCTCCCTGGCCCGGCACGTGTACCCGCCGGACGGCACCATGGCCGTCGCCGGCCCGCGGACCCGGGACGAGGCCAAACGGGCCGTGGCCGGGCTCCGGGCCAACGGCGGCACCGCGATGGGAGTGTGGCTGCGCCTGGCCCGCCAGGTGTTCGCCACCGCCCCCGCCACCCTGCGCCACGCGATCCTGCTCACCGACGGCAAGAACCAGCACGAGACGCCGGCCCAGCTGGACGAGGCCGTCGCCCTGTGCGAGGGCTACTTCAGCGCCGACTGCCGGGGCATCGGCACCGACTGGCACGTCGGCGAGGTCCGGCGGATCTCCACCGGCCTGCTCGGAACCGTCGACATCGTTCCCGACCCGGCCGGCCTCGCCGCCGACTTCGAGGACATGATGCGCGGCGCCATGAGCAAGCACCTCCCCGACGTGATGCTGCGGGTGTGGACCCCGCAGCAGGCCACGGTAAGGTTCGTCAAGCAGGTCGCCCCGGCGATCGAGGACCTCACCGGCCGCCGGGCCGAGGCCGGCCCCCGGGCCGGCGACTACCCGACCGGCGCCTGGGCGCCGGGGGAGAGCCGCGACTACCATGTCGGCGTCGACGTCCCCCCGGCCGACCTCGGGCAGGAAATGCTCGCGGCCCGGATCAGCCTGGTGGCGACCGCGCCGTCAGGCCCGGGCGGCCCCGGCTCCCCGGGGCCCGCGGACGCGGAGGTTCTCGGGCAGGGGCTGGTCCGCGCCACGTGGACCGACGACGAAGTGCTGTCCACCCGGATCAGCGCGGGCGTCGCCCACTACACCGGGCAGGCCGACCTGGCCTCCGCGATCGCCGACGGCCTCGCCGCCCGGCAGCGCGGCGACTCCGACGAGGCGACCGCCCGGCTCGGCAAGGCGGTCCGGCTGGCCCACGAGGCGGGCCACGAGGACACGGCCAAGCTGCTGTCCAAGGTGGTGGACGTGGTCGACGAGGCCACCGGCACCGTGCGGCTGAAGAAGAAAGTGGACGCCGCCGACGAGATGGCGCTCGACACCAGGTCGGTGAAGACCGTCCGGGTGAAGAAAGGGTAGGAGATGGCGACGTGCCCGTCCGGCCATGAGTCGGCCAGCGACGACTACTGCGACGAATGCGGCATCCGGATCGACGCCGCCCCGACGCTCGCCGTCCCCGAGACCAGCGGCCCGGCGGAAGACGGCAGCGCCCTGGCGGCGGTCCCCATCCCGGCCGAGTCCTGCCCCCGCTGCGGCGCCGCGCGCTACGGGCACTTCTGCGAGGAGTGCGGCTGGGACTTCGTCGACGGCACCGGCCCCGGCCTCCCGCCGGCCCCGGCCCCGCTGGTGCCGCCCGCGGCTCCTCCGGCCCCGGCCGCCGCTCCGGCTTCCCCCGTGCCGTCCGGGCCGGTTCCCCCCGCGGTTCCGCCGCCGCCTCCCGCCGCGCCCTCGGCGGAGTACCCGGCCGTCCCGGAGGCCCCGGGCCCGCCGTCGGTCCCCTCGGGCTCGCCCGCCGTTCCGCCGCCACCGGTCTTCCCGACGGCCCCGGCCTCCCCGCTCATCCCGGCTCCGCCGGCCGCTCCGGCCTCCTCGCAGGCCCCGCCCTCCGCGGCGGTTCCCCCGCCCGCCCCGCCGGCCCCGGGCGCCCCGCCTGCCCCGGGCGACCCGCGGCACGATCCGCTGCCGGTTCCCCCCGAGTCCCCGGCCGAGTCGTCCGACGAGACCCAGGCGATCGCGCAGCGGAACCTGCCGGCGTACTGGTCGGCGACCGTGACCGCGGACCGCTCCTACTACGAGGCGGTCCGGGAAGCGACCGGCCCCGAGGCCGACGGCATCGACTTCCCCTCCTACTGCCCCGAACGCCGCTTCCGCCTCACCGGCCGTGAAGTGCGGATCGGCCGGCGCAGCGCGTCCCGGGGGATCGCGCCCGAGATCGACCTGACCGGGCCGCCCGCGGACCCGGGCGTGTCCCGGCTGCACGCCGTGCTCGTCGCCTCCGGGGACGGCTGGGCCGTCCTCGATCCCGGATCGGCCAACGGAACCCTGGTCAACGGCAGCGAAATCCAGCAGAACGAACCGGTGAAACTGCGCGAAGGGGACAGGGTGAATCTCGGCGCGTGGACTCGGCTGATAGTTTCACGGGACAATTAGGAAGAACATGAGGCCTAGTCCCCGAGGAGGTGTCGTGGCCGGGGATCCTTCGTCGCGGGGCCGCAGACTGCTTGACTCATTCGGCCCGGGCAGCCGCGTGGGCGGATACCGGCTGGAGGCGCCGCTCGGCGCCGGCGGCATGGGCGCGGTCTTCCGTGCCCACGACGAGGCGCTCGACCGCGTCGTCGCGCTGAAGGTCGTGTACGCGGGCACCGGAATCGACCAGGTGATCCGCGAGCGGTTCGTTCGCGAGGCCCTGTCCAGCGCCAAGGTGGACCACCCGCACATCATCCCCGTCTTCGCGGCGGGCGAGGACGGCGACCTGATGTTCATCGCCATGCGCTACTCCGCCGGCGGCGACCTGCGCTCCCGCATCAAGCGCGACGGGCCGTTCGCCATCGCCCGGGCGGCCGCGGCCATTTCCCCGGTGGCGTCGGCGCTGGACGCCGCCCACGAACTGGGCGTCGTCCACCGGGACGTCAAGCCCGCCAACATCCTGGCCGACGACGGCCACGGCCGCCGGCCGGTCCACGTGTACCTGTCGGACTTCGGCCTGGCCCGCGCCGCCCTGGAATCCGGCGGCCTCACCGGAGACGGCCAGTTCGTCGGCACCCCCGACTACGCGGCACCCGAGCAGATCCGGGGCCACATGATCGACGGCCAGGCCGACCAGTACTCCCTCGCGGGCGTGGCCTACACGGTGCTTACCGGGAAGGTCCCGTTCATCCGGGAGAACCCGATGGCGGTCCTGTACGCCCACCTCGACGCCGCGCCGCCGCGCGTCACCGACCTGCGCCCGGACCTGTCGCCGGACGTGGACTACGTGCTGGCCCGGGGTATGGCCAAGGTCCCCGGCCAGCGGTTCGGAAGCTGCGGGGAGTTCGCCGAGGCGCTGCAGGACGCCCTCGGCCTCGCCCCGTATGACTCGACCATGCTGCTGGCGGTCCGGCAGGGCCAGGCCCAGCCGCCCGTCCCGGCACCCCGGCCCGCCGTCCGCGAGTGGGCGGCCCTGGTGACCTCGGACCGCTCCTACTACGAAGGGGTCCGGGCCGCCAACGAGGCCGAGGCCGAGGTGATCCACTTCCCCGAGCAGCACCAGGACCGTCGCGTGCCGCTCGACGGCCAGCGGCTGACCATCGGCCGCCGCAGCCGGTCCCGCAACATCGAGCCGGACATCGACCTGTCCGGGGACTTCGGCGTGTCGGCGCTGCACGCGATCCTGGCCACCGCCCCCGACGGGAGCTGGCTCGTCGCCGACCAGGGTTCCTCCAACGGCACCCAGGTCAACGGCCGGGAAATCCCCGCCCACGAGCCCGTCCCCCTCCGCGACGGCGACTACATCAACCTCGGCGCCTGGACCCGCATCACCATCACGACCGGCTAACCCACTCCACCCGCTTCCGGTGAAATGTCGCTATTGCGGCGTTCTTGCGCGCGGTGAGCTGAAAGCCGGACCCCAGTGGGGCCCGGCTGCGGGCCTAAGCGCTTCCGCGTGGAGCATTGAGGCACCATTTGCACCCCGAGGGACCACACGATATTCCCTACCGCGGGGACGGCCGACGAGGCGGCGTGAGGCGGCGTATAGCCATCCGCGGAACGTTGCCGCCCAGGCTGCGCGATTCAGTCAAAGTGCCCCGAGTGGGATTCGAACCCACACTGGATGGATTTTGAGGCCATCGACTCTGCCGATTGGTCTATCGGGGCATTCGCCCGGTATGGCCGTTTGGTCCGCGCCGGGGAACACCTGACAATCTACCGTCTGTCGCGGCGGCTTGCGTAGGGCCGTGCGCCCGCGAGGCGCGCCGGACCGGCACCGGGTGCCGCGTGACCGGGTAGACAGGGCTTCGCAGGGTGGGGGCCGCGGGGCGGAATGTAGGCTCTTACAGGTGAGCCAGAATGCGTTGCGTGTCGTAATTGCCGAGGACGAGGCGCTGATCCGCCTCGACCTAAGGGAGATGCTGGAAGAAGAGGGCTACTCGGTCGTGGCCGAGGCGGCCGACGGCGAGGCCGCCGTGGAGCAGGTCACGAGCCTGAAGCCGGACCTGGCGATCTTCGACGTGAAGATGCCGGTGCTGGACGGGATCTCGGCCGCCGAGCGGATCGCCGCCGACCGGATCGCGCCGGTCGTGATCCTGACCGCGTTCTCCCAGCGCGAGCTCGTGGAACGGGCGCGGGATGCCGGTGCGATGGCCTACCTGGTGAAGCCGTTCACCAAGGCTGACCTGGTGCCCGCGATAGAGATGGCGGTCAGCCGGTTCAAGGAGATCCGGGTGCTTGATGACGAGGTCGGCACCCTGCGGGACCGGCTGGAGGTCCGCAAGCTGCTGGACCGGGCCAAGGGGCTGCTGCAGTCCGAGCACGGGATGAGCGAGCCGGAGTCGTTCCGCTGGATTCAGAAGACGTCGATGGACCGTCGGCTCACCATGCGCAAGGTGGCGGAGGCGGTCATCGAGGGCGTAGCGGACCCGTCGGCCAAGGAAGCCGGGGAAGCCAAGGAAGCCGTAGAGGCCAAGGAGGCCACGGACGGCCAGGCGGACGGCGGGAAGCCTGAAGGCGGGGAGTCCGCCGCCGCGGAAGCGCCGGGTGAGGACCAGAAAGGCCAGACGGCCGGGTAAGGGGGACCCGGGGACCCGTTGGTACCGTGTCCGCCTTCCCCGGGCTGACACGTTTTCTACTAAGGCCCCCGGGTCCGCTGTCATCACGTTAGCGATCTCCGGGCCCCACGGCAAAGCGAAGTTCCCGATCTTGATCGCCGGGAGACGGCGGAAGGTCAGCCGGTGATTCCGCCCTGTTCACCCGGATGATCCATAGATGCGGTCGCGGCGTGTGACGGTAGCGTCGCTTTTGTCTGACGGCAGCGGCTGCGAACTGGGTGGGCGCACCGTCCGCCCGCGCGGTCCGATAGCGGGATCGTCCGGGCCTTCGGCCACGCTCCGCAGCCAGCGAGGGATCAGATAACGATCCGGTAGCCATCGGCGTGTTGGGTGGGAACCGGAGTTGCTTCGCCTTTCCTCCGGTTTTCGCGTGACATTTGCGATGTGAACGCTCACAATTTGCTCTAGGCATGCGCATGCTCTGGCTGGCGTCCCCCGGGCCCGGGGAGCCGGCCGCGGGAACCCAATGGAGGGAGCCTTCATGCGTACACGAATTCCGGCAATCCTCAGACGCAGGACCGCGGCCGTGGCTCTGACCGCGGCCGTGGTCGCGGCGGGCGCCGCCGGGGCGGCCGCCAGCGCGGCGGCCTCGAGTCAGGGCGCGACCCAGGCCAGGGCCGCGGGCGGCACTCTGAGCATCAGCAAGTCCTATTTCGGCAGCACGATCGAGCCCTACACCGGCAAGGAGACGCCCACCTACCGGTACACGCTCACCAACGCCAGGGGCATGTCGGTCGACATCCTGAGCTACGGCGGCATCATCCAGGACGAGAACGTGCCCGGCGCGAACGGCCAGACGGCGGACGTCCTGCTCGGCTTCAAGACCCTGCAGGACTACGTCGACTACGCCAGCCCGCCGGTCACCGCCAACGGCGGCCCGTACTTCGGCGAGATCATCGGCCGCTACGGCAACCGGATCAAGGGCGGCACGTTCAAGCTGAACGGGAAGACCTACACGCTCCCGGTCAACAACAACGGCAACACGCTGCACGGCGGCCTGGTCGGCTTCGGGAACCACGTGTGGAGCCAGGTCGGCGGCCTGACCAAGACCAGCGACGGCGTGAGCTTCACCCTGCGGCTGGTCAGCCCGAACGGCGACCAGTCCGGCGCCGCCGGGAGCCCCGGCTGCCCGAACGGCTGCACCGGTTTCCCGGCCCAGCTCACCACCGACGTGACCTACACGCTCAACAACTCCGACCAGCTGAGCCTGCACTACTCGGCGCACAACGACAGCGGCAGCCTGTCCACGCCGGTCAACCTGACCAACCACAGCTACTTCAACCTGGCCGGGGAGGACTCGGCGCCGGGATCCGCCTACGGCCAGTATCTCCAGATCAACGGGGACAAGTACACGCCGACCGACACGACGCAGATCCCGCTCGGCTACGAGGCGAGCGTGAAGGGCACGCCGTTCGATTTCACGACCCCGCAGACCATCGGGAGCCGCATCGACGACATCAGCGCGAACTTCAACTCGCCGGGCTACAACCAGCTCCAGCTGGCCGAGGGATACGACCACAACTGGGTGCTGAACCCGCGGACGGCCGCCACCACCGGCCCGGACGGGCTCAACCTGGCCGCCCGCGCGTCCGATCCGTCCAGCGGCCGCACGCTGACCGTCTGGACCGACCAGCCGGGCGTGCAGGTCTACACCAGCAACTTCCTGACCGGCACGCTCACCGGCATCAGCGGTCATACCTACCGGCAGGGCGCGGCGTACACGTTCGAGACTCAGCACTTCCCGGACTCGCCGAACCAGCCGCAGTTCCCGTCCACCACTCTCAGCCCCGGCGCGACGATGAACTCGACGACCGTGTTCGCGTACTCCGGCTGATCCGAAGCCGGCCCGAACACACCCTGCGACCGGCGGCGGCGACCCCGCCGCCGGCCGTAGGATCGAAGAGTGACTGACAGGCTCCTGCTTCTCGACGGACATTCGCTGGCATACCGGGCGTTCTACGCGCTTCCGGTGGAGAACTTCGCCACCACGACCGGGCAGCCGACGAACGCCGTGTACGGCTTCACGTCGATGCTGATCAACGTGCTGCGCGACGAGAAGCCGACGCACGTCGCCGTCTGTTTCGACCGCCGGGAGCCGACCTTCCGGCACGAGCAGTACCCCGAGTACAAGGCGGGCCGGGCCAAGACCGCGGACGAGTTCTTCAGCCAGGTCCCGCTGATCTTCGAGGTCCTCGACGCGCTCGGCATCCGGCACCTGGACGCCTCGGGTTACGAGGCCGACGACATCATCGCCACCCTCGCCACCAGCGCCGAGTCCGGCGGCATGGACGTCGCGATCGTGACCGGTGACCGGGACGTGCTGCAGCTGGTCGACGACAAGATCACGGTGCTGATGACCCGGGTCGGGATCAGCAACATGACGCGGTTCACGCCGGACGAGGTCGAGGCCAAGTACGGGCTGACCCCGGCCCAGTACCCGGACTTCGCGGCGCTGCGCGGGGACCCCAGCGACAACCTGCCCGGCATCCCGGGCGTGGGGGAGAAGACCGCGACCAAGTGGATCCAGCAGTTCGGCTCCCTGAAGGACCTGGTGGAGCGGGCCGGCGAGGTCAAGGGCAAGGTGGGCGAGAAGCTGCGCGATCACCTGGACTCGGTGAAGCGGAACCGGGAGCTCACCGCGCTGATCTGCGACGTTCCGGCCGAGACCATCGGGGCCGGGCCCGAGGAGCTGGCCCCGGCGCCGTGGGACCGGGACGCCATCGGCCAGCTCTTTGACACGCTTCAGTTCCGGGTCCTGCGCGACCGGCTGTATGCGACCCTGCCCGACGGCGTCAACGACGTGTCCGCCGGCTCGGCGCCGGCCGAGACCGAGAAGCCCGGCTTCGAGGTGACGGCCGATCTCCCGGGTCCGGGCGAGGTCGCGGCCTGGCTGGAAGAGCACGCGTCAGCCGAACGGATCGGGCTCGCACTCACGGGAACCTGGTCCCGGGGGACGGGGAATCCGACCGGCATCGCGATCGCCACCTCGGACGGCGCGGGCGCGTTCCTCGATCCCGAGGCGCTGACTCCGGACGACGAGAAGGCCCTGGGCGACTGGCTGTCGTCGACGGACCACCCGAAGGCCCTGCACGACGCCAAGGGCCCGGCGCACGCGCTGGCGGCCCGCGGGTTCACCCTGGCCGGACTGACGTCGGACACGGCGCTGGCCGCCTACCTGGCGCTGCCCGGGCAGCGGACGTTCGACCTGGCCGACCTGTCGCTGCGGTACCTGGGCAAGGAGCTGAGGGAGGCCGAGGACTCCGGGCAGCTGACCCTGGACGGGTCGGGGGAGGCCGAGGCCGCCCAGGCGCTGGTGCTGCGGGCCCGGGCCACCCTGGACCTGGCCGACGCCCTGGATAAGGACCTGGAAGGGCGCGGGGCGACCGCGCTGCTGGACGAGATCGAGCTGCCCCTCGTCGGCGTGCTGGCGGATATGGAGCGGACCGGGATCGCGGCCGACACCGATCACTTCGCGGCCATGTCGGCGACCCTGCTGGGCGAGGTGAAGTCGGCCGAGCAGTCCGCGCACGCCGCGGTCGGGCGGGAGTTCAACCTGGGCTCGCCCAAGCAGCTGCAGGAGGTGCTGTTCACCGAGCTGGGGCTGCCGAAGACCAAGAAGATCAAGACCGGCTACACGACCGACTCCGACGCCCTGACCAACCTGCTGGCCACGAACGGGCACCCGGTCCTGGAGCACCTGCTGCACTTCCGGGACGTGGCCAAGCTGAAGTCGATCGTGGACGGGCTGATCCCCCTGGCGGCCGACGACGGCCGGATCCACACGACGTTCAACCAGATGGTCGCCGCGACCGGGCGCCTGTCCTCGACCGACCCGAACCTGCAGAACATCCCGACCCGGACCGAGACCGGCCGCCAGATCCGCCAGGGCTTCGTGGTCGGGAAGGGATACGAGACGCTGCTGACCGCGGACTACAGCCAGATCGAGCTGAGGATCATGGCCGACCTGTCGGGCGACGCCTCGCTGATCGCCGCGTTCGAGTCCGGGCACGATTTCCACGCCGCGACCGCGTCCCGGGTGTTCGGGGTCGCGGCCGCGGACGTGACGCCGGAGCAGCGGGCCAAGATCAAGGCGATGAACTACGGGCTGGCGTACGGGCTGTCGGCGTACGGGCTGTCCGGGCAGCTGAGGGTTTCCGTGGACGAGGCCAGGGGCCTGATGGAGGACTACTTCTCCGAGTTCGGCGGGGTGCGGGACTACCTGCAGTCCGTGGTGGCCCAGGCCCGGATCGACGGCTATACCTCGACCATCATGGGCCGTCGCCGCTACCTGCCCGACCTGACCTCGGACAACCGGCAGCGCCGCGAGATGGCCGAGCGCATGGCCCTCAACGCGCCGATCCAGGGCTCGGCCGCCGACGTGATCAAGGTCGCGATGCTCAAGGTGTCGGCGGCGCTGGACGCGGCGGAGGCGAAATCCCGGATGCTCCTGCAGGTTCACGACGAGCTCATCTTCGAGGTCGCCCCGGGCGAACTGGACGCGGTCCGCTCCCTGGCCGTCGCCGAGATGGGGGCCGCCACCTCCCTGCGCGTCCCCCTGGAGGTCAGCACCGGCACCGGTGCGAGCTGGTTCGACGCCGCCCACTAGCTCTCGCCGGGCCGGAAAGCACGGGCAAATTTTCGGTAAACGGTTGGGCGAGAGAGTTTGCCTTGAGAGGGGGCTCGCGGGCCGGATGCCACGGTCAGAACGGGACAGGTACCGCGAATCACCCGTCGGCGGAGGGCTGGGGGAACCGGCCCGCGATTGACCAGGCAGGAAGAACTTCATATGCTGAACGCTGCGTTGTGTCCTCGTGTGGTCCGTCGCGGTCACCCGGCCTACCCGGCCGGATGGCTTCACCGTCGGCCGCCGGGGTGATCCGGCCGGGATCCGGCCGGGGGGACTCTCGCACTGTGTTCAGCCAGCACAGCAACCGCACTGAGTCCGCGGCGCGCCTTCATTCATATTCCTGTCCGCATCCGGAGCCAGCCCACACATGACGAGCAGCACGCAAGCCACCTCGACCCCCAAAGTAGCGGTCAACGACATCGGGTCCGAGGAGGAATTCCTCGCCGCGATCGACCAGACCATCAAGTACTTCAACGACGGTGACATCGTTGAAGGGACCGTAGTCAAGGTCGACCGAGACGAGGTCTTGCTCGATATCGGCTACAAAACCGAGGGCGTTATCCCGTCCCGGGAACTGTCGATCAAGCACGACGTCGACCCGCACGAGGTCGTTAAGACCGGTGAGCAGATCGAGGCCCTTGTCCTCCAGAAGGAAGACAAGGAAGGCCGCCTGATCCTGTCCAAGAAGCGGGCCCAGTACGAGCGCGCGTGGGGCACCATCGAGCGGATCAAGGAAGAAGACGGCGTCGTCACCGGCACCGTCATCGAGGTCGTCAAGGGCGGCCTCATCCTCGACATCGGCCTCCGCGGCTTCCT
>WRBL01000045.1 GCA_009784565.1 Streptosporangiales bacterium | reverse complement strand
GCCGGCGCCGTAGCGGATCTCGCCGCCGGTGATGGTGGCGAGAACCTCCAGGCCCGCGATGCGCGAGGGGTCCACGGCGGTCGGGTCCTCCGACAGCACGGTGAAGTCGGCGAGCTTGCCCGCCTCGACCGAGCCCTTCACGGACTCGGCGCGGCTGGCGAACGCCGAACCCCAGGTGTAGGCGCGCAGCGCCTCGAAGGCCGTGACCGCCTCGCCGTCGTTGAAGGGCGCACCCGACGACGTGCGCCGGTTGACCATGTCGTGGATGCCGAGCAGCGGCGTTCCCCGGACCACCGGGCGGTCGGAACTGCCCGGCAGCACCAGGCCCGCGTCCAGCAGCGAGCGCTGCCGGTACAGCCAGGCGTGACGGTGGCGGCCGACCGCCGCCAGCATGCCGTCGCCCAGTTCGGAGGCGAACCGGCCCTGCGGGACGGGCACGATTCCGTGCCGCGCCGTGAGCGCCACCTGGTCGGGCCGGGCCGCCGCGAAATGCTCGACCCGGTGGCGGGCGTCCGCCCGCGGGTACCGCTCCAGCGCGGTTCCGAAAGCCGACAGGGCGGTATCGATGGCGTGGTCGCCGATGGCGTGCGCGGCGACCTGCCAGCCCGCGCGGTGGGCAGCGACGATCCGCGCGGTGATCTCGGCGGCGTCCTCCTGCAGGTAGCCGCGGTTCCCGGCGTCCGCTTCGTAGTCCGAGGTCATCGCGGCGGTGCGGGCGATCAGGGAGCCGTCGGTGAAGATCTTCATCGCGCCGACGCGCAGCCAGTCGTCTCCGAACCCCGTCCGGATGCCCAGGTCGAGTCCCAGGTCCAGTCCGTCGTCCGGATGGGCTCCCACGGGATGCAGCACGTCGCTGGCCACCATCAGCTCGGCCCGGACGAGCAGCGCGCCGGCGTCGCGGGCCGCCTGGTAGGCGGCGAGCTCGGCCGGGCTGTGCCCGATCCATCCCCCGCCGATCCCCGCCTCGGTCACGCTGGTCAGGCCTTCACTGGCGTACACCCGCGCGGCCCGGGCCACCGCGTCCGCCAGGATGGCGAGGGGGTAGGGGCGGGTGAGGCGGCCGACGAGTTCCTGGGCGCGTTCCTCCAGCAGGCCGGTCGGGCGGCCCGCCTCGTCGGTGGCCACCCGCCCGCCGTCGATCCGGGGGACGTGCCCGTCGGTGATCCCCAGGTCGGCCAGGACCGGGCTGCTGACGACGCACATATGCCCGGAGGTGTGCTTGAGCCAGACCCGCCGGCCGGGCGCGGCGCGGTCGAGCGCGTCCCGGTGCGGGTGCCCGCCGGTTTTGTTCTGGTCGTAGCCGGACCCGATGACCCAGTCTCCGTCCGGGGCGCCGGCCGCGTGCCCGGCGACCCGTTCGTACAGTTCGGCGAGGCTCCCGACGCGCAGGTCGGCTTCGGCCAGCCCGAGTCCGAAGCCGATCATGTGGTTGTGCGCGTCGTGGAACCCGGGCAGCAGCGTCGCGCCCTTCAGGTCGATGACCCGCGCGGAGGGACCGGGGGCTCCGGGCCTGGCGTCGAAGACGCCGGCGATGCGGTCCCCGGAGACGGCGACCGCGGACGCCCGCGGGCGCGCGGGGTCCATCGTGATGACAGTGCCGTTGACGAGCAGCAGATCCGGCATGCCGCGATTGTAGGCTCAGGCGGCGGATTCCCCGCTGTCCGCGCCGTCCCAGTCGATGCCGTTGCGGCCGAGCCAGGTCCGCTCGCCCGGGGTCAGGCCGGCGGCGGGGCCGCGCAGGGGCTGGCGGCCGGCCATCGCGGCGCCGAAGCGCCCGGAGTGCGCGACGCCGGGGTCCCCCTCGGCGAGTACCTCGGCCGCGAACGACGGCCACTGGCGGGTCAGCATCCGCGCCGGGCACCGGGGGCACTGCCATACTTCGGCCCCGGACCTGGTGCTGCCCAGATAGACGAGTTCGTGTTGTTCGGGCACCGCGCTCACCTCACGTCTGACGTTTGCCACTTACCGAACGCCACGTTGCGCCAGCGCCTGCCTACCCAGGCTTGATGAGGTAATTCTCCCCGGATGCCCGGTTCAGGAAACCGGCAGGCGCCGTATATGCCTTGACAGTTATATACCTAGCAAGGCATTATCGCAGCATGACGACGCTCACCGCCCTCCAGGTGCTGGCCGAGCCCCGGCGGCAGGAGATCATGGATCTGCTCCGCGACGGCGAGCTTGGAGTCGGCGACCTGGTGGCCCGGCTCGGGCTGAGCCAGCCCTCGGTCTCCAAGCACCTGCGGGTGCTGCGGGACTCGGGGCTGGTGACGGCGCGCACCGACGCGCAGCGCCGGCTCTACCGGATCCGGCCCGAGCCCCTGGCCGAGCTGGACGCCTGGCTCGAGCCTTACCGCAAGTTCTGGTCCGCGGGCCTCGACCGCCTCGAGGCCCACCTCGACAGCAGGAGGCAATCATGACCGACGCGACCCTCGACCCCGCCGGCGACCGGCCCGCCGTCCGCCTGGAGCGGATCCTCCCCGACCCGCCCGAGGTCGTGTGGCGGGCGATCACCGACCGGGAGCAACTGAAGGGCTGGTTCCCGTGCGACGTGATCGTCGACGGCGGCCGCTGGACGGCCGGCGCGGCGATCTCGTTCCCGTTCCCCGCCGACGTCATCGACATGACGCTGACCGGCACCGTCCTGGAGGTCGAGGAACCGCGGCTGCTCTCCTTCACCTGGGGCGAGTCCGAGACCCTGACCTTCGAGCTGTTTTCCCAGAACGGATCGACCAGACTCGTACTCACCGACCGGCTCGACCGCGGGCACGCCGCGCGCAACGCGGTCGGCTGGGACGACTGCCTGGACCGCCTGGCCGGGCTGCCGGCCCGGACGGGGTCGTGGCAGGAACGCTTCGAGGTCTACTCGGCCGCGTTCGAGCCGGAGATCGGCCCGCAGGAGGGCCCGCCCGCGGGCATGAAGGCCTGACCGCCCCCCCGGCCGGGCGGCCGTTCGTGATATCGGTGGATGCCGTGGATCTTCAGCTGAAGGGCCGGGGTGCCCTCGTACTCGGAGCGACGTCCGGCCTCGGGCGGGCCGTCGCGGACGGACTGGCGGCCGAGGGCGCGCGGACGGCGTTCACCGGCCGCCGCGGCGACGTCGCCCGGGAGGCGGCCGCCCGGTATCCCGGGTCGCTGGGCCTGGAACTGGACATCGCCGATCCGGAGTCGGTCCGGCGGGGCGTCACGGAGGCGACGGAGGCGCTCGGCGCCATCGACATCGTCGTGCTCAACTCCGGCGGTCCCCCGCCGGGGAACGCCGAGGGCCTCACGCCCGGGGACATGGAGGCCAGCCTGCGGTCCCTGCTGCTAGGCCACATCGGCCTGGTCTCGCAGGTGCTGCCGGAGATGCGGCGCCGGAAGTGGGGCCGGATCGTGGCCATCGGCTCCAGCGGCATCGACGCGCCGATCGCCGGCCTGGCCCGGTCCAACGCGGGCCGGGCGGCGCTGGCCGGCTACCTGAAGACCCTCGCCTCGGAGGTGGCCGCCGACGGGGTGACCGTCAACATGGTGCTCCCCGGGCGGATCATGACGCCCCGGGTCACCGAGATCGACAATGCCCGGGCGCGGTCCACCGGCAAGGACGTGGAGACGGTCGCGGCGGAGTACGTCGCCGCCATCCCGGCGGGGCGGTACGGCGAGCCGGAGGAGTTCGCCAGCGCGGCCGTCTTCCTGTGCGGCGCGGGCGCCAGCTTCATCACCGGCGAGCGCCTCCGCGTCGACGGCGGCATGGTGGCCGCCCACTGACCGCCCGGGTCGTTAGCGGGCGACGGCCAGCAGGCGCTCGCCTTCCGGGGACAGGTCGCGGTGCCAGACCGCGGTCAGCCCCCGGTGCAGCGGCGGGCCCGCGACCTCGACGGCGGCGAGGCGCCCGAGGACGAGGTCGTCGCGGACCGCGAGGCGGCTGAGGACCCCCGGCGCCACCCCGGCCGCGATCGCCGAGCGGACCGCCGCGCTGGTGCCGAGCTCGATCGCGGGCGTCGCCCGCAGCGGCGGGTCGCAGGCGGCCAGGTAGTCCGTCAGCGTGTCCCGGGTGCCGCTGCCCGCCTCCCGCATGACCAGGGGCGTCGCCGCCAGCTCCGCGAACGGGAGGGGCCGGCGGCGGCCGGCCCACGGGTGGCCGGGCGCGACGACGACCAGCAGCTCGTCGTCGCGGACCTGCCGTGTGGCCAGGTCGTCGGGCAGGTGCGGGGTCTCGATGAAGCCGAGCTCCGCGCGCCCGTCCCGGATCAGGTCCATCACCCCGGTGCTGTTGGAGACCGTCAGCTCCACGACGGTCGGCTGGTGCCCCTGGGACTCCTCGGCCGCCCGGAGCTCGATGAGCCAGTGCGGGACCAGGTGCTCGGCGTTGGTCTGGCTGGCGGCGATCGCGAGCCGGTGCGTGACGCCGGACCGGATGGACGCGATACCCGCCTCCAGCCGGTCGGCCGCGTCCAGGACCTCGTCGGCCCAGCCGAGCACCAGCTTCCCCTGGGTGGTGAGATGCGAGCCGCCTGGGGTGCGGGTCAGCAGGTGAAGCCCGGTGAGGCGTTCCAGGGTGCGCATCCGGGCCGACAGCGCCTGCTGCGTGGTGCCGAGCACCGCCGCGGCCGCGGCGATGGACCCGTGCCGGCCGACCTCGCGGAACGCGCGCAGGGCGCTCAGGTCGCGGACGGTCCCGGGTTCGGCTGCCATGGCTACAAGGGTAACTTGTACCCCCTCAAGGGTCCGGTGCCTACCCGGGCGGCGGCTTCGCGGTGATCCTGGGATGCATGACCGCGATCCTCCATGAGCCGCAGCAGCAGCCGTCCTCCCCGCCCCCGCCCGGGCCGTGGGGCTCGCGCTGGTCCCGGGCGGGGATCCGGTCGGTGGAGATCGCTCCGGGCCTGGGCATCGCGGTGGCGGTCGCCATTATGGCGACGGCCATCGGCCATAACGTCCCGGTCGTGGGCAGCGCGGTGCCAGGGGCCGTGATCGGCGCCGTCCTGGCGATCGTGTTCCGGCCGGGGGAACGGTTCCGGGCCGGGCTGAAGTGGGCCAGCTCGTTCGTGCTGCAGTGCTCGGTCGTGATCCTGGGCACGCAGCTGTCCATCGGCGCGGCGGCCCGGGCCGGCCTGGCGTCCCTGCCGGTGATGATCGGCACCCTGGCCGTCTGCCTGCTCGCGGCCTACGTCTACGGCCGGATGCTGGGGGTCGTCGGCGACCTGCGGACGCTGATCGGCGTCGGCACCGGCATCTGCGGCGCGTCCGCGATCGCGGCGGTGTCCCCGGTGATCGAGGCGGCGGGCACCGACATCGGGTACGCGGTCTCCACGATCTTCCTGTTCAACATCGCGGCGGTCCTGGCGTTCCCGCTGCTCGGGCACGTGCTGGGGATGAGCCAGCACTCCTTCGGCCTGTTCGCGGGCACCGCGGTCAACGACACGTCCTCGGTGGTGGCGACGGCCGCGACCTACGGCGGCCCCGCGTCGCAGTACGCGATCGTGGTCAAGCTGGTCCGCACGCTCATGATCATCCCCATCTGCGTCGCGCTCGCCTGGATCACTGACCGGAAGAAGGCAGCGGTCCCGGTCCCCGCCTCGGCCGCACGGGCCCCGGCGACGGCGACGGCGACGGCCCGGCGGATGTCGCCCCGGCGCGCGCTGAAGCTGGTGCCGTGGTTCCTGATCGGCTTCGTAGTGGCGGCGCTGCTCAACACCGGCGGACTGGTCCCGGCCAGCGCGCACGGCGCGCTGTCCGACGTGTCGCTGTTCCTGGTCGCGGTGGCGCTGTCGGCGATCGGCCTGTCCACCGACGTCCGCGCGCTGCGCCGGGCCGGGGCGAAGCCCCTGCTGCTCGGCCTGATGCTGTGGGTCACCGTGTCCGGCGCGAGCCTCGGCCTGCAGGCTCTCACCGGGACGCTGCGCTAGGCCGCGGGCGCGAGGCCGCGCAGGAGGATGCCCAGGAAGTCGCGGTACAGGGCGGCGGGATCGGGGGCCTGGACGAGGCCCTTGAGCTCCAGGGACACCGCCCCGTGGACGGCGCTCCACAGGTGCTGGGCGGTCTCGGCCGGGTCCGCCGCGGCGATCACGCCCGCCGCGGCCGCCAGTTCCACCTGGCGCACCAGGGCCCCGAACGCCGCGAGCGCGTGCTCCTCCACCGCGGCGGAGTCCAGCTCATGCGGAATCGCGTCCCCGAACATGACCGCGTACAGGTGCGGGTTCGCCAGCGCGAACTCCCGGTAGCGCAGGCCGCAGCCGTGCAGCCGGTCACGGGGGTCCGGCTCGTCGCCGCTGTCGGAGGCCGCGCGGAGCCGGTCGAAGCCGATGACCAGCAGCGCCTCGACCAGGCCGTCCTTGCCGTCGAACCGGTTGTAGACGCTCATCGGCGCGACCCCCGCCTCCGCGGCGACCGCCCGCACGGTCACCCCGCCGGGGCCGCTCCGGGCCAGGACCGCCTCGGCGGCCGCGACCAGTTCGCGTTCCACGTCGGCGGACGGCGTGCGGCCGCGTTTGCCGGCCGCGGTACCCGCGTTGCTCATGATCTCCATCTTCCACCATTACCGGACGCCGGGCTCCTGATCTCAGCGTGATCACGAGTCACTCCCGACTATTGCATTCCAATGATCATTGGGAGCACCATCGTGAGGCAATGATGCCGGAATGACCCATGAGGGGCGTGATATCCGATGCTCGCGGACGCGATGCCATCTTTTGTCCAATCACTCGATCCGCTGCACTCGACCCTGGGAACCACGCTCGTCGCTCTGATCCCCATCGTCTTGCTGCTGATCCTGCTTCCCGTGGTGCGGATGACGGCATGGCAGGCAGTGATCATCGGCGCGGTCGTCACGATCCTCCTCGCGATCTTCGTCTGGAACACCCCGGTCGGAGGCGCTCTCGGCTCCTGGGGGCTCGGCGCCGGAACCGGAATCTGGTCGATCGACTGGATCACCTTCTGGGGCGTGATCATCTACAACACGCTGATGCGGATCGGGGCGTTCGGCGACTTCCGGCGCTGGCTGGTCGCGCAGGCGACCGCGGACATCCGGGTCCAGACCATCCTGCTCGCCTGGTCGCTGGGAGCGCTGCTGGAGGGCCTGGTCGGCTTCGGCTACCCGTGGGCGGTCATCGCCCCGATCCTGATCGGCCTCGGCGTGATCGAGCTCGACGCGATCCGGGTGGCGGCCATCGCCAACAACGCGCCTGTGTCC
Organism: Streptosporangiales bacterium; assembly: GCA_009784565.1. Lineage (GTDB taxonomy): Bacteria > Actinomycetota > Actinomycetes > Streptosporangiales > Streptosporangiaceae > Trebonia. The sequence continues at coordinate 20,877 of WRBL01000045.1, read as the reverse complement.
TTCGGCGCCCTCGGCGCGCCCATCATCGCCCTGTCCACCGTGACCGGGCTGTCCCTGCAGAGCCTGTCCTCGTCGATCGGCCTGATCGTCGCGGTGCTCGCCCTGCTTCCGCCGTGGATCCTGATCTGGCTGGTCACCGGCAAGCGGGGTCTGCGCGGCTCGTGGCCGCTGGCGATCGTCGCCTCGTTCTCCTTCATCCTCGGGCAGCTCCCGACGTCGCAGTACCTCGGCCCGTACCTGCCCGACATCATCGGGTCCATCGTCTCGTTCGGCGCGATCCTGCTGCTGCTGAAGGTCTGGCGGCCCAAGCAGACCCTCGGCTTCGGCGGTGTCCCCATCGACGACGGCGGCACGGTTCTCGCCGACGACGAGGGCAAGCCCGCGCCGGGCATGCGGGAGGCGATGCGGGGGTTCATCCCGTTCGGCATCCTGATCGTGATCGTGGTGGCGGCGACCGGTCCCTGGTCGACCCTGGGCAAGATCGACCTCATGAAGCCCACGGTGGAGGCGGTCAGTTCCCTGTCCCACAAGCCGGCCACGGTCGCCTGGGAGTTCTCCCCGTTCGTGGCCGGGACCTGGATCCTCGTGTCGTGGATCGTGATCGTGGCGGTGATGCGGGTGAAGTGGGCGGACATCGCCACGGTGTTCCGCACCACCTTCTCGCAGATGTGGGGGGCGCTGCTGGTCGGGCCGATCATCTTCGGCCTCGCGGACGTGTTCAACTACTCGGGCATGGCGAACTCGATGGCGTTCGGCTTCTCCCGGATCGGACCCGCGTTCCTGATCCTGGCGCCGATCGTCGGCTGGATCGGCGTGGCTCTCTCGGGCAGCAACACGTCCACGAACGCGCTGTTCGGCGGGTTCCAGTACTCGCTGGGCGGGCTGCTGCACATGCCGATGCTGCTGCTGCCGTCGCTGAACTCCGTCGGGGCCGAGGTCGGCAAGCCGATCGCGCCGCAGACCGCGAGCGTCGGCGTTTCCACCAGCAAGTTCGTCCGGCGCGAGGGTGACATCATCCGGCACAACCTGTCGTGGACGCTGGTGCTGCTCGGGTACCTGATCCTGGTGGCGCTGCTCTACCGGTTCGTGTTCCCGTCGGCGATGGTGCCGTAGCGCCCGCGCCGTCTCATGACGCGGCCCCGGCGACGAATTCGGTTTCGTCGCCGGGGCCGTCGCGTTGCCGGCGGGCGGCTACTGCGGCGGGCCCGCCACCAGGTGCAGCTTGGTGGTGGCCCGCTTGCCCTGCGGGCTCACCCAGGTGATGGAGGCGGTGTCGCCGGGCTTAAGCTTGGCCAGGATGCCGCTCAGGTGCGACGGGGGCCCGGCCTGCTGGCCGTTGACCGCGGTGATGACCGCGCCGCCGGTGAGGCCCGCGGACGCCGCCGGGCTCCCGCAGATCACCCCGTCGACCAGGGTGCCGGAGTTCACCGGCGCCACCTGCCGCGGGACCTGCAGGCCGGAGTTGTTGTTGTAGCAGGACGGGGTCTGGCCGCCCTGGCCCTGACCCTGGCCTCCGCCGAGGCCGCCCCCTCCGAGGCCGCCGAACGGGCCGCCCTGGCCGCCCTGGCCTTCCTGTTCCTGCGCCTGCTGCTGCGGGCTGACGGCGTTGCCGGAGGCGATGTAGACGCCGATGAACGGCGGGTAGCCGATCTGGATCGTCGAACTCGCCTTGCCCGCGGCGATCTGCTTGGCCACCCCGAGCGCGGTGTTGATCGGGATGGCGAAGCCGGACGACGGGGCCTGCGAACCCACGTTCACGCTGTCCCCGGCCGTGTCCATGCCGATGACCTGGCCGTTGCCGTTGGCCAGCGGCCCCCCGGAGTCGCCGGAGACGACGTTCGCGCTGGTCTGGATCATGCCGGTCAGCTTCTCGCTGCCGGCCGAGCTGCCCTGGTCGCTGGCGCTGATGGTCTGGTTGAGCCCGGTGATCGAGCCCGCCGCCGGGACAACGCTCCCCTGGCCCTCGGCATTGCCCAGCGCCACCGCGGCGTCGCCCTTCTTCACCGTCGATGAGTTGCCGAGCGGGACGGTCTTCAGGCTCGGGGCGCCGGTCAGCTTGATCAGGGCGACGTCCCCGGTCTTGTCATACCCGACCACGGTCGCCGGGTACGTCTTGCCGGACCCGACCACGGTGGCCGACAGCTTGGTGGCCCCGGAGATCACGTGGTTATTGGTCAGCACCAGGCCGTTGGAGTTGATCACCATGCCGGACCCGGCCGCGGCCTCGCTGTTGTACTGCAGCTGGGTGTTGATGATGACCATGCCGGGCTCGACCTTGTTGACCACGGACTGCTCACTGGCCGATCCCCTGGCCCCGTTCCCGCCGCCGGAGCCGGTTCCCGGATTGGGCACCGCCCCGGCGCCCGGCAGCGCCGTGCCGCCGGAGGCCGGCATCCCCGATCCCGGCTGGTTGAACGCCAGCGTGGCGCCCACGCCCACGGCCGCCGCCAGCACCGCCGTCGCCAGGTGGCTCAGCGTGCTGCCGCCGCGCCGCCTCGGCGGGGGCGGCGGCGGGTAGCCGTAACCGCCGGGTCCCCCGCCGTACCCTCCGGGCATCCCGTACCCGGGCGTCCCGTACCCGGCCGGCGTTCCGGGCCCGCCCTGCGAGTCGCTGTAGGCGTAAGGGCCGTAGCCGCTGCCCTCGGTCATCGAATTCGCACCTCATCGTCCGCGTCAGTTCACCCGCTGCTGCCCGCCGGCCGCCGCGCACTAGCCGGCCGCCGGACACTATCTATTGATCACCGTGAACCTGACCGTTCGCTGGGGAAACACTCAGATTCCGGTCCGTCCTGTTTCTTCCCTGATCAGCCCGGCTCTCACCTGTCTCCTGGGCGTCGGCCGGATCCCTCCAGGGGTACCGGACGTCCCGACGATTACGGAGAAAACGTGGCATGACGACCGGGAATCGTGAGATCCTGGGGGAGACAGGATGTCAGCCCCTGTCAACGTGGGGATCCCAGGGGCGGACTAATAAACCGGTCCTATCGGTATTTATGCTGATTTTTCCGGTGAACATGTGTTACGTCCGGGGTCCCGGGGGTAGCCTGGGGGGATCGTGTTGAGAACCGGTGTCATACTTGCTGACCGCTACCAGCTGGACGAGCCGATCGCCGCTGGCGGCGTCGGTCAGGTATGGCGGGCGACCGACCTGGTCCTGCAGCGGCCAGTCGCGATCAAACTATTGCGCCCGGAGTACGCCGACCACCACGAGACCCTTTCGCGGTTCCGGGCCGAGGCGCGCCACGCCGGCTCTCTCGCCCACCCGGGCATCGCGCAGGTCTACGACTTCGGGGACAACCCCGCCGAGGGCCCCCCGTACCTGGTGATGGAACTCGTCGACGGACCCTCGCTCGCCGACGTGCTGGCCACCGAGCCCGTGACCCCGGCCTACGCGCTGGACGTGCTGTCCAAGGCCGCGACCGGCCTCGCGGCCGCGCACGAGGCGGGGCTGGTCCACCGCGACATCAAGCCGGGAAACATCCTGCTCGGACGGGACGGCCAGGTCAAGATCACGGACTTCGGCATCGCGCACGCCGTCGGGTCCGCCCCGGTCACCGACCCGGGCCTGGTCATGGGCACCACTCAGTACCTGGCCCCGGAGCGGATCGCCGGCGGCTCGGGCACCCCGGCGGCCGACCTGTACTCCCTCGGCATCGTCATGCACGAGTGCCTGAACGGCACGCCGCCGTACGAGGGCACGCCCGCGGAGGTCATGGCGGGGCATCTGTACGTGCCGCTGCCGCCGCTCCCCGAGGGCACGCCGTCCGAGGTCGAGGACCTGGTCGCACGGCTGACCGCCAAGGACCCGGAGCAGCGGCTCACCGACGCCAACGAACTCTCGGCGCTGGCCGCCAAGGTCCACACCGCCGTCACCGGCGGCCCGATGCCCCGGCAGCGCCAGGCGCCGGCCGCCTCGCCGGTCGGCGGCGTCGCCGCTCCGGCTGACCTCACGGACCCGGCCCTGATGCCGCGGACCGGTGACCATCAGGTGCCGAACACTGGTGACCATCAGGTGCCGAACACCGGCGACATGATGCTGGACCCGATCCTGGCGGCACCGGAGGCGGGCGAGCACCCTTACGCCGAGCCGCCCGCGGGCGAACCGCTCGCCCCGGCGGCCGGCCTGGCCGCCGTGGGCCTGGCCGCCGGGGCAGCGCCCGGCGTCCGTGACGGCGAGCCCGTTATCGGCGGGTTCCGCGTCGACGCCCCGGCACCGGACGGCCCGGGAACGGGCACTCCGCCCATGGGCAACCCGTACGAGCCCACGGCGGCCGCGATGCCGCCCTGGGAGGCGCCGGAGCCAGCGCGGGAGACCAGCGTCGACATGCCGGCGATCAGCGAGGCCGGCATTGACCTGTCCTCCATCAGCGAGACCAGCGTGGACCTGGCCGCGGTCAGCGAGACCAGCGTCGACCTGACCTCCGACGGCGAGGCCCGGGCCGGCGCCGGCACCGGTCCTGGTTCCGGATCCGCGGGCGTCCGGACCACCACCATCGACCTGACCAGCGTGGACGGGCTGGGCGCCAGCCACGGCACTGTCCTCGACGGCGACACCGACCCGTTCGCGACCGAGGGCTCCTTCACCGGCGGCCACGCCCGGCCTCACCTGGCGCTGGGAGACATCGCCGGCCGCCGCCGGGCCGCCATCGGGATCGGCGTGCTCCTCCTGGCCGGGGGCGGCCTGGCCGGGGCTGCCGCCAGCGGCGTGCTGCACGCGTCTCCGGTGGCCGACCGCACCAACACCAACACCTCGCACCAGCCGCTGTCCGCGGTGCAGCCGAACGCCGGAGGGACCACCGGCACGAGCACGTCCGCCAAGCCTAAGAAGACCAAGCACGCCAAGCCCTACGCGCCCAGGCACGCGAAGGCCTCGACGAGCGCCCCGTCAGCGGCCCCGCCGCCCACCACGTCGGCTCCCGTGCAGCAGCAGACCAGCGGCGGCAGTTCGTCCTCGTCGTCGGGGAGCGGTGCCGGCAGCGGCGGCGCCAGCCCGAGCAGTCCCAGCCCTCAGAAGCCAAAGCCGGCGCCGAGCAGTCCGCCGCCGTCAGGGCTGCTGGGGATCCCCGGCCTGTAGCCCGCCCTACCTGACGCGGGCCTGGGCTTCCTTGATGACCCGTTCGGCGGCGGCACGGTCCTGCCAGCCGCGTACGTCGGCTGACTTCCCCGGCTCCAGTTCCTTGTAGATGTCGAAGAAGTGCCCGATCTCGGCGGTCATGTAGGACGGCACGTCCTCAAGGTCGCGGATGGCGCTCATCCGCGGGTCATGGGTGCAGACCGTCAGCACCTTCGCGTCCGGTCCGCCCTCGTCGTGCATCCAGAACACCGCGACCGGCCGGACCTCGATCAGGCAGCCGGGGAACGTCGGTTCCTCCACCCAGACCAGCGCGTCCAGCGGGTCCCCGTCCTCGGCGAGCGTCTCCGGGATAAAGCCGTAGTCCAGGGGGTAGCGCGTCGAGGTGAACAGCATCCGGTCCAGCCGGATACGGTCCCGCTTGAGGTCCATCTCGTACTTGTTCCGCGACCCCTGCGGGGTCTCGATGACGACGTCTATGTCCATAGCCGACTCCTTTGCCGGATGCGTCCGCTGCCGTCTTCCAGACTCTCTTTCCCGAACCTCAGTGGTCCATACCATGCCACGCGGAACGTCTCCGCGCGACCGTGCGGCGGCCGGGTGTCGGCCCGTCCGCCTCCCGCGTCACGTCCTCCTCGTCCGGTTCAGGCCAGAGCCGGCCCGGTCAAGGGACGGGCAGCGGCCGGGTCCGTCCGGGGGCGGGACCAGCTCGAAGTACCGGCGGAGCATCCTGGTATCGCCGAGGATGTCGAGCTGTCCGGTCACCGGGCGCTTCCACAGGAAAAGCGCGAGGTCCGACGCCCGGCCGGCGATCTCGATGTCGCAGTCATCGCCGGACGGGCCGAGCAGGACGGCGTCGCCGCGGAACCGCACCGTCCACGACTGCGGCCCGTCGGTCCGGCGGAACCGGAAGTGCTCCCCCTGCCCGGGCGCGGCCTTCGCCCCGGCCCGTCGCAGGGGGATCAGGACCTCCAGGGCCTGCCGGACGGCGTCGGTCGCGAGCGAGGAATCGATGACCGCGGCGTCCACCGCCACCTTCTGCGCGTCCCACCGGTGGACGGCCGCCTCGATCGCCTGCGTCCGCTGCCAGAACCCGACGGTCCGCTCCTCGGCCCAGCTCCACACCGGCTCGTCCGGGCTGGCCAGGAAGAGCCGTTCTTCCAGGGCCTCGGCGCCCTCGTGGAACCAGTCGAGCAGGGCGGCCGGCACACCGGTGCCCTCGGGCGCCCGGCCCGGCGGGAGCCAGGACGCCCAGTCGCCCGGGAGACCGTCCTCCGCCGGGTCCGCGCCGGGAGCCTGCTGCAGCCGCTCGCCGATCACCCGGGCCGCGAGCCGGTGCACCATCCCGGCATGCAAGATCAGGTCCGTCATCGTCCAGCCCGGGCAGGACGGTACCGGCGGCGCGGTGTCAGCGCCCGCGGCCTTCTGGGCCGCCGCCTCGAACGCGGTGATCTCCTCACCGAAATGCCGTACGTAATCCATCATCTCGACCGCCTTCCCCCGCTGGCGTCGCATTCTCCCCCCACCGAAGACTAATACTCGGGTTCGCCCGTTGTTCCGTCGAAATTATTCTTCCGGCCTTCGCGGACATAATCCACGGTCCCCCGGATGTGCTCCTCGCCGTGGACGGCCCGCTGCTTGGCGACATGCCCGAACATCTGGATCCCGAAGCCGCCGTCCAGGTCGCTGACGACCCGCTGCTTCCAGGGGCGGCGGATGATCTGGGTGGTGAGCCGGCGGACCGTTCGAGGCTGGCTCATGATGTGGTCGGCGATCGCGTGGGCCCGCGCGATGAGGTCCTCCCGGGGCAGAACCTCGTTGACCATGCCCCACTCCAGGGCCTGCCGCGCGGTGATCGCCTCGCCGGTCAGCAGGGCGTAGGCGGCGCGCTTGACCCCGAGCAGTTCCTGGAAGGCGTTGTGGATGCCGTCGGCCGGGACGGAGCCGATGTCGTAGTGCAGGTCGAAGATGGTGGCGTCCTCGGCGGCCAGCGTGAGATCGCACATCAGGACAATCTCGGGGTGGAAGCCGGAACCGTTCATGATCCCGATCGTGGGGACCTCGATGTCATTGACCAGGGAGGACACGTTGATCCTGCCGTCCTTGTAGGCGTACTCGTAGGCCCAGTACGCCATGTCCTCCTCCTCGAGCGCGAAGCCCTCGGGGTCCGAGCCCATCATGAACTCCTCCCCCGAGCCGGTGAGGATGAGGATCTCGTTCTCCGGATCGGCGCCGACGACCTTCAGCATCTGGCCCAGTGCCCGGTGGTTCTGAACGCTGAGCTGGACCGGGCCGCCGAGGGTGTGGGCCTGGACGAGGAGCACTCCGTCGTCGCGGCGCTCCATCCGGAAGAAGTCCTTGAACGCCTCGCTGTAGTCCTCGAACCGGGGGGTGGGGACGAACTCCTGCAGTGACAACTCGGCTCCTCGTTTTCGCGGTTGTCAGACCGGCGAGTACTCGCCGGCCTCGGCCTTCGACGGCGGCGCCGCGGGAGCCGGGCCCTGCCCGCCCAGGACGTCCCAGATCGCGTCGATGATCGCCTGGGTGGACAGGCCGTACTTCTCCAGCAGGTACCCGGCGGTGAGCGCGCCCTCGGCGAAGGTGTCGCGGAGGCCGATCCGGCGAAGCGGCCGGCCGAGGCCCGCCTCGGCGACCGTCTCGGCCACGGCCGACCCCAGTCCGCCGGTGATCAGGTGATTCTCGGCCGTGACGAGGACCTTCGCCGTCGCCGCGGCCTCGAGGACGCCCTCCGTGTCGAGAGGCTTGATGACCGGGACGCCGACCACCCGGACGGCGACCCCCGCCCGGTTCAGGGCGCGGGCCGCGGCGAGCGCCGGGGCCAGCATCATGCCGCTGGCGAAGAGCACCACGTCCACCCCACCGCTTATTGCTGTTATCACTTCGACCCGGTCCAGGCGGAGCACGTGGTCCTCGCCGAAGATCACCGGGATCTCGCCCCGCTTGAGCCGCAGGTACACCGGGCCGGCGACGGCGGAGACGGCCCGCACGGCCTGCCGGGTCTCGACCGCGTCGGCCACGTCCACGACGGTCAGGTTCGGCAGCGCCCGCATCAGGGCGACATCGTCGATGGCCTGGTGACTCGGCCCGCCGGGTGAGGAGACACCGGGCATGAAACCGACCAGGCGAACCGGGAGGCGCGGGTAGGCGACAGCGTTGACGATCTGGTCCAGGGGACGGCGGGTGGCGAACACGCCGAAGGTATGCACGAACGGCTGGAAGCCCTTCCGGGCCAGGGCCGCGGCGACGCCGATCATGTTGGCCTCGGCCATGCCTCCGTGGATGAACCGGTCCGGGAAGGCCTGGGCGAACAGGTCGGCCTCGCACTGGCGGGTCAGGTCGCCGGACAGGCACAGGACGTCCGGGTTCTCCCGGGCCAGCTCGACCAGAGCCCGCCCGTAGGGCTTGAGTTCGGTGCGGTAGGGCGGTTCACGCAGGACGGGCACCGGGCGTCTCCAGGTTCCGCAGTTTCACGGTGAGCTCGGCGACCGCGGCGTCCGCCAGCCCGGGCGGCAGCTTGATGAAGTGGCCGTCGGCGTCGGCGGGCAGGCAGTCCAGGCCGTGCTTGAGCGATGTGCGGCAGATGATCGCGCTGGGCCTGGCCGTCTCGGCGCCGGCCCGCTCCAGCGCGGCGGCGACCGCGCGCGTGTCGTGGCCGTCGACGTCGGCGGCGTGCCAGCCGAACGCCTCCCACTTCGCGGCGATCGGCTCGATCGTGGTGATGGTGTCGACCGGCCCGTCGACCTGGGAATTGTTCGCGTCCAGCAGCACCGTGAGCCGGTCCAGCCGGTGGTGGGCGGCGAACATCGCCGCCTCCCAGACCTGTCCCTCCTCCAGTTCGCCGTCGCTGACCATGGCGAAGACCCGGGAACCGTCCTCGTCCCGGAGCCGGCCGGCGAGGGCCAGCCCGGCCGCCGCGGACAGGCCCTGCCCGAGAGACCCGCAGGTGTAGTCGAAGACCGGAGACCGCTCGGTGCCGATCGCCTCGAAGACGGCCCCGTCGTCCCCGTAGGTCCCGATCGCGTCCTCGCCGATGAGGCCGAGTTCGGCCGCGGCCGCGAACGGCCCGATGACGTAGTGCCCGGGCGAGCAGACCAGCTGGTCCCGGCCGGGCCTGGCGACGGCGAAGACGGCGGCTACCTGCTCGGCCGACGACAGGGCCTGCCCGAGGTAGCCCAGGCCGTGGCGGGCGACCATGCGCGCCGCCCGCAGCCGGACACGCAGGGCCAGTTCATCCGGGTCGGGGACGGTCCAGTGGATACCGGGATCGGAGAAACGGAACGGGGCGGTGCTCATCGGGCTCGCCTCCGGGTGGCCAGGGGGACGTCACCACCACACTGAGACGCCCGGCACCCGGTGTCAATATGCGGTGCTGCCCGCGCCGCCTCTGGCCTCGCGGCCCGCGCGCGGTCAGAGCCAGGCGGGCAGGTCCGGCACGGGCTGGCCGTCGGCGGTGGTCAGGCCGGCGACGGGGCGGCCGGACAGCCAGGCGGCGATGCCGGCCAGCGGGGCGGTGACCGCGGTCCTCTCGCCGGGACCCGTGACCTCCCACGAGCGGCCGTCGGCGTCGGAGGCCGTCACGGCCAGCGCCGGGGTCTTTCCGCCGCTGGAGCGGCGCTTGGCGATGTCGTCCAGCAGGGTGATCAGGAAACCGGCGGGCAGATCGGCGAAGCCGGTGCCGCCGCCGAGGTCGACGGCGTGGATGTAGACCTCCCGGACCCGCATCCACGGGATCTCCCGGGCCTCGCGGGTCAGCCCCTGGGCGGTGATGATCCTGGCGTCCCAGTCGGTGCCGGACAGCCCGTCCAGGTCGATCTCCAGGGACGCCGCCGACGAGCCGATCCACGCCCGCAGCTCGCTGGCCGGCTTCGCGGCCCCCGCCTTGATGCCCGCGTCGCGGGCCTCGACGGAGGCGTACATGCGGCGCTCCTCCCCCGTCCGGGCCCAGTGGACGAGATTGCGCAGCGCGTCGGCGTTGGCCGCGACGTGCGACAGCAGGTAGCGGCGGTCCCAGCCCGGCAGCAGCGACGGGGCCGCCAGGTCGTCATCCGGCAGCTTCCCCAGTTCCGCCAGCAGCCGCGCGGTGCCGTCCCGCATCCATTCGAGGGTCTGCTCCGGCCGCCCGGTCGTCATACTCGCCACCGTCCTGTCTGTGTCGTTCGCGCTTGCTGTCCGGATGCCCCGGAGTGTGCCAGTTCCACGGCTGCCCCGCTGTCGTGATTCTGTCACGCGGAACGCGGAACGCCGCGGCCGCGCGGGCCTCAGCCGGCCCTGGAGGGAGCGGAAACACCAGCGCTAATCTCGCCGGGCCGCGAGCCCCCAGAGCCTCAGAGGCCTTTCTGAACGCCGTTACGGCACTATTGCCCGGAATTGCCGGACGAGGCCGCAGGGAGGGCGCCGGACGACGGCGGCGGAAGCAGGCCCGTCATCGCGCAGAGGTTCTCGCCGAAGACGGTCAGCTCGATGCTCCGCCGGATGGTCATGCCCCGTCCCGCCTGGGCCAGGGCATCCTTGACTTCCTGCTGGGCCTCCAGGACGTCATAGACCCGGTGGTCGGACAGGGCCTCGTCACTGAACCGGATCAGCCCGAGACGGGACATGTTGTCCAGGTAGCCGGGGACCCGGGCCGGGTTGCTGCAGCCGGCGTACCGGGAGATCATCGTCAGCGCGGGGGTAACCAGCCGGCTGCCGCCGCTCATCAGCTTCCGGGTTCGCACGTCGACCGTGGGCTGCGGGCCCCGCTGCGCGAACAGGCGCAGGATGCGGGCCTCATCCGGCGTGAGCTCGGCCAGCAGCCGGGTGAAGGCCGGGTGGGCGTCCTCGGTGTGCTCCACCTCGGCGGACGCGTCGAGGAGGGCGTTCATCCGGTCGGCCAGCGTGTTCTCGGGCTCGCCCCAGCCGTCGGTGGTCCAGGCCCCGATGCCCACCGCGCCCAGCAGCGACTGGCGCATCTCGCCGAGCAGGGCGACGCCGATGGCGTCGGCGGACTGCCCGGTGACGGTGCCCTGGAGCACGATGTTCCCGGCCCGCAGCGTGGTGTCGAGCGTCCACCGGCTGGTCCGCCAGAGCATGGTCGCGGCCGAGCGGGCCGCGTCGGGCAGCGCCCGGACGAGCATCTCCGGCGGGACTCCGTCGAGCAGCACGGCGGCGGCGGGCAGGGCGGGACGTTCGTCATCGTCGGTGGAACCGGAATCAGCGCGGAACCCGTTCACCGGCTTGACCGGCTGGTCACCGCTGACGAGAGGCCCCACGACCCGCAGGAACTGCTCGGCCCGGTCCAGAAACGTCATCGTCAAGCTCCGAAGATCAGCACATGAATCAGTCCAGCGGCGATGCCCAGTATGGCCCCGTGCAAAACCAGCAGCCATTCATCATCTTTTACTACCGTTCGGAGCATATCCGCGAAGTCGTGCGGAGGCATCTTCCGGGTCCGGTCAGTAATGAGCTCCCGGATGTTGTCGGCCTGCCGGCGGCTGAAGGCGTCGTCCATCAGCGCCTCCTTGGCCAGGTCGGCCGCCCCGTTGGCGACCGAAGTGGCGAACCGGTCGTAGCTGTTCGGGCCGATCGCGGCCTTGACCGGGACCCGGGCCATGCCCATTGCCTTGTCCACGGCCGGCAGCATGTGCGTCTCGATGAGCTTACGGGTCCGGTCGCCGCGCGGCCCGGAGAACATCTCGGTTACCACGTTGTGCAGGGTGATGATCTGGTCGGCGATGATGTCCGCCCAGATTTTCGCCGCCTCGTGCTGACGCCGGATGAACAGGCCCTGGAAGGTGAAGGGGCCCAGTTTCCTCGGGTACGCGGGCTCGAAGATCACCGAGATGGCGAGCCAGTTGGTGATGTAGCCGATCACCGCGCCCAGCAGCGGGACAATCCACCAGTAGGGAAAGGCGATCGTGACCGCGAGCAGGGGCAGGCCGAGAATGAAGCCGAACACGAACCCGAAGTGAACAATCAGCCGGAGCTCGCGGTGCCCGATCCGGTCGAAAATCTGGTTCGCCAGCGCCGGGTCGTCCTCCATGAAGCCGATCACCATGAGCTTGGCGTCCAGCAGCTGGTCGATGTTGGGCCCGAGCGCCTTGGTGATCTTGCTCAGCACGCTGGGGATCTGCATATCGATCCGCGCGTGCACCGTCGCGCGGACCTGGCTCGGCATGCTGGCCCACACCCGCGGGTACTTGCGCTGGATGATCTGATCGACCAGCGCGTGGATTTCCTCCTTGGAACTGCTGGCGATGTGCTGGGCGATGGCGGCGGGATCGAGCTGGTTGTAGAACTCCTCCTGCGTGCCCAGTTTCAGCAGGCCCTTGTCGACCGCGATGCTGCCCAGCTTGGCCGCGCGCGAGGGAATGATGCCCTGCCAGCCAAATTTGCCCTCGTCCAGCCCGATGGGCACCTGGAGGACGGTGCGCGGCATCAGGCCCTTCACCAGTTTCAGCCCGGGAACCCGGACCCCGTGGAACCGCACCGGGTAAAAGAGCATCAGCACCCCGGTCCAGTTCGTCACCCAGCCGATAATCCCGGTGAACAAGGGCACGGAGATGTACTTGATGACCGGGGATACCCGAAGCAAGGGGATAAGGGAAGCGGCGAAGGGGTGCATGTCGCCAAGTAACGTAGCCGTTCCGGAGGTATCCGGGCAAGAGCCGCCCACTGCTTGATGGCGTGTCGTTACCGGTCATCGACCGCACGCGCCGACCCCCATCACCCTGAGTGTCATATGCATGACTCACAGCAATTCCCCTGGGACCCGGCGCCGGGCCTTTGCCTTTCGCGAACACTCCGCGAGGGTTCGCGAATCCCTCTGGGGGAATGGGCCGCTTCACCGGCCCCCGGCGACTCGCTTAGGTAGGGTCGGCATGCGTCATGACCGATACAAGGCGAATCCTTCCTCACGTAAATCCGAGGCTGGCGCGGCGCGCGCACCACACGCCCAGCGGGCCCGGGTCCCCTCCGACCCCGAAGGCGCCCCAGACGTCGCCTCCCGACATCCAGGTCGCCTACCGGATCCTGAACTTCGCCCTGCGGGCGGGCGGCGCGATGCTCAGCTGCGGCGCCAGCACCATCGAGGTCGAGGAGACCATACTCGGGCTGACTTCCGCCTGCGGGCTGGCGCACTGCGAGGCGGACGTGACCTTCACGTCCATGACCGCCTCCTACATCCCGAGCCCCGATGTCGAGCCGATCACCGCCGTGTGGGTCGTCCGCCAGCGCTCCGTGGACTACGGCCAGCTGGCAGGCATCAACGCGCTCCGGAGCGACATCAGGGCCCGCAGGATCACCCCCGAGCAGGCCATCGTCCGCCTGGACGAGATCCTGTCCACGCCCCCGCGGGGCCAGCGGGTCGTCCTTCTCAGCTGGGCGGGCATGGCGACCGCCTTCACCATCCTGCTCGGCGGCGGATGGATCGCCGGCGTCACCGCCTTCGTCTCCGCCGCCCTGGTCACCCTGCTGATGCGGGTGGTGGCCCGGCACGGCATCCCGTACTTCTTCCAGGCCGCGATGGGGTCGGCGGTGGCGACCGGGATCGCCACGGGCGTGGTCGCCCTGCACATCCACGTCCAGCCGCCGATGGTGGTGGCCGGGGGCATCATGGTCCTCGTTCCCGGATACGCCCTGGTGGCCAGCGTCCGGGACGCCATCACCGGCTTCCCGCTCAGCGGATCGGCCCACGGCCTCGAAGTCCTGCTGACCGCCGCGGGCATCCTGACCGGCGTGGCCGTTGTCCTCTACCCGGCGGTGGCCTCCGGCATCAGCCTGGACCTGACCTCGTCCTACAGCGGCCCCATCCAGCAGGTCCCCGTCCAGGTGGTAGCGGCCGGGATCGCCTCGTGCCTGTACGCGGTGGCCGCCATGGTCCCGAACCGCTCCCTGGTCTATTCCGGCGCGGTGGGAGCCTGCGGGCTGGCGATCGTCCTCCTCCTCGGCCACGTCGGCATCTCCTCCGAGGCCTCCACGGCCGTCGCCGCGGTGCTGATCGGGGCCGCCGGCGCCATCCTCGGCCGGAAGCAGCGGACCCACGCCTTCCTGTACATCGTGCCCGGGGTCATGCCGCTGGTGCCGGGGCTCACCCTGTACAAGGGCATGCTGGACCTCTTCAACCACAGCAACGCCGGGCTCGGCACCCTGATGCACGCGCTCACGGTCGGCCTCACGATCGCGGCGGGCGTCACCCTCGGCGAACTGATCATCCGGCCGCTCCGGCACCCGCGCGTCCGGCACCACCTGGTCCGGCCGCACCTGGCCGAGAGCCACCCGCCGGAGGAGCACCGGATCGATCCCGTGACCGGCCCGGAGGCCAGCGTCGGATCCGGGGCCGAGCCCCTCCCCGCGGGAACGATCAGCCCGTAAACGGCCCGCACACGGCGGCCGGGGCCGTCCCGCTGCGCGGGACGGCCCCGGCCTATTTAGTAGCAACACCCCCACGCGCAGTAATATTCGCAGGTCATCCTAGAATTCCCCTACGGACAGCTCTCGACATCGGCACTGATTCTGCACCCGCACCGTAGGCCGCCAGGAGGCCGCTGTGACCTTCTCGCCAGCCGGAACGACCACCGGCGACTGGTTCATGCAGATCATCATCTTCGTGCTCATGGCATATCCCATCGTCGGTGGCTGCGCCTTCATCGTGTCGGCCGTCTACTATCACTGCTTCCTGGAACGGCATGACCGTCCCCGGTACCTCGCCCGCGGCGAGCCGTTCATCACGATCCTGGTACCGGCCCACAACGAGGAGGAGGAGATCGCCGGCACGGTGCACTGGCTGGAGAACCAGCTGAACTACCCGGCCGACAAGTACGAGATCATCGTCGTCGACGACGCGTCCACCGACCGGACACCATCGATCCTGGCCGACCTGCAGCGCCAGTACCCCCGCAACCTGCGCGTCATCACCATCGTCAAGAACCGGGGCAAGGCCCACGCCTTCAACGTCGCCATCGCGTACGCGAAGGGCGACTTCCTGCTGTCCAACGACGCGGACACCAAGCCGAACCCCGACGCGCTGTGGCAGTACATGAGCTACTTCGAGCGCGAGGGCGGCCAGAACGTGGGCGCCGTCACCGGGAACATGCTCGCGGCGAACCGGACAACCCTCGTCGCTCTCGCCCAGTTCAACGAGCTGAACTCGATCATCGGCCTGATCAAGCGCTCGCAGATGTCCTACGGCGGGCTGTTCGCGTTCTCCGGCGCCAACACGATGTACCGCAAGCAGGCGGTCCTCGACGTGGGCGGGTGGCACGCCGAGCAGCCGACCGAGGACATCGCGATCTCCTGGGACATGCAGACGGCGGGCTGGCGCGCACTGTTCGCGCCCGCGATCCGGTTTTTCCTCGACTGCCCCGAAGGGCTCGGGATGCTGCTCAAGCAGCGCAGGCGGTGGTCGTCGGGCGGCATCTACGTGCTGCTGACCAAGTCCGCGGGGCTGCTGAAGCACCCGGTCCGGAACTTCCGGACGATGCCGATCATCTTCGACTACGGGCTCAGCGTCGTCTGGAGCTTCCTCTACTGGATCAGCCTGGCCCTGTTCCTCATCAGCCAGGTCTACTTCGCCTCGCGGGGCAACTGGGAACGGTTCGACCACAACTGGTACATGGTCGGGATCTTCGTGGCGATCGAGATGGTCGTCGGGACCGTCCAGCTGGCCCTCTCCTCCTTCTTCAACGACCGCGGACGGTCCATGAAGTACCTGCTGTTCGCGCCGTGGTACATGCTCGTCTACTGGATGGTCAACACCTGGACGGTCTGCGTGGAGTTCGTGCCCACCACCCGGAAGGTCCTGGCCCACCGTGACGGCGGCATGTGGAAGTCGCCGGCCCGGTCGCGGAGCTTGCATGACGTCCAGCTGGACCGGGGGAACCATCGTGACCCGGCCGCCTGACTACATCGTCCACCAGGTCAGGGAGAAGGACGTCACCGCCGACTGGTTCTTCTCGCGCAGCCCCGGCCGGCACCGGATCCGGCAGCTCGCGCTGATGGTCATCGGCTGGTTTTTCGCGATCCTGCCGGTCGTGATCACCACCTCGGCCCTGGTGCACCGGCACGACCGGCACGGCGGCTGGTGGCGTTACCGCGAGGGCTTCGTCATGTGGGACGAGACCACCCGGACGCTGGAGTTCCTGCTCGTGGTGTTCCTCGTCGGGTTCTTCGCGCTGTACGTCATCAACCGGTCTGCGGCCGGCAAACGCGACCAGAAGCGGACCTATGACGCGGCGCGCCTGACGCGGCGCCTGGAACTCGCCGCGGACATGTACGCCGGCAAGTACGGCGACGAGGCCTTCCGCCGGGAACGGAGGAAGATCGTGATCGAGCCGTACGAAGATGTCGAGACCTACGAACTCCGGGATCTCTACCGCGAGTACGGAGCGGACTGACGGCTCCGACCGCCGGGACCCGGACGACGGAGACCGGGACAGATCCGCGACATTCAGCCTTCCCCGATTGTTCAGGGACCGGCCACGTCCGCGTCAGGCCGGTCCTGAAGGTTTACCGTAGACGCGCTCCATGAAAGGATCGCGCTGGCTCCCGCACCGGAGGGACAGGCATGCAAGTCACGCGACGACGTAGAGAAGCCTCGAAAGCCCGCCTCCGCCTCCCGGACTGGACCGGCCGGCGGCTCCGCGTCGTGGCGGCCGGCTCGGTCGCCGTCCTCCTGGCCGCGGGCGGCGGAGCGGCCTACGCGACGACGGCGGTGTTCGGCGACAACCAGGTCGGCACCCAGTACCCCAACGGGCTCCAGGTCTCCGACGACCAGATCCTCAAGCCGGTCGGCGACCGGCTGATGACTCCGTTCGGCAAGTTCATGGGCTCGTCGGTCAGCCCGGACGGACGGTTCCTCGCGGCGACCAGCACCGACAGGTCAGTGGTGCTGCAGCTCTTCGACCTGAAGACGTACAAGCCGGTCGCCGCGGTCGGCACCGTCTCGCCCGCCACCGCGTCCGCCGCCGCGACCGCCGCGGGTTTCCCGGGCCTGTCCTACCAGCAGATCTCCGACGGCACTGACGGCCAGGTGGGCCCGGCCTTCTCGCCCGACGGCAAGTACCTGTGGCTCCCCGAGCAGGACGCCATCTCCCGGTTCCCGGTCAACTCCGATGGCACCCTGGGCACCCCGGCCCGCTTCACGCTCCCCACGGCCGGGACGCACCTGTCCGGCAACGCCCGGACGCCCACGCCCAACTCCGCGCTGGTGGGCCAGCTCACCTACTCGCCGGACGGGTCCACCCTGTACGCCGCGCTCAACGGGCAGAACACCGTCGTGGCGATCGACCCGTCCACCGGCGCGGTCACCCACACCTGGAACGTCGGCATCGCCCCGCGGGAACTCGCCTTCTCCAACGGCAAGCTGTACGTCAGCGACGAGGGCGGCCGGCAGGCCAAGTCCGGCGAGACCACGATGGACTCCTACGGCTCCAACGTGCCCGCCAACGGGTTCCTGGGCACGTCGACGACCGGCGAGGTCAGCGTCATTAACCCGTCGGACCCGTCCGCGGCGGTCGGCTCCATCCCGGTCGGGCTGCACCCGACCGCGATGCACGCCAGCGGGAACACCCTGTTCGTCACCAACACCAACAGCGACACCGTGTCGGTGATCAACACCACGACGGACCAGGTCCAGCAGACGATCGACACCCGGCCGTGGCCGGAGTCATCGGTGGGCTACGAACCGGACGACGTCACCCTGACCAGCGACGGCCACCTGCTGGTCTCCCTGGGCCGGGCGAACGCGATCGCGGTCTACCGGTACGACGGCACCCCGAAGAACCCGGTCAGCTACATCGGCCTGCTGCCGACGGACTACTACCCGTCGGACGTGGCGGTCGCGAACGGCCAGGTCGTCGTCACCAACACGCGGGGCATCGACGCGCGCGGCCCGGGCATCACGACCGACAAGGGCTACGGCACCACCCCCGTGACCGGTCACGACACGCACAGCACCACCGCGTCCCTGACCAAGTTCGCCCTGCCCAGCGACCAGGCCATCGCCAAGGACACGGCGACGGTCTTCGCGCAGAACGGCTGGGGCAAGAATGACGTCGAGCAGGCCGCGGGCCAGAAAGCGGCCGCCGTCCCGGTCCCGGTCCGCATCGGCGATCCGTCCACGGTCAAGCACGTCTTCCTGATCGTGAAGGAGAACCGGACCTACGACCAGGTCCTCGGGGACCTCGGCGAGGGCAACGGCGACGCGTCGCTCGCGCAGTTCGGCGAGAAGGCCACGCCCAACCAGCACGCGCTGGCCAGGCAGTTCGGTGACTACGACAACGTCTACGACGTCGGCACCAACTCGGCCGAGGGCCACAACTGGATGATGATGGGCGACAACCCGGAGTACAGCGAATCGTCCGCGGGCGAGTACCAGCGCAGCTACGACACCGAAGAGGACGTGCTGGGCCACCAGCGCTCGGGCTTCCTGTGGAGCGCCGTGAAGTCGGCCGGCAAGACCGCCCGGAACTACGGCGAGTTCGAGTACACCGAGGGCAAGCCGTCCGGCACGTGGCAGCAGTACTACTGCGCGGCCAAGAGTGTCCAGGCCGGCGGTGATCCGTCCCAGCTGACCACCCCGGACCTGAAGGGCGATTACGGCTCCTCGATCCCGTCGCTGAACGCGATCGCCGACCCGCTGTCCCCTCCGTTCGACCTGACGATCCCGGACATCTACCGGGAGCAGGTCTGGAAGCAGGACTTCGAGAAGAACGGCCCCGCCAACTTCAACATGATCTGGTTCTCCAGTGACCACACCGGCGGGCCGGCCGACTCCGAGGCCGGGGTGGCCGACAACGACCTCGCCACCGGCCAGATGATCGACACGATCTCCCACAGCAAGTACTGGAAGGACTCGGTGATCTTCGTCGCCGAGGACGACAGCCAGGACGGCGCCGACCACGTCGACGGCCACCGTGCTCCCATCCAGGTGATCAGCCCGTACGCCCAGCACGGCAAGGTGGTCAGCACCTACTACTCGCAGATCTCGATGGTGCGGACGATCGAGCAGATCCTCGGCGCGCAGCCGCTGAACGAGAAGGTCGCGGCGGCCACGCCGATGTACGACGCGTTCACGTCCAAGCCGGACGACGCGCCGTTCAACGCGGTGCCGAACCAGATCCCGCTCACCGAGAACATCGCGACCGCCCCGTCCTGCGGCCTGGACACCCTGGGCAAGACCGGCGCCGCTGCGGCGGCGCTGAAGAAGGCGGAGACCGCCCGCACCACGCCGCCCGCGAGCGAGAAGGCCACCGCCGCCGCCTGGCAAACCTGGATCGCCGGACAGCACACCACCGGTAACGGCGCCGTCCCCGACTACGCCGACCCGGCCCAGATGAACCGGTTCACCTGGTACACCGCGCACGACTGGAAGACGCCCTACCCGGGCGACACGAAGATCTACGCGCCGTCGCAGGTGCCCGGCGCCGCCCTCCCGAACCCGGACTCAGACCAGTAGCAAGGATCCGCGAGCCTCAGAACACGATGTCGGCCAGGCGCCTGACCTCGTCCAGGTCGTCGGTTCCCGTGTTGAACGAGATCTCGTCGACCCCGAGGTCGGTGAAGGAGGCGACCGCCTCCTTCACCTTCGCCGGGGTGTCGCACACCGCCCCGGCGACGACGCCGGCGAGGTCGGGAGCCACGCTGTAGTAGTCCTGCACGTTCCGCCTGCCCGTCTCGCCGTCGCCGAGGGCGAAGTAGGCCAGGGCGATCAGCCGCGGCGCGCCGTCCCGGCCGGCCCGTGCCCACGCCTCCCGGGCCGCGCCGAACGCCGGGGCGGCCATCGGCGCGGGCACGGAGGCGCCGATGTAGCCCTGGCCCCAGCGGGCCATCCGGTCCATCACGGCCGGCGCGAACCCGCCGAACAGCAGGGGGATCTGCCGCGTCCCCGCGGGCACGGCCGGGTTCGGGCCGCCGCCCGCCGCGTCGCCCCGCCAGATGCCGCGGTAGGTCTCCAGGTCGCGGTCCAGCCGGGCGCCCCGGCCCGCGGGCCCGTGCCCGTCGGCGACGAAGTCGTCCGGCCGCTGGCCGGACCCGATGCCGACGCTCAGCCGGCCGCCGGAGATCCCGTCGATCCCGGCCAGTTCCTTGGCCAGCAGCGCGCCGGGCCAGGTCGCGGCCAGCAGCACGCCGCTGATCAGCTCGATCCGGCGGGTCACCGCTGCGGCCCCGGCGAGGGCAACGGTCTCCGACACCCCGGGATAGGCGTACCGGCCGACCGTGGTCAGCGAGGAGAACCCGGACTCCTCCGCGAGCCTCGCCCACTCCGGGATCACCTCCGGGCGCACGTCCCTTACCTGGTTCGGGATCCCGATTCCGATCTTCATCGCGCCATCCCCTTGAACGTAACTGAGTTTTTTCGTTCATGACCATTCAGGGAAACCGGCCGTCAAATCCGGTTTTCCCGTGACGTTGACAGGTTAACGTGACCGGATTCGGGCGGCACTGTACCCGCGCGCCAGAAAACGGTATCCCAGCGCCATCATGGCCGCGTGACCAGCACGGAAGCCGATTCTCCCCGGCCCCTCGGATTACTCACCCGCGAGCGTTATCCTGAAATAGTGGGCGCGACATACAGCTCAGCGGCCCGGCGGAACCGTGGCGACGATGATTTCACCGTGAATATCACTGTTCCTTATGCCGGCGAAAACCGGAATCGCGTACTGCTCGAAGAGTGGCGGCGGATCAGTGGGTCTTCGAATTTGACCGGGACGCGGTTACTGCGTGATCGCGTGAAGTGATGCCCTGCTGGTTACCGTGCGTGCAGGCTGGCGGCCGTCCGGCGCGCCTTGCAGATGACGAAGCCCGTGGCT
>WRBL01000044.1 GCA_009784565.1 Streptosporangiales bacterium | reverse complement strand
GTGGCGAAGCCACCGGCCTCAAAATCACAGGAACTCGGAGAGTTCCTTGAGCAGGGCCGCCTTCGGCTTGGCGCCGACGATCTGCTTCACGATCTCGCCGTTCTGGAAGACGCTCATGGTCGGGATGGCCATGATCTGGTACTTCTGCGAGATGTTCGGGTTCTCGTCGATGTTGAGCTTGACGACGTCGATCTTGTCGCTGTGCTCACCGGCGATCTCCTCGAGCACCGGGGCGACCATCTTGCACGGGCCGCACCATTCCGCCCAGTAGTCGACGACGACCGGCTTGCTGTTCTGCAGCACCTCGGCGTCGAAGGTCTCGTCGGTCACAACCTTGGTCGCACCCATTGTGTCTACCTTCCGTTGGGGTTCAATGGAGAACTATTCGTGGGCCGCCAGCCACCGCTCGGCGTCGATTGCCGCCGAACAGCCGCTGCCCGCGGCGGTGATGGCCTGCCGGTAGATGTGGTCAACGACGTCGCCGCAGGCGAAGACGCCGTCGATCGCCGTGCGGGTGCTCGGCTGCTGGACCAGCAGGTAGCCGTCGGAGTCGGTCTTCAGCTGGCCGGTGAACAGCTCGCTGCGCGGCGAGTGCCCGATGGCGACGAACACGCCGGTCACGGGCAGTTCCTGCTCCGAGCCGTCCTTGGTGTTCTTCAGCCGCAGGCCGCTCACCTTGCCGTCGCCGATCACCTCGGCGACCTCGCTGTCCCACTGGAACTTGATCTTGTCATTGGCGAACGCCCGGTCCTGCATGATCTTCGACGCCCGCAGTTCCGAACGGCGGTGGACGATCGTCACCGACTTGGCGAACCGGGTGAGGAAGGTCGCTTCCTCGATCGCCGAGTCGCCGCCGCCGATCACGGCGATGTCCTGCTCGCGGAAGAAGAACCCGTCACAGGTCGCGCACCAGGAGACGCCGCGGCCGGACAGTTCCTTCTCCCCGGGGACGTCGAGCTCCTTGTAGCTGGAGCCGGTGGCGATAATGACGGACTTGGCCAGATGCGCCCCCGAATCGGTCTTGACGACCTTGGGCGACGAGGACAGGTCAACTTCCAGCACATCGTCGGCCTCTAGCTGGGCCCCGAAACGCTCCGCCTGCTTGCGGAGGTTGTCCATCAGGTCCGGACCCATGATGCCGTCCGGGAACCCGGGAAAGTTCTCTACATCGGTGGTCTGCATCAACGCGCCGCCAGCCGTGACCGACCCCTCGAAAACCAGGGGATTCAGCTTGGCTCGCGCCGCGTAGATGGCGGCCGTGTACCCGGCCGGCCCGGAACCGATAATGATCACGTCGCGTACGTCGGTCACTTCACGCTGCCCTTCATAGACTCGCACCCCGCTCAACCGATCCTAGGGCGCAGAGATTCCCGCCCGGGATGTTACCGGCCAGGAGACGGATGTTACCGGCCAGGAGACAGGGCCACCGAGGCCAGTACGGCCGGGTGGGCCGGCGTGCAGGCCCGGCCCACGACCCAGGCGCGGTTCCGGGTCGCGATCACGTAGACGGGCCGTGACTGATACGTGGCCTCCTCGACCAGGGTAAGCCTGCTCCCCGCGGTTAGCTGGTCCACGCAGCCCACGAGCGTCCGCGGAGGGGTGACCTGGTTATCCGCGCCCGGACCCACCGTGAGCTGATGCCGGACCTGGGCCTGGAGCGTCGGGCCCTGGAGGTTCGCGGAGCTGACCAGGACCGGGAACGGGCGCTCCCGGAGCACGGGACTGGTCGAGTTCTCCCGCGGTCCGGCGATTCCCCCGGCGGACACGCGCTCCCGGGCCGGCGTCGCACGGCCGCCCGCCGCCGGCCCGCCGGGATGACCCTGGCCGCTCAGCCGGAGGCCGACGAACGCCAGGAGCAGGCACGCCGCCGCCGCGATCAGCACGCCGAGCGGTGCGATCAGGATCCGGCGCTGTCGCGTGAACCAGGGCGGCGGCCCGCCCTCGGGAAGCCCGGGAAGCCCGGGAAGCCGCGTCCCAGGGGCGGCACTAGCGGGACCGACCTCAATAAGCCGGCCGGCTGTGCCGTCGGGCGCGATCCGGCGGCTCTCGGCGGCGAGCGCGGCCATCACCCGGGCCTCGACGCTGGCGGGCAGTGCGGGCTGCGGGAAGGCGGCGAGGATCAGGGGAAGACGTTCCAGCCGCGCGCTCACGGAACTGCAGTCGAGGCACTCGGCGAGATGCGCGGCGACCAGATCGCCGCGGGCGCCATCGGTGATCCCGGCCCGGAACTCGGCGATCTCCTCAGTACCGGGGTGGCGCGGTAGCCCGTTCATACGCCTCCTTCCTGCCCAGATGAGACGTTCGGCGACGCTGGCCGGTTCCCCTCCTCAGGGGAAAGGCCGGAGGAAAGAGTATCGGCCGGGTCACTCCCGGGCTTGCGCAGGTGCTCCAGGTGGGGGAGGAGCCTGGCCCGGCCCCGGGCACACCGGCTCTTCACGGTGCCGACTGAGACATCCAGGATTTCCGCGACATCCGCCACCGGATAGCCCAGCATGTCCACCAGCACGAGTACCGCGCGCTGCTGCGGCGGCAGCGTGCGCAAAGCGGTGTCCACCTCCAGCCGGACTTCTACCGAGTCCGCCGTCTCCGGGCCCGCCGGGCTGCCGGGGCTGATTCCGGTGACCGTGGACGAGGCCAGGCCGCCGCCGCGGGCCGCGAGCGTCTCGAGGGCCTCTTCGTCGCCGGACCAGTTGACGCTCCGCCCGGACCGGCGGCGCAGGCGGTCGACCGAGGCGTTGACCACGATCCGGTGCAGCCAGGTGGTGACCGCTGACCGGCCGCGGAAGTCCCCGGCCCGCCTAAAGGCGGAGATCATCGCTTCCTGCAGGGCGTCGGCGGCCTCCTCCGGGTCGCCGACGGTGCGCAGGGCCACGGCCCAGAGCCGGGCGGAGTGCCGCTGGAAGAGCTGGCCGAAGGCTTCAGGATCGCCGTCAACATGCTGGCGCAGGAGTTCGGCGTCCGACGGCTGGTCGACGCTGAGCTGCTCCTGGCTGGGGCGTCCGTCCATCGGCACGGCACGGCTCCTAGCCGGCGGAGGTCCCCTTGACGGTCACCTTGGAAATCGACTCCGAACCCCCGGGAAGGCTGGTGAACCAGATGACGATGTAGCGGCCGGCCTTGGGGTTGGTGATGTGGAAGGTGTAATCGCCGGAAGCCTGGGACTGACCCGTGACCGGCGTGAAGCCCGGCTGGGGCCAGTTGTTGCCCGGCGTCGTGCTGGTCGTGTCACTCACGTAGAGCTGCGCGGCGGCGGCGCCCGGAGTGTCCAGGTTGACCTCGACCGAGCTGGCCTTGACGTCATGGCCCATGTCGATGAGGTACCCGTCGCCCTTCTTCAGCTGACCGAAGTCGGGCGATGAGTAGTGCTGGGTCTGCCAGGCGGGCGTCTTGCCCGTGATC
The DNA here is from genome assembly GCA_009784565.1 of Streptosporangiales bacterium. Classification (GTDB taxonomy): domain Bacteria; phylum Actinomycetota; class Actinomycetes; order Streptosporangiales; family Streptosporangiaceae; genus Trebonia. Next base: position 25,555 of record WRBL01000044.1, on the reverse strand, counting down.
GGGTTGTTCTGGTCTTCGGGGTCTTCCGGGGTCGGGCTCGAGCCGAGGATGTTGAAGGACTGGCCGCCCTTCGGCTGGAGCACGGTGACGTTACCGGACTGGTGCGACGAACCCTGGGAGGACGAGCCCTGGCCGCCGCCTTGGGACCCGCCGCCCCCGCCGTTGCGCAGACCGCTGCTGAGGACCCAGGCCGCGGCGGCGACCGCCACCAGGACCAGGACCACGACCACGCCGATCAGCGCGCGGGAACCGGTGTTCCGGGCCGGCGGCTGGTACGGGCGCTGCCAGGTCGCCGTGCCGCCGCCGCCCCCGCCGCCGACGTTCCACGTCGAAGGGGCGTTGGGGTCGGGCGGGAAGCCGCCGCCTGACGGGGCATAGCCGCCCGCGGAGGGCGCGTACCCGCCCCCCTGGGGCCAGCCGCCCTGATTGCCGTACGCGCCGCCGTAGCCGCCCTGGCCGCCCTGGCCGGGCCTGGACGCGGGGCGGGGCAGCGGAGCGGGCTCCGGGAGCGGCACCGGCGGGGCGACCCCGGCCAGGGCCTCGGCGAAGGCCGCGGGGGTCAGGATCGCGGGAGCCTGGTTGACCGCTCGCTGGTGCAGGGCCCGGGTCACGACGGCGTCGATGTTGGCGGGCACGTCGGCCGATACCTGCCGCGGGGCAGGAACTTCCCCGTCCGTGCGGGGCGCCGCGGGCAGGGTGGTCACCGATTCTCCGGGCCAGTACCCGGTGAGCGCGGCGTAGAGCAGGCCGGCCAGGTCACGGGTGTCGGTCAGGGCGGGATCGCTGGCGTTGGCCAGGCCCGTCCCGGCCAGGGCGGCGTCGATGCCGATACCGGTGATCTTCACGCCGCTGCTGCGGGTCCAGCGCAGGGCCTGCGGGGTGAGGAGCAGGTGGGCCTGCCCGGCCGCGTGCGCCCCGGCCAGGGCGGCGGCCGCCTCGGCCATCACGGCACAGGCCCGGGCCGGGTCCAGCGGGCCCTCGGCGAGCAGGTCGCTGAGCGTGTCGCCGGACACCCACTCCATCACGATGTAAGCCTGGTCGCCGGCGTCCTCGACGTCGAAGACCTGGGCCAGCCGCGGGTCGGTGAGACGGCTCGCGGCCCGCGCCGCCGTCACGACCTCGGGGATGCGGGGGAAGCCCGACGCGAATGTGAGCACGGAGACATGACGCGCGAGCGTCTCGTCCTGGGCCTTCCACAGCGTCCATCCCGTGCCCGCGGAGGCCTGCTCCACGAGCCGGTACCGTCCTGCGAGCCTGGTTCCGGGTTCAGAGGTGTACGTGCTCATACGTCAGCGCCAAGAGCGGGGCCGGCTCTCGGCCTCCTTCCAGCCCCGGATGTTCAAGATCGCCGCGGGTATCGAACCGCGGGTATCTCTCATGCTAATGTGCCCCCCGCCCGGGACGGGATCCCAGCGCATGGAACTGTCACGCTCTCGTGAGCAAATCCGCTCAACGCTCCACGTTCGAGAGGGGCTGCGCCCCTTCCGCTCGCGTCCGTGCCGTACCTGTTCCAATACCGGTCACCCGCTCGTCATCCGCTGCCAACCACGCCGTGATCACATTGCTGCCCGTTCGTGACGTTACCGTCCGAACCGGCCACCCACTGTACGGAGCAGTACCTGGAATTCCTCGATTTTGAGGATCCGGGCGCAGACCGCGAACAGCGCCAGCGCGCCGCCGCCGCCCACGATCGTGCTCACCAGTCCGTAAACAGGCCCCTGATGAATAAGCGATCCGACGGCCCACATTGTTACAAACGCCCATGCGAGGCCGGGCAGCGTGGCGATGACCATCCGGATCAGGCTGCGGGTGATCCGCCAGCCGTCGAGGCTGCCGACGTGCTTCAGCAGCATCGGCCAGGCCACGGCGGCGCCGACCAGGGTCATCAGCCCGTAGGCCGCGCCGAGGCCGAGGACCACGTCCTTCGCCGGCAGCAGCGCGAGCGCGATGAAGTCGCCGGCGGCGCCGGCGATGAGCATGAAGACGCCGATGAGAGCGGGACCGCGGTTGTTCTGGAAGGAGTAGAAGACCCGGAGCTGGAGCTGGGTGATCATGAACGGGATCAGGCCCAGCGAGAGCAGCCCGAACACTTCGCCGGTGTACTGCGCCTCGGTGATGGTCTCCTTGCCGTACCCGAACAGCAGCTCGCAGACCGGCGCCCCGAGCACGCCGAGGAACACGGCCGCGGGCACCACGATGACCGACGCCAGCCGGACCCCGGTGGAGAAGTCCTCCCGGACCAGGGAGTAGCGGCGGTCGGTGGCATGCGCGCTCATCCGGGGCAGCAGGGCGCTGATCACGGACAGGCCGACGATCGCGTACGGCAGCTGGAACAGCTGGTTGGCGTAGGTGTAGGTCGAGTAGCCGAACGAAGCCGCGCCCGGCTGGCTGGACGCCTTGTCCGCGACGAAGGTCAGGACGTAGTTGGCCAGGAACTGGGCGACCACGTAGCCGAGCATCCAGCCGCCCATGCCGCCGATCTCCGACAGCTCCTCGCGCCGGAAGCGGAACTGGAGCCGGAAGCTGAAGCCCGCCTTCTTCACGATCGGGAACAGGGCCAGGGACTGGATCAGGATTCCGAGCGTGGTGCCGAAGCCGAGCAGGTTGACGTCGAACGAGCTCATCGAGATCGCGCCGTTAGCCGACTGCTTGACCGTTCCCCCGATGACCATGAACAGGCCGAAGACGGCGATCACCACGACGTTGTTGATGACCGGCGTCCACATGTTGGGGCCGAACTTGCCCTTGGTGTTCAGGATCGCGCCGAGCAGGGAGTCCATCCCGTAGAAGAAGATCTGCGGGATGAAGAAGTAGGTGAACAGCACCGCGATGCGGTGCTCGGAGGGGGCGGCTCCGGGCATGTACATGCTGATGAGGGGATCGGCCAGCACCATGCCGATGGCGGTGATGATCAGCAGCGCGATCGCGCCGAGCGTGAAGATGCGCTCCGAGTAGCCCGCGCCCCCGTCCGCGTGGGTCTTGGCCGCCTTCACCAGCAGCGGCACCACGCAGCTGGTGAAGATGCCTCCCAGCATGAGGTAGTACACCGTGTTCGGCAGCGTGTTGGAGACGTTGTAGGCGTTGGCGAGCGGGCCGCCGCCGAGCGCGATCACCAGGACCAGCGTGCGCAGGAACCCGGTACCCCGGGAGGCGATTGTCCCGATGGCCATCGCCTTGGACGACTTCATCAGGTTCGGGCCGGTCTCGGCGGACCGATGCGGGCCGGTGTCCTTGACCCGCGGCATCGGCTGCGACACGGGCGGCGCGCCGGCGCGCTCTTCTCCGAGAGGCCGGTCGAGAACCCGGGTGCGGCCCTCGTCGGAGTCCGCGTAGTCCCGTGCCGTCTCCGGCCGCGCCAGGGGCTCCTCGCGAGGCTGGAACGACGGCTGGAACGACGGCTGCGGGTAGCCCGCCGGCGCGAAGAACGACGTGGTCACGGCGGCCAGGTCGGGACCGCCCATGGGCGCCGCCGGCGCGTAGCCCTCGCGGGGCGTGAAGGACGGCCGCGGCTGCCCGCCGTTCCCGAGGTCCTGCCGGGGCGTGAACGCGGGCTGGAACTGAGGCGCGCGGCCCCCGGGCCCCCCGGGTCCCCGGGGCGGCCCGGGGTGAGACGGGGGCCTCGGCGGCTGAGAAGGATTCCGCGGCGGGTAAGACGGGTTGCGCGGCGGGGGCTGCGGGGGGTTCCCCGGCGGCTGGGACGCGTTCCGCGGGAGGGGCTCGGGGGTGACCCGCCGGGCGTTCGGAGGCAGCTGGGGATACGGGTGCGTGCCGTACTCCGGGTCCTGGCCCGGCTGGCCCGGCTGGCCCGGCTGGCCCGGGTGCGACTGCGGCCGGGGCAGGTGCTGCTGCGGGTAGCCCGCCTGCTGGTAATTCGGCGGGGGCCCGGGATGCTGCTGCGGGTAGAGGTTGGTCGCGGCGTCGCCCTGGGTGTCCGAACCCTGCGCGTACGGGTACTCCTGCGGATACGGCTCCGGGGAGCCGTACGGGTCCTGCGAGGCGTAAGGATCCTGGGAGCCGTACGGGTCCTGCGACGAATACGGATCGCGGGAGCGCGGGTGCTCGTCCGGTGCTCCGGGTGACCATGTGGGCCTCGTCATCCGGTGCCTCCCGCTCCAGCTGCCCTACTGTTCCGCCGTCGCCGGACCCACCGCAAGCTAGAGGCGAGCACCACCACGCCCAGCGCGGCGCCGATGAGGTAGATGAGCGTCTGCCCGAACCTCATCACCTGGACGGTCAGCGGCTGCCGGGTCCAGGGAAGCGACGTCCCGTTCTGTGTCACCAACTGTAGCCGCAAGGTGGTTGTCTCGATGCCCTTCGCCTTCACCGGCATTTTCACAGTTCCTGTCTTCCCCGGAGAAACCGTGAGTAGTCGGTTGAAATTACCCACTGAGAGCTGCCCCACATCGGAAGGCTGGGGGTCGATCTGCACCTGGATGGTGGATGACGTCCCGTTCTGCACGGAGACGGCGATATCGCCGGACGCGCCGGCCAGCAGGAACTTCTTCCCGGCGATGATCTGCACCTTGCGTTCGGACGAGCGCGCGAAGTTGGCCAGGTCGATCAGGTTCAGCGTCCCGGCGCCTCCCCCGCCCTCGCGCCAGGCCGAGGACGCGGTCGACGTCAGCGCCTCCCGCATCGACTGGGTGACCGACGACGGCGGCTGGTACAGCAGGTTCTGGTAGTTCCGCAGGGCCGCCCCCACGGCCTTGACGCCTCCCATGTAGGAACTGCTCAGCTGGTCGCTGTTGAACTGGTAAGACGGCAGCCGCTCCGGGGCGGCCTTCGACGCCGCCACGTCCGAGAGCTTGGCGGGCCGCAGCCACGGAGCCTGGACGCTGTCCTTCAGAAGCGCGTTCGCCTCGGTCCCCGACGGGCTCCAGCGGCGCGGCGGGGCGATGACGACCGACCGGCCGGAGGTGAACGGCTCCTCGTCGACGATCATCGCGGTCTGGGCCAGGAAGTCCTGCTCGGTGGCGAACTGGGCTCCCGGGCTGGCGGTCGCGCCGGCCGTCCCGAGCACGCTGGTCAGCCCGGAGTCGGCCGTCAGGACCCGCGTCGGCTTGCCGCTCCGGGTAGGGGTCGTGCTCGGGGAGGTCGAGGGGAACGACGGCTCGTCGTCACTGCCGACCACGACCGTGTTGACCTTGCCCGTCTCCTGCAGGGCGCTCACCACGCCCTCGTCCGTGGGGCCGCCGGGAAGCCAGGCGACCGAGGGCGCGCCTCCGTCACCGGTGCCGCCGGACTTCCCGAACGGGCGGATCAGGCTCTGCCCCGCGACCTGGTCGCCCAGGCTGTAGGCGGTCTTCATGCTGTTCAGCAGGCCCGCGTGAGCCAGGGCCGTGGTGTCCGCGTCGGCATAGGGGGTGACGAACATCGGCTGGCCGGCGGCGCCGGTCTTCAGCGTGTTCAGCCAGGTCTGCGCGTCCTGGCTGGCGGGCTCGCTGGTGGTGCCATCGCACCCGGAGCCGCCGCCCGTCTTGCCGGCGACCTTGTAAGGCGAGGTCATCGTCTGGGCGTCTGACAGCAGCGCCGGGTCGACCGCCCACGTGAGGCCGGCCTGCCCCGACCACTGCATCCCGGCGTTCAGGAGCCCGCCCAGCCGGCCGGCCGGCTTCAGGCTGGCGGCGAGGGTGTTGTCGGACAGGGTCTGGGAACACGGGCTCTGCTGGTGCGGCTGGTCGACCAGCGGCCAGATCCACGAGGCCTTCACCGGGGCGGCCCCGGAACTCCCGGGCCAGTACGGGAGCAGGGTCCGGTCCGACGCCAGCGGGCTGAGCGCGGAGTTGTAGACCACGGCCGCCAGCGGGTAGACGCCGAACTGGGTGTAGCCGGCGTCCGAGGCCGGGAACGAGACCGACCAGCTCCTGGTCGTGCCGGTGTGGAACACGCCGGGCAGGGCGAGGGGGCTGCCCACCTCGCTGCCGGGGAAGTAGGCGTTGCTCCCGGCCGTGCCCTGCACGTAGCTGTCCATTTGCGACCGGCTGCTGAACGCGCCCTGAGAGGTCTGCATCGCGACCTGCAGGCCGGAGACTGGGGAACCGGTATTATTCGTGACCGTTCCGTGCACCGTGATCCGCTTGCCGCGCTGTGCCCAATTCGGGCTCACCGAGTCGATGGAGACGGTAAGCGAGCGAGAGACAGCCCGATCCGTTCGGGATGTAGTGTGGCCAGCCTGCGCACTCGCCGGCACCGCCGGTGCCGCGAGGAGCGGAGCGGCGATGAACAGAGCCGCGATCAGGGTACGGACGACAGTGCGCACGGATGGCATGTTATTGCCGTTCAATGGAAAGGAATGGGCTGTATACCCGCGATGCCCGTGTCAGAGTCCATAATTTCTCGCGACCAGCGTAAGGCCGCCGCGACCCTGCTTCGTACTCTTGCCCCCGCCGCCACCGAACTCGGCGAGCTTTTCACGCGGGCCGGACATGAGCTCGCCCTGGTCGGAGGGCCGGTCCGCGACGTCTTTCTCGGCAAGTCCCCAGCCGACCTGGACCTCACGACGGACGCGGTTCCGGAAAAGGTCCTGGAGATTGTCAGGCAGTGGGCCGACAAGACGTGGACGGTCGGCATCGAATTCGGCACGATCGGCCTGCGCAAGGGCGACACCGTGTTTGAGGTCACTACTTACCGCAGCGAGGCCTACCAGCGGGGATCCAGGAAACCGGACGTCCGGTACGGGACGTCGCTGGAAGACGACCTCCTGCGACGGGATTTCACGATTAACGCGATGGCGGCGCGACTGCCGGACTACGAGCTCGTCGATCCTTTCGGCGGGCTGGCCGCGCTCAAAGAGAAGGTAATAAGGACGCCGGGCCGTCCCTCGGACTCTTTCTCCGACGACCCCCTGCGAATCCTGCGGGCGGCGCGGTTCGCGGCCCGGCTCGGCTTCCGCGTGGATCCCGGCGTCACCGAGGCCATGGAGTCGATGGCCGGCCGGCTGTCGATCGTGTCCGTCGAGCGGATCACCGACGAGCTGACCAAGCTGATGCTCACGCCGGACCCGGTCTACGGCCTGGACCTGCTGGTCCGGACCGGCGTGGCCGCCCAGGTGGTGCCCGAACTGCCGGAACTGCGGATGGAGGTCGACGAGCACCATCGCCACAAGGACGTGTACCAGCACTCGCTGACCGTGCTGAAGCAGGCGATGGACCTTGAGGACCGCTACGACCTCACCCAGGACCTCGTGCTCCGGCTGGCGGCGGTCCTGCACGACATCGGCAAGCCGAAGACCCGGTCCCTGCTGCCCGGGGGCAAAGTCGCGTTCCACCACCACGAGGTGGTCGGCGCGAAGATGGCGCGCAAGCGCCTGACGGAGCTGAAGTTCTCCAAGGACGTCATCGCCGACGTGTCGAAGCTGATCGGGCTGCACCTCCGGTTCCACGGCTACGGCGACGGAGAGTGGACCGACTCGGCGGTCCGGCGGTACGTCCGGGACGCCGGGCCGATGCTGTCCCGCCTGCACGTGCTGACCCGGGCGGACTGCACCACGCGGAACGCGCGCAAGGCCGCGCGGCTGTCCGCTGCCTACGACGCCCTGGAGGAGCGCATCGAGGCGCTGCGCGAGGCCGAGGAGCTGGACAGGATCCGGCCGGAGCTCGACGGGGGAGAGATCATGTCGATCCTCGGGCTGAAGCCGGGACCGCTGGTCGGGAAGGCCCGGAACCACCTGCTCGAGCTGAGGCTGGAGCACGGCGAACTCGGCCGGGAACGGGTCATTCAGGAACTGCTGGCCTGGGCCGAGGGCGAAGGGCTGCGGCCCGCCGACAGCCAGTAGGCGCCGGCCGCGACCGCGAACGCCGCCGCGAGCACGGCGACGAGGACCGGGGACCGGCCGTCGCCGGGCATGAAGGGAGCGAAGACCAGGGCACCCGCGGCGATGGTCGTATTGAACGTCATGTCGTAGAAGGCGAAGGCCCGTCCTCGGTACGCGTCATCGACGTCTTCCTGCAGGATCGTCACCGAGCAGATCGCCACCGACTGCTTGCACAGGTAGAGCAGGAAGCCGACTCCCAGGTAGCCGGCCTGGGCGAAGGTCTCGCCCAGGCCCGCCGTCAGGGCGGCCCCGGTCAGCAGCATCACCGTGATCCACGTCGGCACCGGCACTCTCCGGGTGGCGGCCGGGGTGACCACGGCCGCGCAGGCGTAGCCCGCGGCCGAGAACAGCGCGAGCTGGCCGATGTGCGCCGCCGCGGCCGTGACGTGGGACGGGTAGAAGTAGTTCCGGTACAGGATCAGCATCAGGAGGAAGAGGACGCCGTAGCCGGCCCCGTACGCGGCGGTGGCGCCGAGCGCCCCCCGGGAGTTCCGGCGGCGCGCCAGGTAGGCGGCGCCCGCCGCCAGGCCCCCGGCCGCCGCCCGCAGCTCTGCCAGGACCGGCGCCGGGGTCGCGGCCGCGACCGCGGCCGCGCCCGGGCGGGTCCCGCGTTCCGGGCCGAGCAGGTCGCGGCGCATCGACGTGGCCACCAGGCCGGCCGCGACGTAGCAGGCGCCGCTCGCGAGAACGGTGACGGCCGCCCCCCGCTCGGTGTCGCCGCCGGCCGCGTTCAGCGCGAACGCGGCGATGCCGCCGGCCGAGCTCACCACCCCGCCGACCGTCGGGGCGATCGAGTTGGCCGTGACCAGCTTGCCCGGCGGCACGACGTGCGGCAGCGCGGCACTCAGCGCCGAGTCGAGGAAACGGCTCACGCCCATGACCGCGAGTACCGCGACGTACAACGGCACGCCCCGGTCGCCGGAGGCCATCAGGGCGGCGGCCGCACCGATCAGGGCGGCGCGGACCGCTCCCGACCAGACCAGGATCTGCTGCCGGGACCAGCGGTCGATGAACACGCCGGCGAACGGGCCCAGCACCGAATAGGGCACGTACAGCACCGCGAACGCGGCCGCGCCCGCGAGCGGGGTGGGGTAGCTGCTGGCGCTGAAGAAGACATAGGAGCCGACGGCGGCGTTGAAGATCCCGTCCCCGGCCTGCGACACCAGCCGGGTGGAGAACAGCCGCCGAAACCCCCGCTCGGCCAGGACGGCCCGCAGATCTCCCAGGAACGACGGCACTCCCACAGCCTAAAGGCCGCCCCTCCCACGCAGGGAGAGGCGGCCTTTGACGATGCTGTCGCGCGGGAACGTCCCGGGGACTAGCGCTCCACTTCGCCGGCGATGAACTTCTCGACCAGGTCGCGGCAGGTGCTGTCGTCGAACTGCTCCGGCGGCGACTTCATGAAGTAGGAGCTCGCGGAGGTCACCGGGCCGCCGATGCCGCGGTCCTTGGCGATCTTGCAGGCGCGCAGCGCGTCGATGATGACGCCGGCCGAGTTCGGGGAGTCCCACACCTCGAGCTTGTACTCCAGGTTCACCGGGACGTCGCCGAAGGACTTGCCCTCCAGCCGGACGAACGCGAACTTGCGGTCCGACAGCCACGGCACGTGGTCGGACGGGCCGATGTGCACGTCGGCCTTGGCCATCTCGCGCGGGATCTGGGAGGTCACCGACTGCGTCTTGGAGATCTTCTTCGACTCCAGGCGGTTGCGCTCCAGCATGTTCATGAAGTCCATGTTGCCGCCGACGTTCAGCTGGTAGGTGTGCATCAGCTCGACGCCGCGGTCCTCGAACAGCTTGGCCAGCACGCGGTGGGTGATGGTGGCGCCCACCTGCGACTTGATGTCGTCGCCGACAATCGGAACGCCCGCGTCGGCGAACTTCTTCGCCCACGCCGGGTCAGAGGCGATGAACACGGGCAGCGCGTTCACGAAACCGACCTTCGCGTCGATCGCGCACTGGGCGTAGAACTTGTCCGCCTCTTCCGAGCCCACCGGAAGGTAGGAGATCAGCACGTCGGCCCGGGCCTCGCGCAGCGCCTCGACCATGTCCACGGCCGGCTCGTCGGACTCGGTGATGATGTCCCGGTAGTACTGGCCAAGACCGTCGTGGGTGTGGCCGCGCTGCACGATGACGCCGGACGGCGGGACCTCGGCGAACTTGATCGTGTTGTTCTCGCTGGCGAAGATCGCCTCGGAGATGTCGGTGCCAACCTTCTTCGCGTCCACGTCGAACGCGGCGACGACCTCCACGTCGGAGATGTGGTATCCGCCGAACCGCACGTGCATCAGGCCAGGTACGCGGTCCGTGTCGTTGGCGTCCTTGTAGTACTCAAGGCCCTGGACGAGTGAACTCGCGCAGTTACCCACACCCACAATGGCGACGCGAATCTTCTTGGACTCTGCACCCATCAGGATGACTCCTTCTCGCTTCCGCGATCTATCTGGTTCTCCGTTTGCGGTCCCGTCTGGGACCGTCGCTCCGAGTCGATGAGCTCGTTCAGCCAGCGGACCTCACGTTCCACTGACTCAAGCCCGTGACGCTGAAGTTCAAGCGTGTAGCTGTCCACCCGCTCCGCGGTCCGCGCCAGCGCCGCGCGCACCCCTTCCATGCGGTCCTCAAGCCGACTGCGCCGGCCCTCCAGGATCCGCAGCCTGATGTCGGCTCTCGTCTGGCCGAAGAACGCGAAATGCACGCCGAACTCGTCGTCCTCCCATTCGCCCGGGCCGGACTCGGCGAGCAGATCCTGCAGCCGTTCCTTGCCCTCGGCGGTGAGGCGGTAGACGATCTTCGAGCGGCCCGCGCGCCTCGGCCGTTCCGAAGCGGACCGGGAAGCTGACGCGCGAGGAGAAGGGATGATCCGTTCGGAAGGACGATTTTCGTCTTCTTCCTTGGCGATCAGGCCATCGGCGTACAGCTTGTTCAGGCACGGATAGAGGGTGCCGTAGGAGAGCGCCCGGAAGGTGCCGAGCACCATGTTCAGCTGCTTGCTGAGCTCGTAGCCGTGCATAGGCGTGCGGTGAAGCAGCCCGAGCACGGCGAACTCAAGCACGCCTGTCCGGTTGCGGCCCACGGAAACCCCCAGGTGGGTTGGGTCGTCGGGTTTGTATCCAGCCGATATCTCTCGTCGATATCTCGACTAGATATTTCGGTTCGATATATCGAGTGGAACGACCTCAGCATACGCCGCCGTTCGCCGGCCGGCAACCGCACGTTCATGTGACGGCCGACACCGTGCTTACGCGGGGCGCGCCGCCCTCCTGCGGGCGGCCAAGTTCCACGGCGAGGAGACCGGCAAGGCCTGCCCGGCCTGTGACAAGAGCCACCTGACTCACGTCATCTACGTCTACGGGGATGAGCTCGGGCAGTACGCTGGGCGCGTCAAAAAAGGTAAAGAGCTGGACAAAATGGCCGCAGAATACGGAGAATTCCGGGTCTATGTGGTCGAAGTCTGTCAAAGTTGTGCCTGGAATCATCTCGCCACGTCCTACGTGCTAGGCACGGGCGAGCCTCCTGCGCGCCGCGGGCGCCGGGCCCGGAGCGGGCAGTAGCAGCCCGGGGCGGCCAGCGGTAAGCGGGCCGTCGCGCCGTGGGGACACCAAGTAATCCTGTAACGCGCGCGGCCCATGGAACGTTCCGCTTACGTCACGAGGAGCCATGCACGGAACGCACAATTACGGCCCATCTCAGCATGTAACGTGTGGGGTCAGCGAAACGAGGTCACTGCCTCGATCGATGCATGCGCCAGGCAGGCCTCGGGACTTCCGAGCACATGAACGGGCCGCCAGGCTCGTCACAGCCACAGCGAGGACGTGTGAGTAGCAACGACTTTAACGGGCCGTACCGGCCCGCTGGGGGGCGGGGGTCTGACCGGAATCCCGGCGGCGCGCGGGGCGCCGCCTGGAATCGAGACGGCGACCGCAGAGGCTACGCGCCACCTGAGGGCTGGGGCGATGATGGTTTCTGGAAAGACTCCGCTGTTGACGCCAACTATGAGACCGGTGCGCACCCGGCCCTGGGGAACCCCGGCGGGCCCGACCCGGCCGGCGGCGCCAGGGGCGCCGCCGCTCGTGCGGGCGGCGCGGGCGCCGGAGCGGGTGTTCCCGGCCGGCTGAACCCCTCAGGCGGTGCCGACCCGGCCCCCACTAGCACTGACATGAACGCCCTGGGCGGTCCTCCCGGAGGGCGCGAGTACCGCGTCACCGGACGGGCCGTTCAGCAGGGCGGCTATGGCGATGCCACCCGGGTTGAGAACTCTGCCGGTGCCGCGACCCGGGCTGACCGGGTCCCGAACGGCATGCGGGGCGCGGGTGCCGCCGGCGCCGCTGGTTTCGGAGCCGCCGGCCGCATGGGAGGCGGTCCTCCCGGACGCGGCCCCGGAGGCCCGCGGCCGGGCGGCGGCGGTCCGGGCGGGCCCGGCGGCTACGGCGGCGCCTTCCGCGATAGCTCCTCGGACAGCTGGTGGCGAGACTGGACGTTGAAGAAGGCGCTTAAGGTTGGCGGCGCCGCGTTCGGCGGACTTGTCGTGGTCATGGGAGCCTTCCTTGGCTTTATGTATATGACGACGAGCATCCCCGCCGCGGCTCTCTCGGCGACGGAACAGTCCAACACCGTCTATTACGGCGACGGCAAGACCCCGCTCGGGACGATCGGCTCCACCAACCGGACCGACCTGAACCTCAACCAGATCCCCGCCCCGCTGCAGAACGCGTTCCTCGCCGCCGAGGACAAGAACTTCTACCACGAGGGCGGCGTCTCCTTCACGGGCATCATGCGGGCCGTGCTGCACGACGCCACCAGCGGCGGAGGCAGCGCGAACGGCGGCTCGACCATCACCCAGGAGTTCGTCCGCAACTACTACGGACTGGGTCTTCAGCAGACCGCGACCCGCAAGATCAAAGAGATCATCATCTCGGAGAAGCTGGCCAAAGCCGAGTCCAAGCAGTGGGTCCTGGACCACTACCTGAACATGGTCTTCCTCGGCAACCAGTCCTACGGCGTCGAGGCCGCGGCCAAGACGTACTTCGGCAAGTCGGCGTCCCAGCTGACCATCGCCCAGGACGCGGTACTCGCCGGGCTCCCGCAGTCGCCGTCGGCGTACCCGCTGCCGCAGTACAAGGCGAACCTCAGGGCCCGCTGGCAGTACGTGATCAACCAGATGGTCAAGGACAAGTACATCACCGCGGCGCAGGCGGCCCAGCAGAAGTTCCCGACCCTGCTCACCTGGGCCGACCCGGCCCGCGGGCAGATGGCGGCGAACGTGAACCCGGCGGACAACAACCCGGAGAGCTACTACCTGCTGTCCCACGTCGAGACCGAGATGCTCGCCAGCGGCGGCATCTCGGAAGCCGAACTGCGCAGCGGCGGCTACCGGATCAACACGACCCTCGACCCCACCGCGGAGAAGTCGCTCACCAACGCGGTCAACAGCACCCTCTCGCCGTCGAATCTGGCGGCCAACGGGTCGCATTACTCAAAGCTCCCGCTGTGGGCGCTGACCGGAGCCGAGGCTCAGGATCCGAAGACCGGCGGGATCGTCGCCATGTACGGCGGTCCGGGCCTGAACCAGTCGTCGTCCGAGTGCCAGCAGGACTCCTGCTACCAGAACTCGGCGACGGTGGACCATGAGCAGGTCGGCTCCTCGTTCAAGCCGTATGTGGTCGCCGCGGCGGTCAAGCAGGGCATGAACGTGCAGAGCAGCGTCATGGACTCAAGCTCCTACGCGTGCATCGCGCCGCCCAGCATGGGATCCACCGTCTTCACCCAGCCGGTCACCCAGGCGATGTACCGCCGGGCGACCGCGGCGCTGGGGACCCAGGCGACCAAGCCCTCGTCCGGGACGGCCCAGACCGGCTGCCCGTCCGGTTACTTCCCGGAAGAGAACGACAGCGGCGAATCAATCGGGAAGCCCGTCTACACGGCGCCATCCGGACCCTACGCGGGCGCTACCTACGCATCGGACAACGTGCAGGACGCGCTCGCCCAGTCGTCCAACGTGACGTTCACCGACCTCATCCACAAGACCGGGACGAGAGCCCCGGAGACGATCGCGGAACAGGTCGGCTCGGACCCGAAGGCCTTCGCCGGAAGCCTCGGTGACGAACTGGGTGTCGCGCTGGGCGAGGCGCCGATGACGGTCGAGAACCAGGCGTCCCTGATCGCCATGCTCGCCGACAACGGCACGTACCACACCGCCCACATCGTCAAGTCCTGGACGAACCCGAGCGCCGGAACCTCCGGCACGCCCAAGGTCAAGACGACCCAGGTGCTCACTCCGCCGCAGGCCAGCCAGGTCCAGTACACGATGGAGAAGACGACCGTCAACGGTACCGCCAAGAATCTGGTCTCGATGAGCCAGCAGGGCCGCCAGGTCCTCGGCAAGACCGGTACCACCACCAGTAACCACAGCGGTTTCTTCATCGGGGCGATCCCGCAGTTCGCGATGGCGGTGGGCATGTTCACCGCCAAGGGAGACAACAGCGACTCGACCCAGAACCTGGGCGCGCTGGACAGCTCGAACGCGGCCAACATCTACCCGACGATGATCTGGAACTCGTTCGCGAACTCCGCGTACGCGAGTACGCCCCCGGAAGCGTTCCCGCCGCTGAACACCGCCGGCACCACGGCGTGGAACATGTTCCCCGCACTGCCGAAGCCGCCCAAGCCTAAGCCCAAGCCGACCCCGACGCCGTCCGCGTCGGCGACCACCCCGGCCAAGGGCAACCCGCATCAGGGCGGCGGCCTGTTCGGCAACCAGCAGCCGACGACGCCGGCGGCGACGCCGACGCAGCCGTCGAACTGCGGCGGCCTGTTCGGCGGGTCGTGCTCGTCGTCCAGCGCGGCGGCCACGCCGAGCGCCGGCCCCGGAAACGGCGGAGGCAACAAGCCCGGAGGCTGATCCGGGCTAGAGTTGGGGCCGGCCTGACCTGATGGTCAGGCCGGCCTCATCCATGTTCACGGGTAATTTTCGTATTGCAAGCCAGGCGACCAGGAAGGCTCCATGCCGAGGGGAACAGGAGCAACGGGGTTCCGGGCGGCAGCGGTGACAGGCGGCGTCGCGGCGATAGTCGCGGCGCTGCTTGCTTTCGCCGTCAAGCTGCCCTGCAGCGCGGGCGGCGCGTGGAATAGCAGCGTCGGCCAGTTCAGGGACGCCTGCTATACCGACATCTACCCGCTCTATTACGGGGAGGGGCTGTCGGCGGGCAAGGTTCCGTACTTCGGCCACCCGGTCGAGTACCCGGTGCTCACCGGCTGGACGATGCAACTGGCGTCCTGGCTGGTGAAGTCGGTCAGCGACCCGTTCAGCCGCGGCGCCGACTTCTACTACGTCACCGGCGTCCTGATGTCGCTCTGCCTGGTCGCCGGGGTGATCGCCACCGCGGCCAGCGCCTCGGGCCCGCGCGGGGCCGGCCCCCGGGGCCTGAGGGGCCCCTGGGGTTTCCGGGATCCCGGGACGCGGGCGGCCCTCATGACCGCGCTGTCGCCCGCCCTGATCCTGACCGCCTTCATTAACTGGGACCTGCTGGCGATGGCGCTCACCATGGCCGGCCTCGCCTGCTGGGCCGGCCGGAACCGGGTGGCGGCCGGGGCGCTGCTGGGGCTCGGGGTGGCGGCCAAGTTCTACCCGCTGCTCATCATCGGCGCGCTGTTCCTGGTGTGCCTGCGGGCCGGGAAGATACGCGACTTCCTCGTGGCGCTCGGCTCCGGCGTGGTGGCGTGGCTGCTGGTCAACGTCCCGGTGGCGCTGTTCGCGCCCGCGGGCTGGGGCCGGTTCTACGCGTTCAGCCAGTCACGGGGCGCCGACTGGGGCTCGATCTGGTACCTGCTGGAGACCTACAAGGTCCCGGTCCTGGGAAACTCGTCGCTGGGACAGCTCAACCTGATGTCCTCGGGCCTGTTCGGCCTCGGCTGCGTCGCGATCGCCTTCCTGGTCCTCATGGCCCCCCGGCGTCCGCGCCTGCCCCAGGTGTGCTTCCTGGTGCTGGCCGCGTTCCTGGCGCTGAACAAGGTGTGGTCCCCGCAGTACGTCGTCTGGCTGGTACCGCTGGCCGTGCTGGCCCGCCCCCGGCTGTGGCCGTACCTGCTGTGGCAGGCGGCCGAGACGGTCTACTTCTTCGGCATCTGGGGGTACTTCACCTACCTCTACACCGCCCCCGGATCCCCGGGCTACACCGGAATCGGCACCGGCTGGTACTTCGCGACCCTGGCTGCCCGGCTGATCGCCGTGGGCCTGCTCTCCGCCTACGTGGTCCGGGACATTCTTCACCCCGAACGGGACCTGGTTCGAGCTCACGCCGCGGACGATCCCGCCGGCGGAGTGCTGGACGGGGCCGAGGACTGGCTCGTAATCTCCTGGCGGAGCGCGGTGTTGCTCGGCGGCTCGGCCGGCTAGGCCCGCCGTTCCCGGGTCCGGTGGGCCAGAGTTCCCGGGTCCGGTGGGCCGGAACGGGGGTCAGAGCTGGCCGGTGAGCCAGGCGATGTCCCCGGCGAGCCCGTCCAGGGGAGTCTCGCAGACGACCGGGGCGCCGGCCGCCCGCACCACCGCGGCCAGGGTCTCCCGGTCGATGGTGCCCGTCTCGAAGTTGGCGTGCCGGTCGGCGCCGGAGCCGAACTTGTCGCGGGAGTTGTTGCAGTGCACCAGGTCGATCCGCCCGGTGATGGCCTTGACCGCATCGACCGCGTCGGCCAGGTCGATGCCGGCCGAGTTGGCATGGCAGGTGTCGAGGCAGAAGCCGAGGTTGCCGCCGCTGGTTCCGGCGGCTTCGGACACGGCCTCCCAGAGCCGGGCCAGGGCGTCGAGCTTCCGGGCCATGGCGTGGTCGCCGCCCGCGGTGTTCTCGATGAGCAGCGGCAGCGGCCGCTCGCTGCGCTCGATGGCCTTCACCCAGTTGTCCACGCCCGCGGCCGGATCGTCCTTGCCGGTCACGTGCCCGCCATGCACGATCAGCCCCTTGGCGCCGATGCTGGCGGCGGCCTTGAGGTGGGAGTCGAGCAGCTTGCGGCTCGGGATGCGGATCCGGTTGTTGGTGCTGGCCACGTTGATGACATACGGGGCGTGGATATACACGTCCACGTCCGCCTCGGCGTAGGCGGCCTTGATCTCCTCGGGGTCCCCGGGGATCACCGGGCCCTTCCAGCCCTGGGGGTCGCCCAGGAAGAACTGCGCGGTCCGCGCCTTCGCGGCGACCGCGTCGTCTAGAGGGTTCTCACCGTGGAAATGACCGCCGACTCGCACCATGCGGCCAGCCTACAGCGCCCCTTAGCCGCCGAAGGCGCCGTGGGCGAGGCCCATGGCCAGCCCGACGAACCCGACGATCATCCCCGTGACGATGATGATGCGCTGCTCGGTGTTGACCGAGATCATCTGCGTGTACAGCCCGCCGAACAGCGCGATCAGCCCGGTCACGCCCGCGGGCACGGCCACGCTGAGGCTCGGGTGGCTGCTTCCGATGATCACGACGCCGAATCCGAGCGCGATCAGGCCGATGACCAGGACGGACACGCTCAGAACGTTCAGCAGCGGGTGAGATTCCCCGTCGGAGTTCAGGGTGAAGCTCAGGGAGTGACTCGATCGGACTGGCTCGGCCATGGGGCCTCCCGGTACGGCGCTGTCTGGGTTCCTGATGATTCCTTTTCCCCGCCCGAGCCTGACGTATGCGGCCTGGAATGTCAGACCCTCGCCGTAGAGTCAGCGGTGGACGGTGCCGAAGCTGGTCCGGAAGGCCGGCGAAGGTTGGTACAGTGAATGGCCGCGGGTAGGGATACCCGCACCCTCCTGTCACGGAGAGACCGTGACCGCGTCAGTCCAAAGGAGGCATGGGACGCGCATGCGCCACTACGAAATCATGATCATCCTTGATCCGAGCCTTGACGAGCGCACGGTTCAGCCGTCGCTTGAGGGGTTCCTCAAGGTCGTCAGCGACAACGGCGGCAAGATCGGCAAGCTTGACATCTGGGGAAAGCGTCGGCTTTCCTACCCGATCGACAAGAAGCCGGAAGGCATCTACGCCGTCGCCGACCTCAACGCTGAGCCCGCGACCGTTGTTGAGCTGGACCGTCAGCTCAACCTGAACGAGGGCGTGCTGCGGACGAAGGTCCTCCGCCCCGAGCACCGCTGACTTTCCGGCCGCGGCCTCGCGGCACCGTCCAGTCCTAACTGACAGATCTCGTTAGCGATCGGGAGCAGCAATGGCGCTAGGCGACACCCCCATCACGATCAGCGGCAACCTTGTCGCTGACCCTGAGCTCCGATTCACCGCCTCCGGCCAGCCGGTGGCCTCGTTCCGGGTGGCATCGACCCCCCGGACCCGAGACCAGGCCACGGGCGAGTGGAAGGACGGCGAGTCCCTCTTCCTGACGTGCAGCGTCTGGCGGCAGCAGGCGGAGAACGTCGCCGAGAGCCTTCAGCGCGGCATGCGGGTCATCGTGACCGGACGGCTCAAGCAGCGCAGCTACGACACGAAGGACGGCGAGCGGCGAACCGTCTATGAGATCGACGTCGAAGACGTCGGTCCCTCCTTGAGGACCGCCTCGGCCAAGGTCACCCGTGCTTCCCGCAGCGGCGGGCAGGGCGGCGGCTTCGGCGGCGGCAATCAGGGCGGCGGCGGATACAGCGGCGGCGGTAACAACCAGGGAGGCGGCTTCGGCGGGCAGAGCCCGCAGGGCGGCGGCGACCCCTGGGCGTCCGACGCCGGCGGCTACTCCGACGAACCGCCTTTCTAAAGACCACAAGTAAGAACCGGACCATCCCCGCGATAGCGGGGCTCTGTTAAGGAGCACCACGATGGCAAAGCCTCCAGTGCGCAAGCCGAAGAAGAAGGTCTGCGCCTTCTGCCAGGAGAAGGCGTCCTACGTTGACTACAAGGACACGGGCCTGCTCCGGAAGTACATCTCGGACCGCGGCAAGATCCGCGCTCGCCGGGTGACCGGGAACTGCACCCGGCACCAGCGGGACGTGGCCACCGCGATCAAGAACGCCCGCGAGATGGCGCTTCTCCCCTACACCAGCACGGCTCGCTGAGGCAGGGAAGGACAAAACCATGTCTCGTACGGCTACGAAGCTGATCCTGACCCAGGAAGTCACCGGACTCGGTGCCCCGGGCGACATCGTCGAGGTTGCCGCGGGCTACGGCCGCAACTACCTCATCCCGCGCGGGTTCGCCATCCGGTGGACGCGCGGCGGCGAGAAGCAGGTCGAGCAGATCAAGCGCGCTCGCGCTGTCCGCGAGATCCGCACCCTCGAAGAGGCCCAGGCGGCCGCCGGTCAGCTTGAGAAGCTGACCGTCCGGCTCAAGCGGAAGGCGGGCAACAGCGGCCGCCTGTTCGGCTCGGTCGGCCCGTCTGACATCGCCGCGGCGGTGAAGGAGGCCGGCGGCCCCGACGTCGACAAGCGGAAGATCGTGGTCACCGACCCGATCAAGACCGCGGGTTCGCACCGGGTTCAGATCCGGCTCCACTCCGAGGTGAGCGCTGCCGTCAAGCTTGACGTGCAGGGCAGTTAATCCACAGCCTCGCGCTGTTTTATCCACAGCATTTTCCACAGTCCCGGCTGAGCAGGGGCTGGCTGTGGATCTGCACATGCCCGGCCGAGGGCACGCTGCCTTAGCGCGGTGTGTCCTCGGCTGGTGTCGTGTATTTCTGCTGGCGTCGTGCCAGCTCCGGGTCGAGCGCCCCCATCATCAGCCAGATCTCGGCTACCCGCGCGGTGAGCGCCGGTTCATCCGCTAGGCCACGGGCGTCCCGTGCCACCTGATCAATCGCCGCCGCGACCTGCTCGATCGAACACACCTGCGGATCGTAGCGGATTCAGTAGAGCGCTCGCAGCTTTTTTCGTATACCCTGGAACTGGTTGCAAAGCATCGCGTTTTCCACAGGCGAGCGCCTATGTCTTGTGGACAACGTCTGTGGATAACGTCGTCCAGAAAGTCGCCAGGTTTTTCCCATGCACACCCGGTGGATTGAATCTTCGCAGGTCAAGGCGGGCTGGATCGAGTGATCTGAGAGCTGTCCACATCCGCATCCCCAGGTTCTGCACAGGGTTGCCGGCAGGTTTCCCACACGTTATCCACAGGTGCCTGTTGGTACTCGCGGCGGCACGCCGCGAGAATGTTATGGCCCGGCTGACCGCCCTTCCTGTGGGGGGACGAAGCACGGGCTATCTGAGTCGGGGAGGTGCCGCCCGGTGAGCGTGGCCGAGGTCGAAGATCATGGTGAAGAGTTCGAGCGCATGCCGCCGCATGACGTCGCGGCGGAGCAGTGCGTGCTGGGCGGCATGCTGCTGTCCAAGGACGCGATCTCGGACGTTATCGAGATGATCCGGCCGGAAGACCACTACCGGCCCGCTCACGAGATCATCCACAAGGCGATCCTCGACCTGTACGCCCGGGGAGAGCCCGCCGACCCGATCACCATCTCCAACGAACTGACCCGCGCCGGCACGCTCGCCCGGGTCGGGGGAGCACCGTACCTGCACACGCTGATCGCGTCGGTTCCGACGGCCGCGAACGCCGGGTACTACGCGCGCATCGTCCGGGAGCGGGCGATCTTCCGCCGCCTGGTCGAGGCGGGAACCCGGATCGTGCAGATGGGGTACACCGGCGACGCCGACGCCGACGTGATCGTGGACCGGGCCCAGGAGGAGGTCTACGCGATCACCGACCGCCGGTCCTCGGAGGACTACGCGGTCCTGTCCGAGGTCATGCACGGAGCCCTGGAAGAGATCGAGGCGATCAGCGCCCACGGGGGCGGCATCAGCGGCGTCCCGACCGGGTTCTCCGACCTCGACTCCCTGACCAACGGACTCCACCCCGGCCAGATGATCGTCATCGCCGCCCGCCCCGCCGTCGGGAAGGCCCTGGCGCTGGACACGCCGCTGCCAACGCCGGACGGCTGGACCACGATGGGCGCTGTCCAGGTCGGAGACCGCCTCATCGGCGCTGACGGAAAGCCGACCACGGTAGTCGCGGCCACCGAGGTCATGCATGGCCGCCCCTGCTACGAGGTCGAGTTCTCCGACGGCGAGGTTATCGTCGCCGACGCCAAGCATCAGTGGGTGACCTGGGAACCTTCATCGGCGGAGCCGCCTCGGACGGTGACGACGGAGGAGATCCTCGCCGACCTGAGCGAGCCCGGGCCCGGGCGGTTGCGGCGGCACGCCGTGACCCCGGTCCGGCCCTTGAACCTGCCCGAGGCGGACCTGCCGGTGCCGCCTCGGGACCTCGGCGCGGCGCTGGCCAGCCAGCGTGTCCTGACCGGCGCCGGCGGCGGCGCGGACGTCGCCTCGGACGGTCGAATTCCGGTCGCCTATCTCCGCGGCTCGCTGGCACAGCGGCGGGAACTGCTGAACGGACTCGTATCGGAACCTGACGGCCAGCGGCAGGTGTCCGTCACCAGCGAAGCCCTGGCGGCGGACGTCCAGGAGCTTGTCCACAGCCTGGGGTTCGTGTGCAAGCGGACGGCGGAGTCGCTGGAGGACGTCCACGCCTCGCGCTGGCGGTACATCGTGGATGTCCGGCCAGTTCTGTCGCGGCCGGTGCGGTGCGTCGAAGTGGACAGCGCCGAGCACATGTACCTGGCGGGACGCAGCATGATCCCGACCCACAACTCGGCGCTGGCCCTGGACTTCGCGCGGTCGGCGGCGATCCGGAACGGGCTGTCGGCCGTGGTGTTCAGCCTGGAGATGGGCCGCAACGAGATCACGATGCGTCTGCTGTCGGCCGAGGCCCGCGTGCCGATGAACGTGATGCGCGGCGGCCAGATGACGGACGACGACTGGACCCGGCTGGCCCGGCGGATGAGCGAGGTCTCGGACGCGCCGCTGTTCATCGACGACTCGCCCAACATGTCCCTGATGGAGATCCGGGCCAAGTGCCGCCGCCTGAAGCAGCGCAACGACCTGAAGCTCGTGATCATTGACTACCTGCAGCTGATGTCCTCCACCGGAAGGGTGGAGTCCCGGCAGCAGGAAGTCTCCGAGATGTCCCGGTCGCTGAAGCTGCTGGCCAAGGAGCTTGAGGTCCCGGTCATCGCTCTCTCCCAGCTCAACCGCGGTCCCGAGCAGCGCCAGGACAAGAAGCCGATGCTGTCGGACCTGCGTGAATCCGGCTGCCTGACCGCGGACACGACACTGCTGAGGGCGGACACCGGTGCGCCGGTCACGTTCGCGGAGCTCATGAAGGACGGGTGGGACGGCGTCCTGGTCTGGTCGCTGGACGAGCGGAACCGGCTCGTGCCCTCCCCGGTCACGAATGTCTTCGAATCGGGAACCAAGGACGTCTACCGGTTGCGTACCGCATCTGGCCGGGAGGTCAAGGCGACCGCGAACCATCCGTTCCTGACCTCGTCCGGCTGGACGGCCCTGGGAGACCTGCAGGCCGGAGACCGGGTTGGCATCCCGAGGCATATCCCGGCGTCGATTTCGGCCGGGCTCGGATGGTCGGAGCAACGGCTGGGGCTTCTCGCTCATTTGATCGGTGACGGCTGCGTGATCAAGAAGCAGCCGGTGCATTACACGTCCAACGACCCGGAGAACCTCGACTTCGTCGAGGCAGCGGCGGCGGCCGAGTTCGGGATAACGCCGCGCCGGGTCGCGCAGAAGACCTGGTGGCATTCCTATCTGCCTGCCCCCGCGCACTGCACGCACGGCCGCGGGAACCCGATCCATGACTGGTTCCGCGAACTTGGCATCGAGTACCGGGGCGCACGCGACAAGCGCATCCCGCCGGCGCTATACGAGGCGAGCGACGCCGAGATCAAGCTGTTCCTGCGGCACCTGTGGGCGACGGACGGCTGCGTGTGGTTGCCGAAGGGGAAGGCCGCGGCCAAGGTCTACTACGCGACCTCGAGCCGTGACCTGGCCGACGGCGTGGCGCACCTGCTGGCCCGGCTGGGTATCGTCGCCCGGATCAGGCAGGTGGAGAAGGCCGGGTACGAACCCGGCTACCACGTGATCGTCGCCGACGGCCTGAGCATCCGGACCTTCTGCTCGCAGGTAGGAGCGCATGGCCGCCGGGGCGAGACCGCCCGCGAACTCGCGATCGTGCTCGCGGACCGGGTGGTCAACACCAATGTGGACACCATCCCCAAGGACGTCTGGGACGTGGTCAAGGCGGAGCGGATCCGGGCTGGGCTGACCGAGCGCCAGTTCCAGGCCGCCATCGGGACGAACTACTGCGGCACGACGCTCTATAAGAGCTGCCCGTCCCGGCAGCGCCTGACGCGGTGCGCGGACGCCCTGGACTCGGAGACACTGCGCGAGATCGCGTCGAGCGACGTGTTCTGGGACAAGATCGTGAGCATCGAACCGCTCGGGCCTCAGCCGGTTTATGACGCCACGGTCAAGGAAACTCACAATTTCGTGGCAAATGGGATAAATGTCCACAATAGTATCGAACAGGACGCTGACGTGGTGATCCTGCTGCACCGCGAAGATGCTTATGAGCGGGAATCTCCGCGGGCGGGGGAGGCGGACCTGATCGTGGCCAAGCACCGTAACGGTCCCACCGCCACCGTCACCGTGGCCTTCCAGGGCCACTACAGCCGCTTCGTGGACATGGCCCCGTCATAGCTGGCGCGCCGCCGCGGACCTTCAGGAGTCGGCGATGCGGCCGAGGAGGAAGATGGCGCGCGTGATAACCGCGCGGTCTTCGGGGGGCAGGGCGGCCAGCTGGTCCTCGAGCCAGGCGTTGCGCTGGGCCCGGGCGGCCCGGGCGATCTCGTCGCCTTCCCCGGTGACGGTGAATAGGACCCTGCGCCCGTCGCGCGGGTCGCGGGTGCGGACGGCGTAGTCGGCCGACGTGAGGCGGTTCACGGTCTGGCTCATGGAGGCGGGGGACACCCGGGCCTGGTCGCTGAGTTCGGTGAGGCTCTGCGGGCCGTGCTTGTGGAGATAGGTGAGCACGGCCAGGGCCGCGTCCCCGAGGCTGCCTTCGGGCCGCTCGCTGCGGAAACGGCGGTAGAGCCGCCCGACGGCGGAGCGCACTTGGCCGCCCAGCTCGGCGTTCCCGGGCTCGCCGGACGAAGCCCCAGGCGACGCTTCAGTTGCCCTCTTCTCCACAGGTCATTAGTATACCTAAAGATATTAAGGAGCCGAAACCATGCCCGCGAATCCTCTTGGCGTCCTGCTGCGCAACCGGCGCGCCGGCCACCACACCCTGGTCTGGGCCCGCCCTGAGCTGGAGGCCCCGGAGAACTTCACCCTGACCAGCCCCGCTTTCGAGCACAAGGCGCCGATCCCCGAGAAATACAAGGGGAAACTGTTCGGCCCGAATGTCTCGCCCGCCCTGGAGTGGACGGAGCCGCCGGCTGGCACGGCCGAACTGGTGCTGATCGTGGAGGACCCCGACGTCCCGATCGGGAAGCCGGCGACCCACGCGCTCACGCTGGGCATCGACCCGTCGAGCACCGGCATCCCGGAGAACGGCCTGGCGCACCCCAGCCCGGTCAAGGGCATCCGGCACGGCAAGGGCGCCATGGGCAAGCGCGGCTGGGCCGGCCCGCTGCCGATCAAGTCCCACGGGCCGCACTCCTACGTCTTCCAGCTGTTCGCCCTCGACCAGGCGGTTGACCTGCCGGAGACCTTCACCCTGGCCCAGACGGTCGAGGCGATCAAGGGCCACGTGATCGGCCGGGCCCGGCTGGACGGCACCTACGAGATCCGCTAGCTACATCGCGGTGTAGCCTCCGTCGACGAGGTGGTAGCTGCCGGTGATGAACGACGCTTCGTCGCTGAGCAGGAAGACGGTCAGCGCCGCTACCTCGTCGGCGGTGCCCAGCCGCCCCATGGCGTGCTTGGCCGCGACGTCCGCGGTCACGTCATCGGGGAGTTCGCTCAGCAACGGCGTGTCGATGAAACCCGGACCGACCGCGTTGACCCGGATGCCGCGCCGCCCGTAGTCCGCGCCGGCCGCCTTGGTCAGGCCCGCCACGCCGTGCTTGGCCGCCGTGTAGGCCGGGTTCTCCGGGACGGCGACCGTGCCCGCGACGGAGGACATGTTGACGATCGCGCCGCCGCCGGAGGCGAGGATCGCCGGGATCTCGTAGTGGAGACCGTAGGCGATTCCGCTGAGGTTGATCGCGATCACCTTGTCCCAGTCGGCGGGGCTGAGATCGGCGATGGGCAGGTTGGTGCCCGGGATGCCGGCGTTGTTGACCGCGTAGTGGAGGCCGCCCAGCTGGTCGACCGCGGTGCGCACGACGCGCTCGGTGACGGCGGGCTGGGCTACGTCGTGCTCCAGGGCGAGGGCCGTGCCCCCGGCCGCTTCGATGGCCTTCGCGGTTTCCTCGGCCGAGGCGAGGTTGATGTCGGTGACCGCGACTCTCGCGCCTTCGGTTCCCAGTCGCTGGGCGATGGCCCGCCCGATCCCTGATCCCGCGCCGCTCACCAGGGCCGCCTTCCCCGCGCAACTTCCCATGGTGTTACTCCGATCGCTCATAGTGACTAGCGATCAGGATTTTGCCCGGGCCGGGGCCGGGCTACACGAGAGGGCCCGCGCTTCCCCAAGCGCGGGCCCTCTTCCCCCCAAGGCGCCGATGACCGAACGGATCGTCGCGTTTCCCCAGCGACCCCTGGCTCAGCCGCTCCGCATGGACGCGCCCCTGTATGCGTCCTCACGGATGTGCCCGCGTGGGCGCGCCCCTGTATTGCGCCCTCACGAGTTCCGGCCGGCCGGTGTCAGCATCGCGACGATGCCCCCGGGTCCGGTGCCTGTTCTTTTGTGTCTGACCCGGCGAGTGCCAGGCCGGT
>WRBL01000043.1 GCA_009784565.1 Streptosporangiales bacterium | reverse complement strand
TGTTCCACCCCAGCGGCGGTACGAGGCTGTATATCGGGCGCGGGCCCACCGGCGTGGCGCAGCTGCTCGCCCCGCTGATCCTGCTCCCGATCTACTTGGTGCTGACCGGGCTTCAGCGGTCCTACAGCTGGCTCCAGATACACGTCTCGCTCCGTGCGGAGTTCCTGGCCGACGACATCGCCGCGCAGGTCATCGTCGCCGCCGCCTACGGGGCCAGTCACGTCCTGACCGACCGCTCGGCGGACGTCCGTCCCGAGGACTTCAAGGCGTTCGGCGTCGAAGTGGTCGCGGAACCCGAGTGGGCCTACGACCCGGTCTCGGAGGTCTGGCGGCCGCTGGCCCTGATCGAGTCCGGCTCCGAACGAGGCGAGCTGTCCGACGGCGAACTCGGCGCGATGCTCGACGCCGGGGACACCGTCCCCGGCTGGGCGGTCCCGGAGCCTGTCGCCGCGGAGCTTCAGCGGGCCCGCCCGCCCCGGTCCAGGCGCGGCGTCGTCGTGTTCATGACCGGGCTGTCCGGGTCCGGGAAGTCGACCCTCGCCCGCGACCTCAAGGACGCCCTGGCCGAGCGCGGCGACCGGACGGTCTCCCTGCTCGACGGGGACATGGTGCGGCAGATGCTGTCGGCCGGCCTCACGTTCTCCCGCGAGGACCGCGACCTGAACATCCTGCGGATCGGCTACGTGGCCTCCGAGGTCGCCCGCCACGGCGGCATCGCGATCTGCGCCCCGATCGCCCCGTACGCGGCGGCGCGGGCTTCCGTGCGATCCATGGCCGCCGAGGCCGGGGACTTCGTCCTCGTCCACGTGTCCACGCCGCTGGCCGAGTGCGAGAAGCGCGACCGGAAGGGCCTGTACGCCAAGGCCCGCGCGGGCGTGATCGGCTCGTTCACCGGGATCTCCGACCCGTACGAGGAGCCGGCGGACGCCGACCTGTCGGTCGACACGTCGGTGATGTCCCGGCATGAGGCCGTCGCCGCCGTCATCGGGCAGCTGACCCGCGGCGGCTGGCTGAAGGACTAGCCGGCGGTATTGGCGCTTTCCGTGCGCGCGGCGTCGTTGGCCTCGTCCTCCGACGCCGTGCCCTCGTCCAGGCGGTCCTTGAACTCGGCCGCCTTGCCGGTGACCTTGCCGGCCGCCTTGCCGAGCCGGCCGTTCAGCGCGGCCGCCATCTTCTCCCGCTGCCTGGACAGCAGGATGTAGCTGAGGACCGCGCTGACGACGAAGGCCAGCACGAGCAGCAGGAGGCCGCGGGCACCGCACAGGTACAGCACGGCGAGGGAAACGACGAGCATCAGAATGCGCGCGCTCGTGTAGGCAAGTCCAGTTCGCATAGCACTACCCAGTGTAGGACTCGCTGCGACCTGCTGAAGCGTTGAGGTCCCTGCTAGAGCCGAGGATCTCCGTGAGGAGGGCCGGGTCGATGTTGCCGCCGGACAGGACCGCGACGACCGGGCTCTCGTCGTCGCGGGGAACGCCCAGTTCGCCGGCCGTCCGGTTCAGGGCGGCCGCGACGGCGACGGCGCCGCCCGGCTCGGCCACCAGGCGGGCCTGACGGGCCAGGCGCCGGATGGCGCCGGTGATCTCGTCCTCGGTGACGGTGACGATGTCGCTGACCAGTTCCCGCATGTGCGCGAACGTCAGCTCCCCGACCTGTTCCACTCGGAGGGCGTCGGCCCGGGTGCGGGCCACGTCGCCGGACGCCCACCGGACCCGGGTTCCGGTCTTCAGGGACTCGCGGGCGTCGGCGGCCAGTTCCGGTTCCACCCCGATGACTCTCGTCTCCGGGAAGGCCGCCTTGACCGCGACGGCGATGCCCGAGATCAGGCCGCCGCCGCTGACCGGGACGAGAACGGCTCCCGGCGGCCGGGCCCGGAGATCCTCGGCGATCTCAAGGCCGATAGTGCCCTGACCGGCGATGACCAACGGGTGATCAAACGGAGGCACAACCGCGTAGCCGCGCTCCTGAGCGATCTTGTCGCAACCTGCGAGGCGGGCGTCGAGGGTGGGCTCCACCCGGATGAGCTCGGCCCCGGCCCGCTCGATGGCGGCGGTTTTGACCTCCGGGGCGGTCTCCGGGACCACGATGGCGGCCGGCACTCCGAGTCGCGCCGCCGCGTACGCGATCGCGAAACCGTGGTTGCCGCTCGAATGGGTGACGATCCCGGCGGGCTTCGCCGTTTCCCCGAGCGCGGCGATCGCGTTGTAGGCACCGCGGAGCTTGAACGCGCCGGTCGGCTGCAGCGATTCCGGCTTGATCAGCAGGTTTGCCGGCGTCAGCGCGGGGACGGGAAGCAGCGGGGTCCGGACGGCGACGCCGTCCAGGCGCCGAGCGGCGGCACGGACTTCCGCGACAGGAACCAGGTCAGCCACTCCGCCACAGTATCTTCCCCGCCGCGAGCCGAAACCGGGAAAATCGCATCGTCAGCACCTTGCTTCACCTTGATGTCCTGCGTTGTCCATCAAAGTCCAGTCACGTTTGCCTCAGAGCGCATATCCTCAACTCCCGGTCAGTGGCGGTCCGTACCGACCCGGGCGCGCTTAGGCACCCGCCCCCAGGGACCGCCCCGAATCGCTGACCTAAATTTTGCGAAATCTAGGCAGAAACCACCCCTTTGTCGCCAAACTAGGGGCATACCCCGACGAGGTTCAGGAGATGGAACGTGGAGGGCAACAATGAGCGGCTGCTCACCCCTGGAGAAGTAGCCGCCCTGTTCCGAGTGGATCCGAAGACAGTCACCCGCTGGGCGGCGTCTGGCCGGATCACGAGCATCCGCACGCCAGGCGGGCACCGCAGGTTCCGAGAGTCTGAAGTGCGCAATTTGCTCAGCGGCGGGGGCGAGGCTACGTCCGAGGGCCACTCGGTAGTTTGACGTGAGCGTCGCTTCCGGCGCGTCGCATTAGTCGTCGGCGCGCCGCCGTGGTCACGGCGGCGCGCCGTCCCGACTCGCCGGAGTTTTAATCCGTTTCGGGGTAGTCGTCCGCGCCGGACCAGATCTGGTCACCGGCCAGGCGCGCGAATTCGAGGAACTCTCGTTCCAGAGCGGCGTTGCCGGCCTTCCAGGCCGCGCGCCGCTCTTCCATTTGGTCCGGGGTGATGGCGTGGGCGGCCAGGCGCTCGTAATCCGCGTCGTGCGGCCCGATTTCCACGTAAGCGTTGCCGATCACGCGGCTCTGCCCGCCGCCGGCGCGAATCGCCGTCTGCGGGACCTGCAGGTTCCCGTTTGGCAGTCGGATGACATACATGACGATCACCTAGATGCCGTAGCGCCTGTTGAAGTACAGCATCACCCGCAACGCCGCGCGAGTATTGCCGCTCAGCATATCGACCAGCGCTGGTCGTTGTTCCGAGGCGATAGCGGCGAAAGCATCCGCGAAGAATTCTTTCCGCCCCAGACCGCCCCGCTGCCGGTGGAAGTCACTTGCGAGATATGGCCTGCACTGATCATAGATCAGCCTGAACTCAGCGGAGTCGGATTGCCACTTACCCGGCGGGCTGTCCAGGTCATCGAGGGCGTGCCCCACCTCATGGCAGACCACGTCGGGCGTGGGAGACGGGCGCGTTCCCACGACGATCTTCCGCTCGCCGTAGGCGCCCGCGCAGGCGTCCCAGGTGGCCTTGCCCGACGGCAGGGGCACGCCCCGGAGTTCCGTCATGTGGTCGAGGTCCGGAACGCCCCCGGCTCCCACGAAGATCCCGTCAAGACCGTCGGCTAGCTTCTCCTGGAGTGCCCGCGGGAACGACGCGAGCCTGTCGACGGCCGCGACCGCCTGGGGATGCGGGACGGTGCCGGCGTCCCACTGCCTCCACAGGATGCTTTCCAGCGGCCCGCAGTTGGCCCGCCCGTCTCCCGGCGACGCCGCCGCGGCGCCCGCCTCCGGGTGCCCCGCCGTGAACGGCAGTCGCGCCCGTTCCGCCGCCCGGACGGCGGGCCGGGCGGCCGGTACTCCCGGGCCGGGAGCCGCCTCATGGGCCAGTTCGGCCTCATGCGTGCGTTCGGCGGCCCGGGCGGGCGAGTGTCCCGGCTGATGGCGGGGCTGCGGCGGGCCGACCACCTGGTACCAGGGCTGGCTCCGCGCGGCGCGGGCCCCCGGGGAAGAACCGGGCCGGGCCTCGGTCTGCGTCACCGGCGCGGATCCGAACGGCGCTTCCCGTATCCGGGCGCGCCCGGCACCTCCCCCGCCTCCGCTTCCGCCCGCCGGATGAGCGCCGACCGCGGGCCGCGGACCCGGGCCTCCCGACTCGGTGCCGCTCAGGCCGGCCGGAGGCTGGGTCCAGGCCGGGGGCCCGGCCGCCTGGGCTGGCGCCGTCGCGGATACGGTTTCCCGGCCCGGTGGCCAGAGCGACAGCCTGGCCCGCTTCCGGTGACCCCCGCCCCGGGCCCGTCCCTCGTCTGCCGATCCGGCATGCCGTCGAAAGAGGCGTCGAAGCCAGTCGAATACACGCAGCCGCATATATGGGTGCTCCCTTATGGGTTCCCTGGTTTGCATGCCCCGGCCCAGAGTATGCCGAAAAGCACCGCCCCGTAACCCCTCGTGATGGAGAGCATCTAGACGTACAGATGACTAAAGAGAGGATTCTCGATGCGAGAGAAGTTGCCGGAGGTTAGGCTTGCGCCATGCTGTTGTCAGGTGTCCTGTTTGTCCTGATCCTGGCCGGCTGCTGGGTCTACTGCCTCATCGACGCGGCCCTCACCCCGGCCGCGGTCTACCGGGGCCTGCCGAAGGCCGCCTGGATCGGCATCATCGCGCTGACATTCGTCGTGGGCGGTATCGCCTGGCTGGTCTACCGGGCCACGGTACTCGCCCGGCCCCGGGTCATGCCCGGATTCGTCACCGGGCCCCACGCGGTGCCGGCGCATACCTACATCTACCTGCACCCGGACTGGGCCGCCTCCGCTGACGCGTCTCTCGCCCGGCATCCCGCGGGCCGCTTCCGCGCGACTCCCCCCGATGGCTGGTCCATCCCCAAGGGCCCGGACGACGACCCGGACTTCCTCGCCGAACTCAACCGCCGCATCAAGGGCTCCGACGCCGACTAGCGCCCCCTCTGCCCGGCGGAATGTCAGTGGTCGTCCTTACAGTCGGCCTATGGAGCTTTCGGAGTGTCCGACGTGCCGGGTGTGCCGGGGGCCGGTGCTGCCGGGGTACGCGCTCTGCTACCAGTGCGACCAGGCGCGGCAGGTGGCCGGCGGGCTGCTGGCCGACGCGGTCGCGCCCGTCGCCTACGCCGTCAAGGGCGGGGACCTGGCCCGCGACCTGTGGCGGTACAAGTCGGAACGGGATCGCGATGACCAGGCGGCGGCCCGGCTGCGGGAGATGCTGGCGTCGTTCCTCGTGACGTACGGGGACCGCGTATGGAAGGCGGCGCGGATGCCGGGAAAGCCGCGGGGGCTGGCCGTGGTGCCGAGCGGGCAGGGCCGGCCGGGAAGCCACCCGCTGCTCGCCCTGGCCGAGCCGGCCGCGGCGCTGCCGGTGATCTCGCTGTCGGTGCGAGCGGGCCACGCGGTCCACGGGCGCTACGTGAGCACCGACTGGCTGCGGGTCGACGGGCGGGTCCAGATCGCCGGGGCCGACATGCTGCTGATCGACGATTCCTGGGTCTCGGGAGCCAGCGCCCAGTCGGCGGCGGCCGCGCTCAAGCTGGCGGGCGCCGCCCGGGTCGCCACCATCGTCCTCGGCCGGCACCTCGACCCCGCCGATCCCCGCTCCGCCACGCTCGTCCGGGCCCTCTCCTAGCCAGCGTCCGGAAATCCCGCACTGCTGTCATGCGAATGTTACTCTCGGAAATCACACTATTCCTGCACGAGGAGGCAGAACCGGATGTCCGCACGGCCGCCAGCATCCTCTGAATCGAACTCCGGCGAAACGCCCGGAGCTGACCCTGATGACCCGATCGGCATGCGCTTTCCCAATTTGGCGCGCATATGGAACTACCAGCTCGGCGGCAAGGACAATTTCGAGATCGACCGGAAGGCATCCGACGCGGCCAACGGGCTGGTCGCCAACCTGGGCGTGCCGACCGGTGCCGCCATCGCGCTCGAGGGACGTCACCTGCTCCAGCGGATGGTGGACTACATGCTCGGGCAGGGTGTCCGCCAGTTCCTCGACCTGGGCTCCGGCTTGCCGAACATGGCCAGCACCCATCAGATCGCCCACCGGGCCGCGCCGGAGACCCGCGTCGTGTACGTCGACTCCGATCCGATGGTGTCCGCCCACACCGCGGCCCTGGCAGCTGGCAGGAATGTCGTCACGGTGCAGGGAGACCTGCGCGAGCCCGGGCAGGTGCTCGGCGATGAGCGGGTCCGTGACCTGCTGGACTTCGGTCAGCCAGTCGGAATCATCTTCATGAACGTGCTGCACTGCCTGTGGAACGAGGAAGACCCGTGGGGACTCGTTCGCCGGTTCGAGGACGCGACGGCGCCGGGAAGTTACCTGGCCATTAGCCACATGACGACGGAAGCGCACCCGGAAGCGGCCGAGAAGGTCTTCCAGATGACCCAGGATCTGCACTGGGACGCGCCGCTTCTCTCGCGGGACCGGGCGGACATCGCGCGGCTCTTCGGCGGGTTCACGCTGGTCGAACCGGGCCTGGTTCCTCCCGCGCAGTGGCGGCCCGACCTGGACAATCCGCTCCGTGAAAACGAAATCGGCGGCGGCGAGGAAACCGTGCTGGAGACCAGCTTCGCCGAGCTTCCCGACGACGAGCTCGGAGTCGGGTGGCACCTGTGCGGGATCGGCGTCCGGTAACGGAACCGTCGTCTTCGCCTCCTGGCCCCGGCTATCAGCAGAGGTATAGTGCTAATCACATATCCATCTACTGAGAACCGCATTTCCACGGCAAGACCGGTGTCGCGCCGCCGGGATCGGGGACGGGTGAGGTGACAAGAGCCACACGACCCGGAGCCGACTTTGTGCATTCGTTCACAAACGGCGTAAAGTAGTTCCCGGCCTTGATCTGGATCCCCGGCGCCCGCACCAGCGCGGCCCGACCCGTGCGAGACCCCACAAGCCATATACCTCAGGGCCGGGTCGCGGTATACCCCCGCCGCGACGCCGACCGCCGCGTCGAATCCGCCCCGGGAGCGCCGCATGTCCAGCCCCGCCGACACGCCAGCTGACGGCACGCCAGATCACGGCACCCTGCCGGTTGACGGCATGCCAGGCCAGATGGCCCTGCCTGATGAACCCGAGCCGGGAACCTCCGCCAGCGGCAAGCCTCTCCCCGAGGCGACGATCGCCCGGCTCCCCGTGTACCTGAGAGCCCTTTACACCCTGGCCGAACGCGGCACCGGCACCGTGGCCAGCGACGAACTGGCCGCCGCCGCGGGCGTGAACTCGGCGAAGCTGCGAAAAGATCTGTCCCATCTCGGGTCCTACGGCATCAGAGGCGTCGGCTACGACGTTGACTACCTCGTGTACCAGGTATCCCGGGCCCTGGGCCTGACCCAGAAGTGGCCCGTCGTCATCGTCGGCGGCGGTAACCTCGGGCGGGCCCTGGCCAACTACGGCGGTTTCATGAACCGCGGTTTCAAGATCTCCGCGATCCTGGAGGCGAACGAAGAACTCGTCGGCTGCCAGATCGGGGACGTCACCGTCCGCCACGTCGGCGACCTCGAAGACGTCGTGAAGGACAGCAAGGTCGCCATCGGAGTCATCGCCGTCCCGGCGGAGTCCGCTCAGGCGGTGTGTGACCGGCTGGTCGGAGCCGGAGTCACCAGCATTCTCAACTTCGCCCCCCTCGTGCTCACCGTGCCCGACGGGGTCGATGTACGTAAGGTTGATCTGTCGATTGAGCTGCAGATTCTCGCCTTCCACGCGCAACGGCGATCGGCCGAGCGCTTCGGGCAGGTTCCGGGACCCGCGGCAGCAGTGGAAGCGCAGGCGGTGGAAGCGTGAGCGTCCTGGTAGTCGGTCTCAGTCATAAGAGCGCCCCGGTCACGACCCTGGAACGGGCCTCGGTCAGCGGCGACACGCTGGGCAAGCTGATTGAGGATGTCGTCCGGCTGACGGACGTCGCCGAGACCTTCGTCATCTCCACCTGCAACCGGGTCGAGATCTACGCCGAGATCGACCGGTTCCACCCGGCCGTGACCGGTATCACGGAACTGCTGGCCCGGTACTCCGGCATTCCCACCGACGAGCTGACCCAGTGCCTGTACGTCCATTACGAGGACCGGGCGGTGCAGTACCTCCTGGCCGTGGCCAGCGGGCTGGAATCGATGGTGGTGGGCGAGGACCAGATCCTCGGCCAGGTCCGCAACGCCCTCAAGCTGGCCGGCAAGCACGGCACCCTCGGCCGCGCGCTCGGCGACCTCGGCCGGGCCGCCCTGCGGGCCGGGAAACGGGCCCGCACCGAGACCGGCATCGACCGGCTCGGCATCAGCCTGGCCACCGTGGGCGTCCAGCTGGCGGCGGACAAACTG
Source organism: Streptosporangiales bacterium (assembly GCA_009784565.1). GTDB lineage: Bacteria > Actinomycetota > Actinomycetes > Streptosporangiales > Streptosporangiaceae > Trebonia. The sequence goes on along the minus strand of WRBL01000043.1, from coordinate 20,630 downwards.
CGCGTCACCCCGAACGGCGCTTCGGTCCTGTCCGGCACCAGCGTCCTCGTCATCGGGGCCGGGGCGATGAGCGGCGTCTCCGTCGCCACCGCCGCCCGGGCGGGCGCGGCCCGCGTCGTGGTCACCAACCGGACGCCGAAGAAGGCCGAGCGGCTGGCCGCCTCGGTCGCCGAGCACGCTCCCGGCGTGGCGGGCGAGGTCGCCGATTTCGAGAACCTGCCCGCGGCGGTCGCCGACGCCGACCTGGTCATCTCCTGTACCGGCGCGTCGGGCGTGGTCGTGACGGAAAGCATGATCCGTTCGGTCTGGGAAAGACGCGAGCCCGGGCGGACGCTCGCCCTGCTCGACCTGGCCATGCCCCGGGACATCGATCCCGCCGTGGCGGACGTGCCGGGCACGCACGTGATCGGGATGGACGAACTCCGCGGCGGCGGCGACGCCGCCGTGGGCGCCGCCGAGGTCACGGCGGTGCGGGCGATCGTCGACGAGGAATTCGCGGGGTACGCTTCGGCTGTCCGGGCGGCCAGCGTCACGCCGACCGTGGTGGCCCTGCGGGCCAAGGCCGCGACCGTCGTGGACACGGAACTGGCCCGGCTGGAAGGCCGGCTCAGCGACGAAGGCCTCAGCGGGCACGCTGTGGATGAAATAGCCCGGACCGTGCACAGGGTGGTAGACAAGCTCTTGCACGCGCCGACAGTGCGGATAAAGGAACTCGCCTCCTCGCCGGGCGGAGAAGAATACGCCACCGCGCTGCGGGTGCTGTTCGACCTCGACCCGCGGACCGTGGAAGCGGTCACTCACGCGGAAGTCGACAGCGCTACCCCGGGGGGAACGCCCCCCGGAGCCCCCCGGCCCGGGGGAACTGGCCAGAAGGGGGCCACCAATTGACTCAGCCAACGCTACGGATGGGAACACGCCGCAGCCCGATGGCGGTTTCCCAGTCCGGCGAGGTGGCCCGGCTGATCACGGAACGGACCGGCCGTGAGGTCGAGCTTGTGCCGATCACCTCTCACGGTGACGTCAACATGGCGCAGCTCACCCAGATCGGGGGCACCGGAGTTTTTGTCAGCGCCCTGCGGGAAAGCCTGCTGCGCGGGGAGGTTGACTTCGCTGTGCATTCGCTCAAAGACCTGCCGACCGGGGATGCCGAGGGCATTACCCTGGCCGCGATTCCCCGCCGGGACGACCCGCGGGACGCGCTGGTGGGGGCCAACGGCGCGAAATTCGCCGATCTCCCGCCGGGGGCGCGGATCGGCACCGGTTCTCCGCGCCGGGCGTCGCAGCTCCAGCTGCTGCGCTCGGACATCGAATGCGTCCCGATCCGGGGCAACGCCAATACCCGGCTGGGCAAGGTCGCCAGCGGCGAACTCGACGCGGTCGTGCTCGCCCACGCGGGACTGGCCCGGATCGGCCGCACCGACGAGGTCACCGAGGTCTTCGAGCCGGACGACATGGTCCCGGCTCCCGGGCAGGGCGCCCTCGCCGTGGAATGCAGGACCTCCGACACGGAGCTGGCGGAACTGCTCGCCGCCGTCGATCACGCGCCCACCCGGGCCGCGGTCACGGCCGAGCGGACTCTGCTGGCCGCGCTGGAGGCCGGGTGCAGCGCCCCGGTAGGGGCGTACGCCGCCGGCACCGGCCAGCTCCGGCTGCAAGGAATCGTAGCCGGGCATGCGCCGGGGGTAGACGAAACCGCAGGTAACGCCGATGCTAGTCGGGTAGTGGTACGAGAGTTCGCTGAGGGTGACGCCGCTGACGCGGCCGCCCTGGGACGCGACCTCGCCGCCCGGATGCTGGCGCGAGGCGCCGCGCGGCTCATTAGCGCGGCTGACGCTGCGAAAAGCAACAAGGATGATGCGCATGACTGACATGGACGGCTGGGTCGCGTTCATCGGGGCGGGCCCCGGAGACGAGGGCCTGCTCGCGGTGCGCGCGGTCCGGCTTCTCGCCGACGCGGGCCTGGTCGTGGCCCCGAACGAGATCGCCGACCGGCTCCGGCACCTGCTGGACGACGCGGCAGAGATAACCGAACCGGGCGACACGGCGGCCACGTCGAAGGCGCTGCTGGCGGCGGCTAAGGACGGCAAGCTCGCGGTCCGGCTGCATGAGGGCGACCCGCTGCTGAACGGCGGCGCGGCCGAGGTGGCCGCGGTCGCCAGGGCCAAGGTCCGCTACGAGGTCGTGCCCGGCATGCCGGCGTCCACCGCGGTCCCGGCCTACGCCGGGCTTCCGCTGGCCGGCGACGGCTCCTCCGCCGAGGGCCCCGACGAGCTGCGGGTTATCCACATGTCCGAGGTCAGCCGGGTGACGCACGGGCCGGGCACGCTCATCGTGACCGGGGCCGAGACCGCCCCCGTCGACCTGGGCAAGATGCTGATCGCGGCGGGCTGGCCGGACGCGACGCCACTGGCCCTGACCTGGGGCGGGACCACGACCGAGCAGCAGACCGTGCTGACGTCGCTGGGCCGCGTCGGGCCGGACCTGAAGGCGGCCGGCGCGTCGGTCGCCACCACGTACGGCCAGGCGGTCGCCGTGGTCGGCGAGGCCGCGGCCAAGAAGACCCGGATGTCGTGGTTCGAGACCAAGCCGCTGTTCGGCTGGCGGGTCCTGGTGCCCCGGACCAAGGAGCAGGCGGCCGTGGTTTCCGAGCGGCTGCGCGAGTACGGCGCCGTGCCCGAGGAAGTCCCGACCATCGCGGTCGAGCCCCCGCGGACCCCACAGCAGATGGAGCGCGCGGTCAAGGGCCTGGTCACCGGCCGGTACCAGTGGGTCGCGTTCACCTCGGCCAACGCGGTCAAGGCGGTCCGGGAGAAGCTCGAGGAGTACGGCCTCGACGCCCGCGCGTTCGCGGGCGTGAAGGTCGCCGCGGTCGGGGAGCAGACGGCGAAGTCGCTGCTGGCGTTCGGTATCCGGCCCGACCTGGTGCCCGAGGGGCAGCAGTCGGCCGAGGGCCTGGCCGACTCGTGGCCGCCGTTCGACGACGTGCTCGACCCGATCAACCGGGTCCTGCTGCCGCGCGCGGACATCGCGACCGAGGCGCTGGTCTCCCGCCTGACCGAGCTGGGCTGGGAGCCGGAGGACGTGACCGCGTACCGGACAGTGCGCGCCGCGCCGCCGCCCCAGCCGGTCCGCGAGGCGATCAAGGGCGGCGGGTTCGACGCCGTGCTGTTCACCTCCTCCTCCACCGTGCGGAACCTGGTCGGCATCGCGGGCAAGCCGCACGCGGTGACGATCATCGGCGTGATCGGCCCGCAGACGGCCAAGACCGCCGATGACTTCGGCTTGCGGGTCGACGTGCAGTCGCCCCAGCCGTCGGTGCTGGAACTGGTGGACGCGCTGGCCGCGTTCGGCGCGCAGCAGCGGGAGACCGCCGCCGCCAACGGCGACCCCCTGCGCCGCCCCAGCGAACGGCGCCGCGGTGCCCGCAAGCGCCTGGCCATCAAGCCGTAACAAACGCCTTATGTTCGCGGTTTCCGCTGCCCTGACAGCGGAAATCGCGAACGCAAGCCTAGGAGTGCCCCCGTGAGTGCTGGATTCCCTGAGGTTCGGCCGCGGCGGCTGCGCGGCACCAAGGCGCTTCGCGCCATGGTGGCGGAGAACGCGCTGCGCCCGGCCGAGCTGGTCCTTCCCGTGTTCCTGAAAGAGGGGATCTCCTCTCCGGTCGAGATCTCGTCGATGCCCGGGGTGGTCCAGCACACCCGGGACAGCCTGCGCAAGGCCGCCGCCGAGGCGGCCGAGGCCGGCGTCGGCGGCATCATCGTGTTCGGCGTGCCGTCATCGAAGGATTCCCGCGGGTCCGGGGCCGACGACCCGGACGGCGTCTCCCAGGTCGCGCTGCGGGACATCCGGGCCGAGGTCGGCGACGACCTGGTCGTCATGGCCGACCTGTGCCTGTGCGAGTACACCGACCACGGGCACTGCGGGATCGTGACCCCCGACGGGAACGTGGACAACGACCCGACCCTGGCGCGCTACGCCTCCACGGCCGTCGCCCAGGCGGCGGCCGGAGCCCACATGGTGGCGCCGAGCGGCATGATGGACGGCCAGGTCGGCGCCATCCGGGCCGCGCTGGACGACGCCGGGTACTCCGGCGTGCCGATCTGCGCGTACTCGGCGAAGTACTCCTCGGCGTTCTACGGCCCGTTCCGGGAGGCGGCCGAAGGCGCGCCCAAGTTCGGCGACCGCGCCACCCACCAGCAGGACCCGGCCAACGTGACCGAGGCACTCCGCGAGGTCCGGCTCGACCTCGACGAGGGCGCGGACATGGTCATGATCAAGCCCGCGCTGTCCTACCTGGACGTCATCCGGCAGGTCCGGGACGCGGTCGACGTGCCGGTCGCCGCCTACCACGTGAGCGGCGAGTTCTCGATGATCGAGGCCGCCGCCGCCAACGGCTGGGTCGACCGGGACAAGGCCATCATGGAGGCCCTTACCTCCATCCGCCGCGCCGGCGCCAGCGTCATCCTCACCTACTGGGCGACCGAAGTGGCGCGCTGGCTCCGGTAAGGACCCTCCTAATTTTTTCGCCTTTGCCGGGATTGGTTCCGGCGATAGCCCTGCATTCCGGGTGACTACCGTCTTACGATGGGTATACGGGGAGCGTGGCGAGAGTCACCGCTTGATCGTTCGGAGTAAGTCTTTTCGCCGGAGTACGATTTCGGCTATCCCACCGATAGGCACCGATGTCTCTTTTGGCATACCTGCCGACGATGTGGGGGGCGCGCAGGATGCACGATGAGGAGTTCGGGGCCTGATGGTGACGATGATGCGGCGAAAGGGCCGCGGTAAAGCAGCGGCTCAACGGCCGGCCACGCTGCAGGCGGCTGCCCTGGAGTACGCCGCGATGGGATGGCCGGTATGCGCGGGCGCGCACCTGCGCCGGGAAATCGCCGGCCGGAGGGAGACGGGCCGGGCCTGTTCGTGCGACAGGGTCGGCTGCCCCTCGCCGGGGGCCCACCCGGTGTCGCCAACCTGGCAGATGCAGGCGACAGTCGACATTGCGACCATAGAGAACTGGTGGGAAACCCGCCCGGAGGCGAACGTGATACTCGTCACCGGGCGGGTTTTTGACGTTCTGGAGGTACCCGCCTCCGCCGGGCGGGCCGCCCTGGCCCGGATGACCGCCGCCGGGACGGACACCGGCCCGGTCGCCGCGGTCGGCGCCGACCGGACCATGTTCTACGTCGCGACCAGGGGCGCTCCGGCCGACGAAGAGGAATGGTGGTCCTGCGGCCTGGACGCGTCGCCGGACTTCTCCGACACCCCGGCCCTGCGCTGGCACTGCCGGGACAGCTACGTACTGGCCCCGCCGTCGCGGCTGAGCGCGGGCAGCGACGTACGCTGGGTCCGGGAGCCCGCGGGCCGTCCGCTGCCGGACGGACTGCGGCTGCTCGAGTACCTGGTGGACGCCTGCGAGGAAGAAGGCCGCTAAAGCATGAGTGACCGCTCCGGTGAACTGTTCGACCGCGCTCTGGCCGTGACGCCGGGCGGTGTCAATTCCCCGGTCCGCGCGTTCGGCCCCGTCGGCGGGACGCCCCGGTTCATCGAGCGGGGTTCCGGCGCGTACCTGTACGACGCCGACGGCCGCGACTACGTGGACATGGTGTGCTCCTGGGGCCCGATGATCCTGGGCCACGGGCACCCCGCCGTCGCCGAGGCCCTGGCCGGCGCCATCTCCCGGGGCACGTCCTTCGGGGCCGCGACCCAGGGCGAGGTCGAGCTGGCCGAGGAGATCGTCTCCCGGGCCCCGGTCGAGAAGGTGCGGCTGGTCAACTCGGGCACGGAGGCGACCATGTCGGCGATCCGGCTGGCCCGCGGCTACACCGGCCGCTCGCTGGTCGTGAAGTTCGCCGGCTGCTACCACGGCCACGTCGACGCCCTCCTGGTCGCCGCCGGGTCCGGGGTCGCGACGCTCGGCCTCCCGGACACCCCGGGCGTGACCGGCGCCTCCGCGGCCGACACAGTAGTCCTCCCCTACAACGACGCCGCCGCGGTGCGCGACCTTTTCGCCGCCCGCGGTTCCGAGATCGCCTGCGTGATCACCGAGGCCTGCCCGGCCAACATGGGCGTCGTCCCGCCGGCTCCCGGGTTCAACGAGACGCTCCGGTCGCTGTGCGACGAGGCGGGCGCGCTGCTGATCATGGACGAGGTGCTGACCGGGTTCCGGGTGTCGGCGTCCGGGTGGTTCGGCATCGACGGGGTCCGCGGCGACCTCGTGACCTTCGGCAAGGTCATGGGCGGCGGGCTGCCGTGCGCCGCGTTCGGCGGGCGCGCCGGCATCATGGAGCGGCTGGCTCCGTCCGGCCCCGTGTACCAGGCGGGCACCCTGTCCGGTAACCCGCTCGCGACCGCCGCGGGCCTGGCCACGCTGCGGGCCTGCACGCCCGAGGTCTACTCGGCGGTGGACTCGTTCGCCGGCGCGGTGTCCAAGCTGGTGTCGTCCGCGCTGACCGAGGCCGGGGTTCCGCACCACCTGTCCCTGGCGGGCAACCTGTTCACGTTCTTCATGGGCGTCGGCGAACCGGTCACGCGCTTCGACGACGCCGCGAAGCAGTCGGCCAGCGCGTACGCGGCGTTCTTCCACGCGATGCTCGACGGCGGGGTGTACCTGCCCCCGTCGGGGTACGAGGCGTGGTTCTGCTCGGCCGCGCACGATGACGCGGCCCTGTCCCGCATCTCCGACGCCGCTCCCGGCGCCGCCCGCGCCGCGGCCGCCGCCCTGGGGTCGTAACTCCGTCCTGACATAGCCGAAAGCCCGGCAGGCCGATCCCGGCCCGCCGGGCTTTTTCGCGTGCCCGTTCCCGACAGCGGATCCGGGCGCTCGCCGCTCCGGCGGGCCCGCCGGAGCGCGCCACGCCGGTTCACGTGCGCATTTGTCCGTTTTCTCGGCCATGTAGCTAAATTTTGTTATAAACGGAGAAGCCGTATGCCCCCAATACGCCCCCCATAACTGGTTAAAGCGGAAGAAAAGGGTCAGAGCGGAAAATTGATTAAGCACCCCCGGCTCATCACCGGCACGCTGAGCGCCTTCCTCATCGCCGGGATCGCAAGCCCGGCACTGGCGGCGACGGGCGGCACCAAGACGGTCACCGACACCAAGAACCAGCAGTACTCGCACACCAGCAGCCCGCGCGAGTTCTACAACATCTACACGGAGAACGGCGGCTCCTACTCCGACGCGCTCCGCCTCACCGAGCAGAACAACGTCTTCGAGCCGAAGTTCACGGTCCTGCGCTCGTCCACGCCGGCGAACGAGTGGGTCTACCCGAACATCGGGCAGGGCGGGGAGCGCGGGATGCGCCCGGCGAACACCTGGAACCCGACGAAGGTCACCGAGGACGGCGACCCGCAGGCGTCCGTCAACACGACCGTCAAGTGGCCGGGGAACTGGAACGCGGGCTTCGACATGTGGACCGAGCCGACCAACGACCCCTCCGGCAAACACCAGTCCCACGGCGGCACCGAGGTCATGGTCTGGACCGCGGCGGCCCGCGACGGCCAGGAGTTCAACCAGGCCGCATCCGGCACGAAGGTCCGTCCCGCCTACATCGACGGCAAATGGTGGAACGTCACCGACGGATGGACCAGCCTCAACGGCCACCGCTGGCGGCGCATCTTCTTCGACGCCCAGCAGCCGGTCCAGAAGTTCTCGGGCCAGCTCAACCCGTTCCTCGGCGCGGCCACGGCCTACGGGATGGTCTCGACGTCCCACTACCTGACCGGCATCCAGTACGGCTTCGAGATCGACCACGGCGGAGGCGCCGGCCTGGCGGTCAACAACCTGCAGATCACCGGGGTGAAGGACAACACGCCGCAGAGCGGATTCTGGCGCTACAAGATCTGGCAGCCGTAAGGAAAGCCGCTGCCCACGGGGGCGTCGTCGGCAGCAGGTAGGCTGACGACGCCATGGCCGATAAAACTATCGTTCACCTGCTCCGGCACGGTGAGGTTCACAATCCCGAGGGCGTCCTCTACGGACGACTGCCCGGCTACCACCTGTCCGCGAACGGACGCGCGATGGCCGACGCCGCCGCCGACTTCTTCGCCGACCGGAACATCGCAACCGTCTACGCGTCCCCGCTGACCCGGGCGCAGGAGACCGCCACGCCGGTGGCCGAGCGCCACGGGCTGTCCCTGGTCACCGAGGAGCGGCTCATCGAGTCCGGCAACGTCCTCGAGGGCACGACGGTCAGCCTGAAGCACCTGGCCCGCAACCCGGTGAACTGGCGCTACCTGTGGAACCCGTTCACCCCGTCGTGGGGCGAGCGCTACACCGAGGTGGTGGCCCGGATGTGGGCCTCCGTCGAGCGGGCCCGCGACGAGAACACCGGTGCCGAAGCGGTCTGCGTCAGCCACCAGCTTCCGGTCTGGGTCACCCGGCTGCACGCGGAGAAGCGGCGCCTGTGGCACAACCCGAGGTCCCGGGAGTGCGCGCTGGGCAGCGTCACCAGCCTCGCGTTCGAGGGTGACAAGCTGACCAGCGTTTCCTACGCAGTTCCGGCCCGGCGGCCGGTTCGCGAAGAAGATGCTGCACAATAGAGTATGTACTACCCCCTGTAGGAGATCGTAGGGACCCGTCCGTGTTCAAAGCCCAGCGCCGGACGGTCGTCACGGTGGCGGCCGTCGCTGTCGTCATTGTGGCGGCCGCACTAGTCGTGACTCTGACCAGCGGAAACGGCCAGGCTAGCGACCGGACGTACATCGGGGGCGGCACCAGCGCCTGGCTGTACAAGCCGGGTCACCGTCCCGCCGCCCCGTCCTTCTCCGGCACCACGCTGACCGGGTCGAAGCTGAAGTCGTCCTCGTACGCGGGCAAGGCCCTCGTACTGAACTTCTGGGGGTCCTGGTGCGGACCGTGCCGCGGCGAGGCCCCCACGCTGGCCGTCCTGTCCCAGAAGTACGGTAAGGACAAGGTCTCCTTCCTCGGCGATGACGTGGGCGACACCCCCACCAACGCCCAGACGTTCGCCAAGAGCATGGGCATCACCTACCCGAGCCTGAACGACCCGGGCTATCAGACCGCCCAGGACTTCGGGAAAGCGGTGCTGATCAATGACACCCCGACGACCGTCGTGATCGACTCCACGGACCACATCGCGGGCGTGATCTACGGCGCCGCGACCTACGGCGAACTCGACACGATGCTGAAGAAGGTCAGCTCATGACGAGCACCCGCACTCCGGAGAGCGCCCCGGCCAGGGAAGAGAGCAAGCCTCCCCCGCAGCTTCCCCTGTGGAAGTGGGCCTGGCGGCAGCTCACCTCCATGCGTACCGCGCTGATCCTGCTGTTCCTGCTCGCCCTGGCGTCCATCCCCGGCTCCCTTCTGCCGCAGCAGGGCATCGACCCGGGCTCGGTTCAGCAGTACTTCCAGTCGCACAAGCTGATCGCGCCGTGGCTGAACCACATCGGGCTGTTCAACGTCTTCGCCTCCCCGTGGTTCGCCGCGATCTACCTGCTGCTGTTCATCTCCCTCATCGGGTGCGTCCTGCCGCGGACCTTCAAGCTGGCCGGCGAGAGCCGCACCCCGCCGCCGAAGGCCCCCCGTTTCCTCAAGCGCCTGCCGCACTCGGCGGCCTACGTCTCCCCGCTGCCGCCGCGGGAGGCAGCCGACGCCGCCGCGACGGTCCTCGGCGGCCGCCGGTTCCGGATCCGGCGCCCCTCCGCGGAGGACACCGGCGACTGGGTCTCGGGAGAGAAGGGCTACCTGCGCGAAGCCGGGAACCTCCTGTTCCACCTGGCCCTGCTCGGCATCCTGGTCTCGATCGGGCTGGGCGGCATGTTCGGCTACAAGGCCGACAAGCTGCTCGTGCAGGGGCAGAGCTTCGCCGACACCCAGTCCGCCCTGGACGAGTTCCACCCGGGGCGCCTGGTGTCGGGCTCGGCCCTGGCCCCGTTCGACCTCACGCTGAAGAACTTCAGCGCCAAGTACCTCATGTCCGGCCAGGACTTCGGGCAGCCGTCGAGCTTCAAGGCCGGCGTCTCCTACACCGCGCAGCCCGGCTCCCCTTCCAAGACCGACACGATCCAGGTCAACCACCCGCTGAACGTCGACTCGGTGAAGGTGTACCTGATCGGGCACGGGTACGCGCCCGAGTTCACCGTGCGCGACTCCCGGGGCCACGTGGTCTACGACCAGGCCACGCCGTTCATCCCGGCCAGCACCTCCACGATGCTGTCGGACGGCGTCGTGAAGGCGTCGAACGCGTCGCCGGTGCAGCTCGGGTTCATGGGCGTGTTCGTCCCGACCGCGGTATCCCACGGAAACCAGCTGCAGTCGGCCTTCCCGGCTCCGGACAACCCCGCCGTCTCCCTGATCGGCTACCGGGGCAACCTGGGCCTCAACACCGGGAAATCGCAGTCGGTGTACCAGCTCGACACCACCGCGATGACGAAGGTGGCGGGCTCGCCGCATCTCATGTCCCCCGGCCAGACCTGGAAGCTGCCGAAGGGCCAAGGGTCGATCACGTTCACCGGCTACAAGCAGTGGGCCAGCCTCCAGATGACCTACGACCCGGGACAGATCCCAGCGCTCGTGTGCGCGATCCTGGCCCTGGCCGGCCTGCTGCTGTCGTTCATGATCCGGCGCCGCCGGGTGTTCGTCCGCGCGGTTGCCGCCGACTCGGGCACCGGGTCGGTCGTGACGGTCGGCGGGCTGACCCGGTCCGACGCCAGCGGGGGCTTCGAGGAAGAGTTCGCCGAGCTCACCGCGGAGCTCTCCGGATCCGCCGGCACCGAGAACCCCAGCGACTCTGAGGGCGCCACGGGCGCCGAGGGCGCCGAGGGCGCCGAGGGCGCAACCAACCAGTCAGAAACGAAGGCGTGAAGCTCGTGGGCATCAACCAAGGCCTGGCAGCCGTCAGCGGCGACTTCATGATCGCCGCCCTGCTCATCTACTCGCTGGCCGTGCTCGCGTTCGCCGGCGACCTGGCGTTCGGGAAGCCCCGCCGCGCCAGCACCGCCAAGGCGGCCACGGCGCCGGTGAAGGAAAAGGAACTGGCCACGGTGGGCGGCGCCTCCGACTCCGACTCCAGCGGCGGCTCCGACTCCGGCGGCTCCGGCGCGGCCCCGGCGGCTCCCGGGACTCCGCCGGCGCTGCCCGAACAACGGGCGTCCGTGCTCCAGTCCATGCGGGACGCGGGCCGGTGGGTGCAGGTCGCGGTCGGGCTGAGCCTGACCGGGACCACCGCGCACCTGGTCGCCGTCGTCACCCGGGGACTGGCCGCGCACCGGACCCCCTGGGGCAACATGTACGAGTTCGTCACGGCGCTGACCTGCATCGCGGCGATCTTCTTCCTCGGCCTGATGATCCGCTACCGGGCCTGGTCGCTCGGCATCTGGGTGATGGCCGCGGTCGTGCTGGCCCTGGGCCTGGCCGAGACCGTCATCTACACCCCGGCCGGGCCGCTGGTGCCGGCGCTGCAGTCGTACTGGCTGAGCATCCACGTGACCGCGATGACCCTGGCCACCGGCATCTTCTTCGTCGCCGCCGTGGTCGGGATCCTGTTCATCGTCGCGTCGCGGCACGAGAGCCGGATCTCCGGCGGGAAGGCCGTCGAAGGGGAGAACGGGCTGCTGGCCCGCATCCCCGGGTCCAAGCAGCTGGACAAGCTGGCCTACCGGACGGTGGTCTTCGGGTTCCCGATCTGGACGTTCGGCGTCATCGCGGGCGCCATCTGGGCGGACGAGGCCTGGGGCCGGTACTGGGGCTGGGACCCGGTCGAGACCTGGGCGTTCATTACCTGGGTGCTGTACGCGGCTTACCTGCACGCCCGCGCCACGGCCGGCTTCCGCCGCTGGGCCCACTACATCCAGCTGCTCGGGTTCGTCTCCCTGGTCGTCAACATGCTCGTCGTCCAGGTCTTCGTCACCGGCATGCACTCCTACGCCGGCCTGAGCTAAACCGCGCCCCTCCCCTCCTAGCCCCTCCCCTCCTCTCCTCTCCTCTCCTCTCCCAGCAACAGCAACGGGACCGAAGCTGTCGTCATAGCGACACCTTCGGTCCCGTTGCGTATGTAGAGGCGGGGCTAGCCTTTGTAGAGGCGGGGCTAGCCTTCGACGCCCAGGCGCTTGGCCAGGGTCTTGAGGCCGCGGTAGGCGGCGGTGCGGACCGCGCCGGCGCGCTTGCCGACGATGGCGGCGGCGGTCTTGGCGTCCATGCCGACGACCGCCCGCAGCATCACGGCCTCCGCCTGGTCCTTGGGGAGGCTGGAGATCATCTTCACCGCGTCGTCCGTGGCGATGGATTCCATCGCCCGGGCCTCGGTGTCGTCGGCGGAGGCGAAGTAGCTGAATTCCTCCACCGGGACGTCGACGACCGGGGCCTGCCGACTGGTCTTGCGCAGATGGTCCATGGCACGGTGCCGGGCGATCGTGGTAATCCAGCCCCGGAAGTTATCGAAGGTCCCGCTGAACTTGTGGAAGTCCCGGGTCGCCTGGAGCCAGGTTTCCGACGCGATGTCCTCAGCGTCGTTGTCCACCATGAAGGACAGGTACCGCAGCAGCTTCGGCTGAACCTCGCGATACAGGATCCGGAAGCACTCGGAGTCACCCTGCTGCGCCCCCTGCACAACAGCGGTGAATTCGTCCTGCTCCTCTTCGAGGGCAGGTTCGACTGAAGCCGCGACCTCGGTCGCGGCTTCTTCTGCGGCTTTCGCCTCCGGTTCGGGAGCCACTTTCAGCTTGGCGGCCGTCTTCCGGCCCGCCTTCTTGAGCCTCGTTGTCGCCTTGGCGCCGGCCGCCTTCGCCCGTCCTGGCCGGCTCCCCGGAGACTCCGCTCCCGGCTTCGTCTTCTTTTGTGTTTCGGCGGTGGCGTAGTCGTGCCCTGCCCGCGCCATTGCTCCTGCCCGCTCGCGTCCTAGCGGTGTCAGCAAAGCTCTCCTCCATGAGGGCAGGCGGGATGGTGCCTTGCGGCACCATCCCGCCTGCGGCGGACTAGCTCCCCCGATGTCGCGTCCGTATTTCGGGTTTTACAAGCCTTACGGCAGCTTCACGCCGGAGGGCAGGTGGCTCTGCAGACCGGACAGGTCCGGCTTCGGCAGCTTGTTCAGCAGCGCGCTGGCCTGGCCCTGCGGCAGCTCGCCCAGGATCTTGGAGGCGTCCGAGGCGGGCAGCTTGTTCAGGATAGTGCCGAGCGTGCCGGGCTGCACCTGGCCCAGGACGGTGCTCAGGGTGCTGGGCTGCAGCTGCGACAGGATGCTGCCGGCCTGGGAAGCCGGGAGGCCCGCCAGGAGGCTGCCGACCTGGGAGGCCGGGAGCTTCGAGAGGACCTCGCCCGCGGTGGCGGGCGACAGGGCACCCAGGACCTTCTGGGCCTCGGCCGGGGACAGCTTCGGCACCAGGTTGGTGGCGAGCTGCGACGGCATGCTGCTGACGACCTGCTGGAAGGTGGCCGGGGTCAGCTCGGACAGGGCGGTGCTCGCCTCGGTCGCGCCCAGGTTGGACAGCACGGTGGCCGCGTTGGAGTTGGCCAGCTGCGCGAAGGTGGAGTCGAGCTCGTTGGCCGGCATGCTGGAGATGATCGGCGTGATGGTCACGGCCGGAACCTCGGAGACGACCTTGTTCAGCCCGGTGGCGCCCATCTTGGAGAGCACCTGGCCGGCCTGGGTGTTGCTCAGGGTGTTGAGCAGGGAAGCGGCGGTCGACGGGGTCATCTCGCTGAAGGCCTGCGCGAGCTCGCTGCCGGGCAGCTGGTTCAGGACCGTCGCCAGGGTGGCGGCGGGCAGCTGGTCCAGGGCCGAGGCCAGGACGTTGCCCGGGATCTGCAGCAGGTCAGCCGGAACCGGGATCTGCGGGAGGTTCAGGAGCAGCGCGCAGTAGTCCGGGACGGCCGCGGCGTTGTTCACCGTGCTGGTCAGGGAGGAGAACTCCGGGCTGGACAGCACGGAGCTCAGCTGCGGGCTGGCCAGAGCCTTGTCCAGGCCCGTGGCGGACTCAGCACCAGGAGCGGTGGTGTTCACCGTGCCCTGGGCGCCCGAAACCTGGCTCTCAACCTTGGTGGCGAGGGTGGTGCAGAGCTTGGAGGTCGACACGTCCTTCACGTCACCCGAGGAGGACTTGCCGGTCGCAGCGCCAACGCCCGCGGTGGAGCCGGTCGCGCCGCTGCTCACGCTGGCAGTCGGGGAGGAGGACGGCTGGGCCGAGGTCAGTTCCACGGTGCCGACCGCGGCCGCGCCACCGGTAACAACGGCGGCGAGGGACCAGGCGACGACCTTGGCGCTAAGCAGGTTCGAGAGGGGGTTCATTATCTTCCTTTTGCTTGGGGGAGTTGCAACAGGACCGAGATGGTTCGCCTCGAACGAGGCCACGGCCAGATGCTCACCGGCCAGTTCGCCCTCACGGGCGGGCGCACTAGCGGCGCTCAACACCCGTAGAAGTTCGTCTGGACCAGACCCGGCCGCGCCGTCGAGCAATAGCTCCGCGGTCCTCCGGGTGATCCCGTGTGTATGGCGTGTCCTCATCTCACTACCTACAGCGCAGTGCCGAGATTTTGTGTCACACCTACGCACGAGTTTTTTTGCGACCCGGGGGACCCGCCCGTCACCGGGTCCTGACCCTCTCGTACATCGTTGCACGTAAACCGGCAATTTGATGGCGGTTTGAGGAGACTGCCCGGGTGCCCTGGCTCACCAAAAAAACTTTTCCCGAGGGTGTGACACGGCGTCCGGGGGCGCTTCCGCCGCCCCGCGCGGCGCTCCGGGCGGGCTTCCGGAACGGGTTGTCAGCCGTCTCCGGGCAACCTTCAGTAAGACGTCTGTCTTTCCTCACATACGGTACATAAGGACAGTCGCGTGCCATGACGCGACTTCTGACGCGACGCCGGGAGGGGAACGACTATGACACGGCGCCGCGGACGCTGGACGACGGATGCCCGGGCGCTGCTGGCGCGGCACTGGGGGATCGCCGTCCTGCTCGCCTGCGGGGCGGTGCTGCGGGCGGCGACCATGGCGGGCTACCAGCCGGCCCTGATCTTCATCGACACTCCCCGGTACCTGTGGATGTTCGCGCTCGGGATCGACCCGCTCGGCTACCGCTACCTCTTCCTGAAGCCGCTGCTGGCCCTCGACCCGCACCTGGCGTCGGTGACGGCCGTCCAGCACCTGCTCGGTCTCGCGATGGGTGCCGCGCTGTACGCGCTGGTTCTCCGGCACGGCGGGCGGCGGTGGCTGGCGGCGCTGGCGGCGGCACCGGTCCTGCTGGACGCCTACCAGCTTCAGACCGAGCAGATGATCATGTCGGACGTTCTCTTCGAGGCTCTCGTCTGCGCCGCCTTCCTGGTCCTCGCCTGGCCGGCCGGCCAGGCCGGGAACCGGACCTGGACGCGCGTGGCCGTGGCGGCGGTCATCCTGGGGATCGCGACCACCGTCCGGGAGGTCGGGGAGATAACACTGGTCCCGCTCCTGGCCTACGCGCTGCTGGCCTGGCGCAAGGACGAGGACGAGGACGAGAAGGAAGGCTCCCGTCACCCCGCGATGACCCGGGTCAGGCTGGCCCTGACGGGAGGGGCCCTGTTCGCGATCCCCGTCCTGGCCTACATGACGTACTCCGCGGTCACGCTCGGCGCCGGGTTCGGCCTGTCCAACATGAGCAACACCTATCTCTACGCCCGGCTCGCGGACTCCGCCGACTGCGCCGCCCTCCGCGTCCCGTCCTCCGAGCGGCCCCTGTGCCCCGCCGACCAGAGCGCCGGGATCGACTTCCTGGCCAACAGCCCCACGTCCCCCGTCCACACCTACCAGCCCCCGCCCGGCGCCTCCCGCACCTCCATGTTCGACCAGTTCGACCTGGCGGTGCTGACCCAGCAGCCGCTGCGCGTCGCGGAGAAGGTCGCCGCGGACGGGGCCAAGCTCTTCGCCCTCACCCGGGACACCGCCCCGGGAGACACGCCGATCTCCGACTGGCAGTTCCAGGCGAAGTACCCCGTCTTCCAGCCCGCGTACGGCTACGTGTTCCGGCCGGGCGGGGCCCGGCCCCAGACCAACCGGGTGATCGACCAGGCGCTGCGCTGGTACCAACTGCACGACGGCTACGCCCCCGGCCCGCTGCTCCTCGTCTTCGCCCTGCTCTCGGTGTTCGGCGCCCTCGACCGGAGTTCCTCCCGCCAGCGCCGCGCGGCGGCCGCGCTCGCGGGGGGTCTCGCGATTGCCGTGGTCGGCGGCGCCGACGTCTACGAATTCATCTGGCGGTACCAGCTGCCGACGCTGGTGCTGCTTCCCCCGGGCGGCGTCCTCGGCGCACTGGCGGTCGCCGAGACGGTGCGGCGGCGCGCGCGGAGCCGGGTGACGCTGAGCCCGGCGCTGAAGCCCGCCCCGACGGCGCCCGTCACGTCGGCCGCTGAGTCCGCGTCCGCAGATTCGTGACGCTATTCCGCTCACGATCGCACCGCCGGCTGACCGGGTTTCCAGGAAACCCTAAGGGTGATCTGGCATTTTCTTCACATACCGTATAGGGGCGCCGCGCGGCCGACTGTCGCGGTGCGGGAAGGGATGCGACTGATGACACGGCGCCGGAGAGCCCTGGCGTGGTCCGCCCGAATGGCGGCACGGCACTGGGGACTCGCGGCACTGCTCGCATTCGGGGCAGCACTAAGGGTCATTACCATGATGGCCTACTGGCCGGCGCTGGTGTACATCGACACGCCTCGCTATCTCGGGAACTTCGCGATCGGCATCGACCCTCTTGGCTACGAGTTCCTGTTCACGAAGCCGATCCTCCTGCTCCACGCGGGCCTGGCCGGAGTGGTGCTGGCCCAGCACGTGCTCGGCCTGGCGATCGGGGCCGCCCTGTACGCGCTGGTGGTCCGGCACGGCGCGCCGCGCTGGCTCGGGGTCCTGGCCGCGGCGCCGGTCCTGCTTGACTCCTATCAGCTCCAGGCCGAGCAGATGATCATGTCCGACGCCTTCTTCGAGGCGCTCATCTGCGCCGCGCTGGTGGTTCTCGCCTGGCCGGGCTCCCGTTACCGGGTCAGCTCCCGGTTCATGGTGGCGGCGGCCCTGCTCGGGCTCGCGACGACCGTCCGGCAGATCGGGGAACTGGCGATCATCCCGCTGCTGGTCTACGCGGTGCTGTCCCGGCGCCAGTCCGAGGGCCCGGAGGGCCCCCGGCCGGCGGCGAAGGCCCGGGCCAGGCTGGCGCTGATGGCGCTGGGCGTCTTCGCGGTGCCCGTCCTCGCGTACATGACGCTGTCCGCGACCGTGCTGGGAGGCGGATTCGGCCTGTCCAACACGAGCAACCGGTACCTCTACGCCCGGGTCGCAAGCGCCGCCGACTGCGCCACGCTGCGCCTTCCGGCCACCGAGCGCTCCCTGTGCCCGGGAGACCCAGGTCCCGGGATCGACGCCCTGGCCAACGGCCCCACGTCCCCGATTCACACCTACACCCCGCCGGCCGGGGTCGCTCCGTCCACCATGGTCGGCAAGTTCGACAAGGCCGTGGTGACCCAGCAGCCGCTGCGGGTGACGGGCGAGATCGGCGCTGACATGATCAAGGTCTTCGCCCTCACCAAGGACGGCTCGGACGGGGACCCGCCGCTGGACTACTGGCAGTTCCAGACGACGTATCCCGTCTTCCAGCCCGCGTACCGCATGGTGTTCAACAAGGACGTCCCCCGGCCGAAGGCCGACCCGGTCCTCGCCCCGGCGCTGCGCTGGTACCAGCTGCACGGCGGTTACACGCCCGGCCCGCTGCTGCTGGTCTTCAGCGTCGCCGCCGTGTTCGGCGCCTTCGATCCCCGTTCCTCCCGCCAGCGCCGCGCGGCGGCCGCGCTCGGGGCGGGGCTGGCGCTGGCCGTGGTGGCCGGCGCCGACCTCTACGAATTCTCCTGGCGCTACCAGCTGCCGACGCTGGTGCTGCTTCCCCCGGCCGGCGTCCTCGGCGCGCTGGCGGCGGCGGGCACAATGAAGCGGTGCACACGAATCCGGCTGACGCTGAACCCGAGATCCGGACGCTGGCTAGCAGTGTCCTCTATACCGATCCCTGGATCCGGCTTCGGAAAGACGAAATCGAACGGCCCGACGGGTCCCGGGGCACCTACGCCGTCATCGAGCGGGACGACTTCGCGCTGATCATCCCCGCGGCCGACGGCGGCTTCCACCTGGTGGAGGAGTACCGCTACCCGGTCGCCCGCCGCAGCTGGTCGTTCCCGCAGGGCGGATTCCCCCACGGGGAGACCGGGACGCCCGAGGAACTGGCCCGCAGGGAACTGGCGGAGGAGACGGGATTCCGCGCGGGAACGATCCGGCCCCTGGGCCGGCTGACCGCCTCCCACGGGATGACTACGCAGCACTGCAACCACTTCCTGGCCACCGGCCTCATCCCCGGACCGCCCTCCCCCGAGCCGGAGGAGATCGGCATCCGGTCGGCCTGGGTCTCCCGGGAGGAGTTCGAGCAGATGACCCGCGACGGCCGGATCACCGACGACTCCACCCTGGCCGCCTACGCGCTGCTGCTCCTGGCCGAGCGCCGGGGGGAGGTCCCCGCCCTCTGACCCAAGCGGTAGAGGCCCGTTCCGCTGGGTAGTCCGCACGTATGGCGCAGCGGGAGAAGACCTCCGTGACCGTAGACGGCCGCGAGCTCACCCTGACGAACCTGCCGAAGGTGCTGTATCCCGAGGACGGCTTCGCCAAGGCGGAGGTCATCGACTACTACCAGCGGATCGCCGGCGTGCTGCTGCCGCACGTGGCCGGCCGGCCGATGACGCTGAAGCGGTGCCCGGACGGGACCGGCGGCCAGTCGTTCTTCGCCAAGCACGCGCCGGAGCACCGGCCCGGATGGGTTCGGACCGAGACGGTGGAGTCGGGGGGTTCCCGCGGACGGGGCGAGACCGTCGACTACGTCGTCATGGACGACCTGCCGACGCTGGTCTGGGCGGCCAACCTCGCGGCCCTCGAACTGCACGTCCCCCAGTGGCGGTTCCCGCGCCGTGGCGAGCCCCGGCCCGACCTGCTGGTGTTCGACCTCGATCCGGGCGCACCCGCCACGATCGTGGACTGCTGCCGGGTCGCCGAGGCGCTGCGGCCGCTGCTGGAGGCCGACGGGCTCGCGCCGCTGGCCAAGACCTCCGGCGGGAAGGGCCTGCAGCTGTACGCCCCGGTCAGCGGGATCACCTCCGAGCAGGCGAGCGTCCAGGCGCACGAATACGCCCAGCGCCTGGAGAAGGACCAGCCCGGCCTGGTGGTGTCCCGGATGACGAAGTCGCTGCGCAAGGACAAGGTCCTCATCGACTGGAGCCAGAACAACGGCGCCAAGACCACGATCGCGCCCTATTCTCTGCGCGCCCGGACCCATCCCACCGTCTCGACCCCGGTGACCTGGGATGAGGTGGAGTCCTGCCAGGCCCCGGAGGACCTGTTCTTCACCGCCCCCGACGTCCTGGCCCGGGCCGGCGAGTCCGGCGACCTGTTCGGGCCGCTCCTGGCCTGAGGCGGCTCACCACTTCTGACGGGTGGCGTAGGAGGACCGGCGGATCCAGCCGGCCTCTACCGGATGCTCGAACACCGACTGGACCGCGACCCGGCCGGGTCCGTGGAGCCGGGCCCAGACGTGGCGGTAGCTCAGCCGGTTGCCGAAGACGGACATCCCGTGGTTCTGCGGGTACTCCAGGTGCAGGTTCACCTGGACCGACAGGTCCCGGTACAGCAGGGCGCTCGGCTGCACGAGCAGCGACTCGCCCTGCCGCAGGTCCCGGATGAAGGTGTTGCCCGGGGAGTGCAGGAGCAGCAGGCCCGGGCCGCCCTTCGCGGAGAAGACGTCGGCGAACTGGCCCATGGGGTAGTGCATCTCGCTGTCGTCGCCGGAGCCGGTCTCGTACCAGATGCCCGTGGGCTGCCAGTTGTAGGTGACGTTGTGCGTCGCGCACAGGAACCGGTGCTCGCGGACCCACATCGACTGGCCGTGCTGCAGCGGAATCGCGATGACCTCGCCCGCGTGATTGTCCGACAGCGCGAGACGGCCCGGGCCCCGTCCCTCCACCATGATCACGGGCAGGCCCGCCAGCGCCCGCTTGAACCCGCCCTTCAGCGACATGTTGGCCAGGCTGGCCTGCGGGTCGGTCCACAGCAGGACGTGGTGGGAGAAGTAGATCATGTCGTCCGGCGCGAGGCTGAACTCGGCGGCCGGGACCATCATGCCCGTGATCTGGCAGTACGACTGGCCGAACTGCAGGCGCGCCATGTCCCGGATGGGCGGCTGCTCGATCCAGCCCGAGTCGGTGACCTCTTCGCGGATGTCGGTCGGCGCGCCGCACAGCGGGCAGGTCCCGGACGACGGGTCGCTGGGCTGGCGGCAGTAACGGCACACGTAGCCGACTGTTTGCTGGCTCATCGCGGCTACTCGCCCGCCGCGTGGTGGACGTACATGGACTGGATGCCGATCCGTCCGGGGCCGGTCATCTCGGCCAGGTACATGCCGTGCCGCAGCAGGCCGGTCTTCAGCGGCATCTGCACCGCCTGCATCGTGACCGTGGAGTCCTTGTAGAGGAACCCGCCCGGCTCGACCAGGATCTTCTCGCCCGGCGCCAGCATGCGCTCCAGGACGTTCCCGTTCCCGTGCAGGAGCAGCAGGCCCGGGTACTGGGCGGTGACGAACCGGTCCATGAACATGCCGCTGCCGCCGTGCAGGATGTTGGCCAGGCCCTT
>WRBL01000042.1 GCA_009784565.1 Streptosporangiales bacterium | reverse complement strand
CGCGGCGTCGGCCAGGCCCGCGGCGAGCCAGTTCGCGGCCAGGCCCAGCAGCAGGGTCGCGCCGATTCCCAGCGCGACGCCCCAGGCCAGGGCCTCGCCGGGCCTGACCGCCCCTTCCTGGTTGACGAGAGGGCGCCGGGAGGTCCGCTTCATCACCGCGTCGATGTCGCGGTCGGCGTAGCAGTTGATCGTGTTCGCCGAGCCGGCCGCGAGGGTCCCGCCCGCGAGCGTGACCAGGACCAGGCTCCACGACGGGAATCCGCGCGCCGCGAGCATCATGGCCGGGATCGTCGTGACGAGGAGAAGCTCGATGATCCGGGGCTTCGTCAGTGCGACGAGGGCCCGGGCCACCGTCAGCGGGGCGCGCCTGCCCCGTGCCTTATGGACTTCGATGCCCGGAACAGTGCTCACGGGAAGGATCTTCATGTGGAAATCACCGGGAAGGCAACACTCCGGTCCGTTGATGACAGAAATTTCATGAAAGACCGTTCTTCCCGACCGTCAGCGGCCCATTGATTTCGTTGTCATGACAAAAATTAAAAGATTACTGAAAAGTTAGATTGTTAGAATGGTTAAAGACATCTATCCTTCGGTATACCGCAAACGATTGCAGGACCGATGGACGGATCACAGTGACTACTACGGGGCGAATCCTCATCGTCGATGACGAGCCCAAGATCTGCTCGTTCATCGGCCGCGCGCTGGGCGCGGCCAGCTACCAGAGCGACTCCGCGCGCGACGGCGCCGAGGCCCTCGACGCCGTCACGCGGAACCGCTACGACCTCGTCATCCTGGACCTGGTGATGCCAGGGGCCGACGGCCGCCAGGTGCTCCGGGACCTGCTGGCGATCCGGCCGGGCCAGCAGGTCATGGTGCTGTCCTGCGTCGCCGACATCACCACCAAGGTCGAACTGCTCGACCTGGGCGCCCAGGACTACCTGACCAAGCCCTTCTCCCTGGAGGAGCTGATCGCCCGGGTGAAAGCCCGGCTGCGGCCCGAGCCCGCCCGGGGCGTTCCCGAGGTCATCCGGGCCAACGGCATCGTCCTGGACGCCGCTCACCTCATCGCCGACGCCGGGAGCGGGCCCGTGTCGCTCAGCCGCCTGGAGTTCATGCTCCTGAGCGAACTGGTGGTCCACGCCGGGCGGGCGGTGTCCAAGGACAGCCTCCTGGCCTCGGTCTGGGGCTACCGCCAGTCCGACCCCGGCTCGAACATCCTGGACGCCTGCGTCCGGCGGCTGCGGGCCAAGCTCGGCTTCGAACTCATCAAGACGGTGCGGGGCAAGGGCTATCAGCTCATCACCCGCTGATCCCGGCGCTCCCGTCCTGGCCGTCGCCCCGGGCCGGCGGTCGCTCCGGCTCGCCTTCAGCTCCGCGTGGGCGGTCTTCACCGTGGCCAGCCTGTGCCTCATGGTGCGGTACCCGCAGTGGGAGACCGTCCCGTTCCACCTCATCTGGGCCGCCCTGGCCCTGTTCTACGGGTTCCGTCCGTGGCGGACGGGCCCGACCCTGATCGTGGTGCTCGCGGTCATGGTGGCGACGGCGGCCGCGCTCGGCGTCGACGTCCGGCTGGGCGGCGACTCGACGGCGGCTCTCGCCGAGGACCCGCTGCTCGCGATCATCTTCTTCGCCATGGTCTGGTACACCACCCACCGCCGGGTGGCCGCCGAGCGCTCCCGCCGGCGGATCACCACGAAGAACGAACAGCTTCTCGCCGACCAGCGGCGGTTCCTCCAGGACGCCGCGCACCAGCTGAAGACGCCCATCACCATCGCCCTCGGCCACGCCGAGCTGCTGTCGGCCGCGCTGGCGTCCGCCTCGCCCGGAATCGGCGAGCAGGAGGCCACCGACATCGCGGTCATCATCGGCGAGCTGAACCAGCTCCGGCGGATCTCCGAGCACCTGGTCGTCATCGCGGCGGCCGGCGACCCCGAGTTCCTGAACCTGGAACCGGTCGCCCTCGACCGCCTGGTCTCCGGGCTGATCACCCGCTGGCGGCCCGCCGCCGACCGGCTCTGGCGGCTCGGCCCGGTCTCCCGGGTCATCGTGCCGGCCGACCGGGAACGGCTCAGCCTGGCCCTCGACGCGATACTCGAGAACGCGGTGCGGCACACCCGCGACGGCGACGTCATCGAGCTGTCGGTCGAGGACGGCGACCCCGAGCGGGTCGCCCGGCTGGTCGTCACCGACACCGGCACCGGCATCGCCGGCGACGACCTGCCCTACGTCTTCGACCGGTTCCGCAGCGGCCGCGCCGTCCCGGCCCGGGGCACCGGGCTGGGACTGGCGCTGGTCGACGCCGTCGTCCGGGCCCACGGCGGCACGGTGGCCGTCCGCAGCGAACCGGGCCGGGGCAGCGAGTTCACCCTCACCCTCCCCTCTCCGGGCCGGCTGGCGCTTCCGGCGGCACCGCCCGGCGAAGGCGTCATGGCCGTCGGCGACGCGGAGGCGGCCTCACCCGGATGACCCGTACTGGACCGGTACGCGCACCGTCTGGACGCGGGTCCAGCGCGACGCCGAGGGCCCGTTCCGCCACACGACGACGTCCGGCCCGGACACCGCGAGCGCGTCCGCGGAGCCGCCGGGGCCGGAGGCCAGCGCCGCCGTCCGGGCCGGAACCCGCGGCAGCGTCCGCCAGGCCGCCCGGGACCCGGTGATCACGGCCGCGCCCCCGCCCGGCAGCAGCGCCCAGGCGCCCGACGACCCGAGCCATCCGGACGCGACGGGCGTGCCGGTCACGGGCAGCGGCGCCGACGCCGACCACCGCGGGACCCCGCGGCCGGCGGCCCGCGCTTCCCGCAGGACGACCAGGCCTCCGGGCGCCCGGACCAGCGCCCGCCGCCCGGCGAGACGCACCAGCCGGCCCGGAACCGGAAGGGATACCGTCCGCCACCCGGCGGACGGGCCGGCCAGCGCACCCGACAGCAGCACCGCCGTGCCGCCCGGGCCGCAGGCGCCGCCGGCCAGCAGGCCCGTCGGCCCGGTTACCGACAACGACGTGATCCTGACCGCGCCGCAGGCCCGCGGGGCGGGGCCGGGCAGCGTCCGCCAGGTCGTCCCGCCGTCGGTGCTCGCCTCGACGGCGCCAGAGCCCGCCACCGCGGCCATGACCCGGCCGGAGACCGCGAGCGCGTCCGGGGAGGCCGTGATCCTGGCCCGCAGCGGCGGGGCCGCCGTCCACGCGGTCCCGCCGGGCGCCGTGGCCGCCAGCGGGGTGAACGTCAGGTCCTGGGTGGGCCGGAACGCCACCGTGAGCCCGCCTGCCCCGTCCGGCTCCGCCGCCGCCACCAGCCCGCCGTTGGACGCCGCCCCCGGCGGGGTGTCGAGCCTCCAGGTCCCGGCCGTGCCCGGCCGGACGAGGACCTGCCAGAATACCGGGCGCGAGGACACCGGAACGACCGCCCACGACCCGGCCGCGGTGGCCAGCGACGTGGTCAGCGGCACGGCGGGCGCGGGCGGCTCCGGAGCGGCCCCGGTCCGGGCCGGGACGGGACGGGGCGCCGCGCAGGCGGCGGCCGTCAGGATCACCGCCCCCGCCACGGCGGCCGCGAGCCCGCTGACCCGCCCCGGCCACCAGCGCATCAGCCGGCCCTCATGGCGTGCCGCACCGAGTCCGCCATCAGGGTCGCGAACGACGAGGTAGTGACGGGCGTGCCGGGGCCGGGATCGGCGTTCAGCTCGGCCGTGATGACGCCCCGGGGGCTGATCACGAAGGCGAGGTCGTCGTGGGAGGTCATCGCCCCCGCCGGGGAGTCCTCGACCTGGACCCCGTAGTGGTCCCACACCGCCCTCAGCTGGCGGAGGGAACCGGTCAGGTACAGCCAGTTCGGCGCCGCACCGAGCCCCTCCTGGCGGGTGAACGCCCGCGTGTAGGCGGTGGACAGGTACGTGGGATTGGCGACCACCGCGACCAGCGCGACGGCGCGGGCCCGGGCGCGGAGCTGCCGGTCGGCCAGGAGCATCTCCCGGGCGATGACCGGGCAGTCGGTCGTGCAGACCGGGTCGAGGAACGTCAGCAGCACCGTCTTGCCCCGCAGCGCCGACAGCGCGACGGGCCTGCCCCGCTGGCTGGTCAGGGTGAAGCCGGGCGCCGGCTTGCTGAAGACGCTGACCTGCCCCGCGCTCGCCTCGGCGACCACCGGATCCGCGTTCGGCTGCGCGGAGGCGGCCGCCATCGGCACGGCCCCGACGAGCACAACGGCGAGCGACCCGAGGGTCGCCACGGCGTACCCCGGAACCCGGGCGGCCCGCTGCCCCGCGGCTCCCGCTTCCCGCGACGACACCGCGTCCGCCGGAGCCGGAGCCGGAGCCGGGGCCGGGGCCAGGCCCAGGTAGCCCGCGCCGAACAGGACGATCAGCGGGACCATGCTGTTCGGGTCGGTGCCGAGCCCGCCGAAGAACCCGAGGTCCTGGAAGAGCAGCCAGATCACCAGGCAGCAGACGGCCAGCGCCGCGACCGCGTACCGCTGGGCCCGGGCGGCCCGCGAGACGGGCTCGCCCGCGGCGGGCCAGGGGGCTGGCCGCGCGGCGGTCACGGCCAGCGCGGCGCCGCCCGCCGTGAGGACGAGCACCGCGACCAGGTTGACCGCGACCGTGTCGGACCGCGCGAGGTTCCCGAACCCGGTGAGGAGGTCCGTGAGGGCCCGCGGCTGCGGTGTCGACGCCATGGACCCGATCATGGACGCCAGCGGGCCGGGCTTCCCGGCGACCGTGCCTTTCCAGAACCCGCTGGACGGCCAGGCCTGTACCACGGCCAGCACGAGGAAGGCGGCCCCCGTCGCGCCGAGCAGGACCCGGCCCGGCCACCGCCGCCGCCACGCCCGGCCGGGCAGCGCGAGCAGCGCGCCCGCGACCGCGTACAGCAGGGCCGCCCCTGGCGCCCCGAACAGCGCGGACAGGCCGGGGGCGAAGATCCCCCCGAACGCCTCCCCGAAGACCCAGACGGCCAGGCCCCATCCGGCTCCTGCCAGCGCGGCCAGCCGCGACCACGGGCCCCGGGGCGCGCACAGGAGGGCCAGCCCGATGCCGACCTGGATCCAGACGGCGGACGAGGCGGCGGTGACCGGATGATAGTCCCACAGGGTCACGGCCCAGTTGACCAGCGACTGCGTCCAGCCCGGCGACGAGGCCGCCGCGGGGCGGATGACCTGGTCCGCGAGCCCGGCCGGCATGGCCGGCTGCAGCTGCAGGATGCCGTCGAGGAGCCACAGGACGCCGAACCCCGTGCGCAGCGCCCACCGCGCGGACGGTTCCCGTCGCGGAACGCCCCCGCCGGCGGCGAGAGCCGGGAAACGCCAGCGGATCACGGTCCAGGCCGCCAGCAGGATCAGGGAGATGACCGCGATGACCGCCAGCTGATGAAGCAGGGCGGAGCGGAACGCCCCGGCCAGGAACGCGCCGGACGCGCCCGGGCCGGAGCCCATGCCGCTCACGCGCGTACCGCTTCCCGGGCCGTGCGCGCATCGAACCGGGCGGTCCTCGCCTGCTCCGCGCGCAGCCAGCCGACGACGGCGAGCATCATCCAGGCGGTGTCGATGACCATGCTGCCGCCCCACATGAGACCCCCGCCGAGCTGCTGGCTGGCCAGGGGGCCCGGGCCGAACGGCCGGGCGACGACCGTGTAGTAGGGATACAGCACGTGGTGGGAGGCGTAGACGAAGAAGCCGGTCATCGCCTCCGGCGCCATCATCGCGGCGAGCGACGCCACCCGGGCCCAGTGCCGGACCTGCCGCGGCTGCGGGTTCCCGCCCAGCAGCGGATAGTAGTACAGCAGCGCGGCGCCGAGGAACAGCGAGTGCTCGACGTACTCGTGGACCGCCGGATGGGTCAGCGCGTACTCGTAGAACGGGGAGAAGTGCGTGCCGATCAGGACGCCGGCGAACAGCGCCCAGGTGAGCACCGGGTCGGTCAGCAGACGCACGGCCCGGCTGCGCAGTACCGGGACGATCCAGCGCCGGCGCGGAGCCGGCGGGGTCACCCGCAAGATGAGCAGCACGGGAGACCCGAGGATCAGCAGGGGGGCGGCCACCATCGTGAGCAGGATGTGCTCGGACATGTGCGCCCAGAAGAACACGTCGTCCCAGGAGCCGACCGGGCCCAGCAGCGCGATCCAGGCGACCGCGAGCCCCCCGAGGAAGCTGGCGCTCTTGCGGCGCGGCCAGGGGCGCCCGGGGTCAGCGCGGCCGACCGCCGAGACCGCCGCCAGGTAGGCGAAGGCGGCCACGATGATGCCGGTCCCGAGGACCGGGTCGAACGTCCACGCGCCCAGGAACCGCCAGACGGGCGTCATACGCTCACGAAGGAGGTCGTGAAGGCGATGATGACCGCCGATCCCGCGACCCACATCCACCAGTAGCCGACCAGCGTGGCGTGCTTCCCCTCGATGCCGTCGGTCAGCCCGCGCCGCACCCGGAACCAGATCGCCAGGCCCACGAACAGGGTCAGCAGCAGGTGAAACACGTGCGCCGCTCCCATCGTCACGGTGATCGACGCGTAGGCGTCGTTCCCGACGGTCCCGGGTGAGACGAGTATCCGCCAGACCTGGATCGCGAGGTCGGCCACGACCAGCGCGAGGGCGACCGTGGTGCCGGCGGACAGGGAACGGCGGTCTCCGGCCCGGCCGCGGTGCTCGCCCCACTGGTAGGCCAGCGCGCTGAGGACCACGACGGCGGCGATGAGCCAGTTCCAGGCCGGGCTCACCGTGGCGTCGCCCTTCCCGATCCAGGCGCCGTCGGTGTTCAGGCCGCGCAGGTAGAAGTAGGTGAACACGAGCCCGAACACGAAGACCGCGTCCGCGAGGATCAGCAGGAACACGCCGAGCCGCTGGCTGCGCGCGACGTCATGGGTGTGCTCGCCGTGGTTCTCCTGGACGGTGGTGGTCGTCACTGCTCTTCCTCCTTGGCGGTCCCCGCACCGGCGGGGTCCTCGCCTGGTTCCTGTTCCCCGGTCGCCGCGACCTGGGGTGGCACCGCTGTCTCCCCGGCCGCGACGGCGGCGGACGTCACCGGGGCGGACGTCACGGCGTCGGCCGGCACCGATTCCGGGACCGTGTCCGGCACCGGCACGGCCGCCGCCATCGCCGGCTGCGCCGGCACGCCCACCGGCTCGGGATCGAGGGCGGGCTCAGGCTCGCCGTATCCGTAGAAGTCGCTGGTGACCACGGGGAGGACCTCGAAGTTCTCCAGCGGCACCGGGGTGGGGGTCTGCCACTCCAGGGTCTTGGCACCCCACGGGTTCGGGGGCGCGGCCTCTCCGTACTTCCAGGACCAGACCAGGGTGCCGAGGTAGATGAGCATGCCGGTCATGATCACGTAGGCGCCGATGGTGGCGACCGTGTTCCCTGCGGCGAACGTCAGCGGGAAGTCGCCGACCCGGCGGGGCTCGCCCGCCAGGCCGATGGCGAACAGCGACATGAAGGTGACCTGGAAGCCGGCCTGGGAGGTCCAGAACCCGATGGCCCCCCACTTCTCGTTGAGCATCCGGCCGGTCATCTTCGGGAACCAGTAGGACAGGCCCGCGATGCCGCCCACGAACGCCCCGCCCATCAGCGTGTAGTGGAAGTGCGCGGTCACGAACAGGGACCCGTTGAGGGCCTGGTCGACTGGGATGTCGGACAGGTAGATACCGGTGACGCCGCCGATGATGAAGTTCCAGATCATCGCGTACCCGGCCATCATCGGCAGCCGGGTCCACACGTTTCCCCGCCAGATCGTGCCGACCAGTACGAGGATGAGCAGGCCGGTCGGAACCGAGATCATCTCCGTGGTGAGCATGAACGGGCCGCCCAGGTCGGGCGCCCAGCCGGTGATGTACATGTGGTGCGCCCACACCAGCCCGGACAGGCCGACGATGCCGGCGATGCCGACGACGGCGGTGCGGTAGCTGAACAGCGGCTTGCGGGCGAAGACCGGCGCCAGTTCCAGGACGGCGCAGAAGCCGGGGATCAGGATGACGTAGACCTCGGGGTGACCCATCAGCCAGAACAGGTTCTGGTACAGCCAGACGCTGCCGCCGTTCTGGGCGACGTAGAAGACCGTGCCGGCGGTCCGGTCCAGGCCCTCCAGGATCTGCGCGGTCATGAACAGCGGGAACGCGACGAGGCCGAGGAGGGACGCGGTCACCACGCCCCAGACGAAGATCGGCAGCCGGACCACCGACAGGCCGCGGGCCCGCATCGTGATCGCGGTGACGGTGATGTTCATTCCGCTGAGCGCCACCGAGATGGCGAACGTGATGATGGTCATCAGGTACGCGTCCATGCCGGGGGGCGCCTCGTTGGACAGCGGCGCGTAGGCGGTCCAGCCGGTGGGGATGCCGCCCATGAACGCGGCCGACAGCAGGACCGGCACCGCCGGGACGATCAGCCACAGGCTCAGCGCGTTCAGCCGGGGGAAGGCCATGTCCCGGGCGCCGATCATGATCGGCATGATGAAGTTGCCGAACGGGCCGGTCACCATGATGATCGTCGCGATGATCATGATGATGCCGTGCAGGCCGACCACCGCGTTGTAGGTCTGCAGCCCGAACAGGTGCGAGCCCGGCGTGATCAGGTCGGTCCGGATCATCATGGCGAGGGAGCCGCCGACGAAGAACAGGGTCATCGTCAGGACCAGGTACTGGATGCCGACGACCTTGTGATCGGTGGTGTACCGGAAGTACCGTCCGATGCCCTGGTCCTTGCCGGCCAGGAACTGGTGCTCTTCGGTGGCCAGGTCCTTGCCGAGGAGCCACCGCACCGGCCCGTTGAAGGCGCCGATGCCGATCATGAAGCCGAGCAGCCAGCCGACCATCGTGACGCAGATGACCCGGTCGGACCCGAAGCTGTCGGTATCGCCGGGGCCGTGGCTCAGCGTCGCGTAGGCGATCAGCCAGAAGATCCCCATCAGGATCAGGCCGCCGAGCACGCCGGTGCCGATGTTCAGGCGGCCCATCAGCCCGCCGGGACGCGAGGGCGTGACCGCGGTCGGTGTGGCCTGGATGTCAGTCATCAGAACCTCTCCCTCATCCCTGCGCCTTGTTGGACTTCAGCCAGGCCCGGAAGTCCGAGGCGGACACGACATGCACCTTCGCTTCCATGTAGGCGTGGTAGATCCCGCACAGCTCCGCGCAGCGGACGGCATAGGTGCCCAGCTTGTCCGGGGTCACGCTGGCCGTGGTGGTCTCGCCGGGGTTGGCGTCGATCTTGGTGCCCAGCTGCACGACCCAGAAGGAATGCACCACGTCCTCGGAGGTGACCCGGAACGTCACCGGCTTGTTGACGGGCAGGTACAGCACATCGCTGGTGAAGCCGCCCGCGCCCGGGTAGGAGAACGTCCACGCCCACTGCTGGCCGGTGACGTCGATGACCGTTCCGTTCGACGCGGCCGCGCTCGACTGCTCGGCGGACAGTTCGACCTCGCCCCAGATGAACAGGAACAGGCACAGCAGGCTGGACACGGCGGTCCAGACGGCGACGACCTTGACGTTGGTGCGGATCGGAGCGCCAGCGGAGTCCGGCGGGCCGGAACCGCGGTGCCGCCAGCGCAGGAGGCTGTAGATCGCGATCGCCCAGACCAGCGCGGCGACGGGGGCCGCGGTGACGGAGAAGACCGTCATCGAGTTCTCGATGTCGATCATGTCGTTGGACGCGGGCGCTCCCATCAGGTGCGCCGGGACGAACAGCGCGAACAGTTCCAGGAGGATGGTCAGCACGACCCACATCAGGACGACCTGACGGGTCTGCGATCGCTGCTTCGGCTGCGGAGCGGCCGGGGGTGCCTCGGTTGTCTGCGTCATCCTCAGCCGACCTTCAGGGTGCCGGACATGTAGCCCTTAGTGGACATGGGACCGCCGAAGCTCTGGTACTCGGTCCCGCACGGGAACTCGCAGTTCCAGATATAGCTTCCGGGCGCACCGGTGATGAACGAGAACGTCACTACGTTGGGCTTCTGGTAGCCGTTCTTCTCGGTTGGCGCGTTGTCGGCGACCGCGGGCAGCGCCGCGGACACGAACAGGTCCGGCTGGGTGCTGTTCGGGAACATGTGCAGGGTGAACGTGTGCCCCACGTTGTCGGGGTCGATCCCCGTGACCGTCTTCCCGTTGACGGTCTCGGTGCCGCCGACCGTGCCGTGCGGATGCGCGAAGTAATCGTTGTAGATCGTGCCGCCCGAGTCGTACTGGTCGATGGTGACCGTGACCTCGGAATGGGCGGGGACCTGCAGGGTCGTGGTGGGCCCGTAGCTCACCCAGTCGGGGTGCGCCCCGCCGTCGCTGCCGTGCTCGCCCGCCATGCTGTCGGGGTACGTCGCCAGGTGCAGGAAGGCGTGCGGCAGGCGGCCCTGCGGCGTGCCCGCGGTTCCCCTGACGGCCGCCTTCAGTTCAGGCGAGTGCTCCGACGCAAGCGAAAGGGT
The DNA here is from genome assembly GCA_009784565.1 of Streptosporangiales bacterium. Classification (GTDB taxonomy): domain Bacteria; phylum Actinomycetota; class Actinomycetes; order Streptosporangiales; family Streptosporangiaceae; genus Trebonia. The sequence goes on along the minus strand of WRBL01000042.1, from coordinate 18,682 downwards.
CGTTCCCAGCAACGTGATTACCACGGCGCCGCCGAGAACGGCCGTTCCCACGGCCACTCCGGTCCGTATCCGCATTGCTTCTCATCACCGGCTCTCATCGGGACAGAAGTTGGGTTCTGGCGTGGATTCTGAACGCGCCGGCCAGCGACCTTCAAGACTTCGGGACCGAACATGAAGGAAATTTCATAAATGGCTGACAATCTCCTATGAAACACCCGGCTACCTATGATTATCCTGTGAGCATCATCCCGTTCCGGCGGCCCGGCCCGGCGCTTTCCCCGGTGCGCTGGCTAAGCGGCCGGGCCCTGCGACTGCACGCCACGCTGCTCGTCGTCGCCGGGGGCTGCCTGTACGCAGGATGGTTCGAACTGTCCCGGGCCCGGGCCGGGAACGACCTGAGCTGGGTGTACGTCTTCGAGTGGCCGTTCTTCGCCGCCTTCGCGGCGCTGATCTGGTGGCGCTCGCTCCACGAGGACAAGCCGCGGGCCCCCCTCGCGCCGAGCGCCGCCGCGCCGGCCGGCCCCGCCGAGCCCGCTGCCGACGACGAGCAGCTGAAAGCCTGGCGGGACTACGTGGCCCGGCTGAACGCCCAGCATCCGCCCGGCGGCCCGCGGGGGCGACGGCAATAAGCCGCGCTTCTTTTCACTGAACGGATCATCTTCGCCCCGATTCGGATGGAAACAATATTCTCATCTGGATAGAATCTCCTTACCCAGTCGGCGGGATAAGGCGGGCGGAGACGATGGACTGGTTCGGCGAGCGAAGCGGCCTCGGCGGCACGGTGGCCGTGATCACGGGCGGAGGGGGCGGGCTGGGCGCGGCGATCGCGTCCGACCTCGCCGCCAACGGCGTGCGCCTCGCCCTGATCGACAAGGACGCCGCGGCGGCCGCCGCCGTGCGGGAAACCCTCGCGGAGCGCGGCCGCGACGCGATCGTCCGCACCGGCGACGCACGCGACGCGGCGGCGCTGGAGGCCCTGTTCGCCGCCGCCGACGAACGCTGGGGGCGCGTGGACACGCTGGTCAACGTCGTGGGCGGCACCTTCCGCGCCTCGTTCTGCGACACGACCCCCAAGGGCTGGAACGCGATCTGGCGCACGAACGTCGAGCACGTCCTGCACGCCTGCTCCCTGGCCGCGCCCCGGATGCGGTCCGGCGGCCGGGGCGGCAGCATCATCAACATCACGACGATCGAGGCCCACCGGGCCGCGCCCGGCTTCGCGGTGTACTCCGCCGCGAAGGCCGCCGTGGAGCAGTTCGGGCGCACCCTCGCCGTGGAACTGGCCCCCGACGGGATCCGCGTCAACAACATCGCCCCCGACTACGTCCCCACGCCCAGCCTGGCCGCTATCGGCGGCGGGGACGGCGGCATGTCCACGCGGGAAGGCCTGCGCACCGCCATTCCCATGGGACGCGCCGGGCGGGTCACCGACATTTCCGGCTGCGCGGTCTTCCTGGCGTCGGCGCTGTCGGAATACGTCACCGGGACCACCCTGCACCCCGACGGAGGGACCTTCGCCTCCTCGGGCTGGTTCAACTGGCCCGGATCAGGCTGGGCCAATCACGTCCCCGGCCACCTCCTCAGCCCGGGAGATCACTGATTCCGCTGGCGCAGTTCCTCGATGTCGCCGTAGCCGACCGGGCGGCCGGGGAGGCCTGAACCGGGCACCGCCCGCAGGCCGTCCATCACCAGGGCGAACAGCCGGCGGTAGATCATGTCGCCCAGATCGTCCCCGGCCGGCGGGGCCAGCCGCGACACCAGCGCCACGGCCATGACCGCGTCCCCGGCATCGATGTCGGGGCGGATGGCGCCGTCCTCCTGGGCCCGGCGCAGCAGCCTGCCCACCACCGCGATCAGCTCGTCCCGGTGTTCCGCGACCGCCGCCGACTCCTTCATGGCCTGCCGCGCCGGGGCGGACGCCGCGGTCATGGTGACGCTCAGCCGCAGTTCGAGAACCGATCGCAGCAGGCTGTCCAGTGCCGCCGCCGGATCCGGCTCCTCTGCCTCCGTCCGCCGTGCCAGTTCGGCCAGCCGGGTGAAGTTGTCCAGGTTGACCGCCTGGATCAGCTCGCCGCGGTCCGGGAACCGCCGGTAGAGGGTCCCGACGCCCACCCCGGCCGCCCGGGCGATCTCCTCCATCGGGACGTCGGGGCCGATCCGGATGAACAGCGCCCGCGCGGCCTCGATGATCTGTTCCCGGTTACGTCTCGCGTCGGCGCGGAGCGCCTCCGGGGTCTCCCGCGTATCCCGTACACCCACCGTTCCAGTCCCTGCCTGTCGGCCTCGGCATCGCGCCTCGGAATGACGATGACATATCACATATCCGGACGACCAGCCAGTTTCCCGGGCGGCCCGTCGCCGCCGCCCCGCCCTCGGCAACGGATCTGGACGAAATTATTCCGCTTAGTTACGCTAGGCAGTAAGCGGATGAAATCCGTCCAGTTACGCGCTTGAGGTGGTCCCATGACGGAAACCGTTGCCAGCGAGCTGCCCGCCCAGGCGTTCCCGGTCCCCCGCGGATGCCCCTTCTCCGAGCCCGCCGAGTACGCGCGGCTGCGCGAGCGGGCGCCGGTCAGCAAGGTCCGCCTGCCCGGTGGCGAACAGGCCTGGTGGGTGTCCGGTTACGAAGAAGGCCGGGCCGTGCTCGCCGACCCCCGGTTCTCCTCCGACCGCCGCAAGGACAACTTCCCGAACCCCACCGGCGATCCCCGGTTCCGGGAGCGGTTCCGCCGCCAGCCGCCGTCCATGATCGGCATGGACGGCGCGGACCACTCCGCGGCCCGGCGGGCGGTCATCGGCGAGTTCACCGTGAAGCGGCTGGCGGCGCTGCGGCCGCGGATCCAGCAGATCGTCGACGGGTTCATCGACGACATGCTGGCCGCCGGCACCCGCCCCGTCGACCTGGTGCGGGCGCTGTCCCTGCCGGTGCCGTCGCTGGTGATCTGCGAAATGCTCGGCGCCCCCTACGCCGACCATGAGTACTTCCAGAGCCGCACGGCCGCCCTGATCCGCCGGTCCACGCCCTCCGACGAGCGACTGCGGGCCTCCGACGAGCTGCGCTCGTACCTCGCCGATCTCCTGGCCCGCAAGGAAGCCGAGCCCGGCGACGACCTTTACAGCCGGCAGATCGCCCGGCAGCGCACCGGAGGCGCCCTCGACCACGAGAGCCTGGTGAGCACGGCTACCCTGCTGCTGCTCGCCGGCCACGAGACCACCGCGAACATGATCTCGCTCGGCGTGGTGGGGCTGCTGGAGCACCCGGAGCAGCTGGCCCTGATCAAGTCCGACCCGGCCAAGACGCCCCTGGCCGTCGAAGAACTGCTGCGGTACTTCGCCATCGTGGAGACGGCCACCTCGCGAGTGGCGACCGAGGACGTGGAGATCGGCGGGGTGACCGTCAAGGCGGATGAGGGGATCATCGTCTCCGGCCTGTCCGCCAACTGGGACCCGGCGATGTTCTCCAGCCCCGGCGAACTGGACCTCGAGCGCGGCGCCCGCCACCACATCGCGTTCGGCTACGGCCCGCACCAGTGCCTCGGCCAGAACCTGGCCCGCCTCGAGCTGCAGATCGTGTTCGACACGCTGTTCCGCCGCATCCCCGGCCTGCGGCTCGCCGGGCCGGTGGACGACATCCCGTTCAAGGCCAACGCCTCCATCTACGGCGCGTACGAGCTGCCGGTCACCTGGTAAGGAGAACAGATGCGGATCAAGGCCGATACCGGAGTGTGCGTGGGCGCCGGACAGTGCGTGCTGACCGAGCCGGCCGTGTTCGACCAGGATGACGACGGCATCGTGGTCCTGCTGACCGACCAGCCCGGCGATCAGGCCGCCGCGCGGGCCCGGGAGGCCGTCGGCCTGTGCCCGTCCCAGGCCCTGTCCATCGTGGAGGACTAAAGCCGATTATTCCGAACGGATCGCCGCTTCTGCCCCGCGCTCCGGCATCTCCTCCGCCATCGGCTGGGCCAGGAACGGCTGCTGGATCCCGTGGCGGGTGATCGCCAGGTAGCCGACGCCGAGCGCGACGAGGATGGTCGAGACCAGCGCGGTGGGGGCGTCCCCGAAGTTGGCTCCGCTGAGTGCATGGGGCTTGCCAAGGTAGTCGGAGACCGACGCCCCCAGCGGCCGTGTCACCACGTACGCCGACCAGAAAGCGGCGACCGCGTTGAGCCCGAAGCCCCGCCACGCGACGGCGGGAATCATGATGACCACGAAGAACAGCACGATCGAGGCGAGGAAGCCGAGGCCGAGACTGGTCCCGGTGTAGTCGCCGAGAGCGGTGCCGAGCGCGAAGGTCGCGAACACCGCCGCCCAGTAGAACCCCTCCCGGCGCCGCGTGATGATGCTGTGGATCGACAGCGTCCCCTCGCTGCGGTACCACCAGATGAACACCGCGGCCAGGACCACGGCCCACAGCAGCGACGTGGCCCCGTACGGGACCCCCGCCGCGTTGTGCAGGCCATCCGACGCCCCGGTGCCGAAGACCGCGATCGCGTACGCCAGCAGCCAGTACGAGACCGCCGTGTAGCGGCGGACCCGGAACTGCCAGATCAGCGCGATGATCAGCAGCCCGATCTCCACGGCCGCGCCCACGACGAGATTGCCGTCCCCCAGGTAGTCCGACATGGCCTCGCCGCCCGCGGTGGTGAGCAGCTTGACCACCCAGAACATGGCGGTGATCTCCGGCACCTTCGCAGCGACCGGATCCAGGAACAGACGGCGATCATGGCTGGCCATAGGCGCTGTTACCTCCAGTAAATAAACGTAGGAGCCAGCCACGATAGGGTCCGATCGCCCCTCCTGTGTCTCCCGGAGGACGAAATCCGCCCCTGGTATCTCATCCTCAAGTCGGACCCACGGGAGTCCGAACAGGCACACGCCTTCACTCCGCCCCGTCGCCCGCAATCGATTGTGAGCAGCATCACATGACCACGCGGGCCGGCACTGGAATGTACGGCGAGTCACACTCGTTCCTACACCGAACAGCTGAATCGATGGCTTCAGGCACTCGCTTCAACGGAATCGGCACAGGAAACGGGTTGACGGCAATCGGATCCGCACCAGGATCCGGCGGACCGCATCAGACCAGGTGCAAGCCGCCAACGGCCTCGCCCAGCGTCACACCACCAAAGAACCCCGTACACAGCGGGAGACGGCGAAAAGGTTGCGCAAACGATGAACAACGGCAGCATGACCTCGTCCGAACTCGGGCTACGGCTCGTCACCCAGCAGGAGACCCTCCCGCTGGCGGCCAGCCTGCGGTACTCCGAGGACGACCCATACGCCGTCCGGTTCGCATTCCACGTCGGCCTCGACGAGCCGGTCGAGTGGGTCTTCGCCCGCGACCTCCTGAGCGCGGGCATCCACGACTCCCGGGGAATCGGTGATGTCAGGATCTGGCCATCGAGCGACGAAGTGCTGAACATCGAGCTCACCTCGCCGTTCGGCCAGGCTCATTTCGAGGCCCCAGTCGCGGAGATCTCCGACTTCCTGCGCCGCACCTTCGAGATCGTTCCCGCCGGCCAGGAGAACGGGCGCGTCGATGTCGATGCCGCGCTCAGCGAACTTCTCGGCTAGCCCGGTCTTCCCGATCTGAGCCCCGCCGTCGGCCCGGTTTCCCCGGGCCGGACCGCCGGCCGGGGTTCGTCCCCGGCGGCCACGGGAGTGCCCCTTTGCTCCTGGACCGCCCCTCCCGGCCATGTCGGCCTTACCCGAGGCCGCGGCCGGATCCCCCCGATTCGCGTCCGGCCGCGCGGTTAGGGCCCGACCCGCGCGGCTGCATGCCCCGGACTGATCAGCCGGGGCTGGACAAGGAGATGCCGCTGCGCAGCGTCACCGTTGCCAGCCGCGACCTCCTCCCGCCCGGGCCCGCTCAACAGGCGAGGCTCGCACCGCGCCCGCCCGGCATGATTCCGAACGGATCATCCCGGCGGTCCCGTCGCCAGGTTCCCGGCCCCGGAGCCGAACGCGGTCCGGCCCTTTTCAGCCGCGATAGACGCCGTGCTCGTCAACGTGATCCGCGTAGTCTTCCCAGTCCATGTTGGAGATGTTGAGGTTGTTCTCCACGGCCCAGAGTTCGGCGGCGACGCACCGAAACGGCTCACGGTCCTCGTCCAGGTCCACGACCAGGAACGGATGCTCCGGAGAGGCAAGCGCGTCGCGGTCGGCGATGAACAGCACGCTCGCGCCGTTCCCATCCGGTACCGCCGCCTTCACCGCCCTCCAGTCCGCGCCCGCGAAGGCCGGATCGTCGACCCTCGCGAAATAGGCCCGGAACCCGTCCTCGTTCTCCTGACGCGCCGCCCTCAGGGCCCGCGCCCACGCGTCCTCGTCAGAGAAGTCGGTCCGGACCAGCAGCGAGTCGTTGTCCTTCGGCAATGCCGCCGTCATCCGCCTCACCGGTCACCCGGCAGCGTGACCGTGGCCAGCGGGCCCGTCGCGACCTCCTCGGGAAGCCGGATCCCCAGCGCCAGCGTCGCCATGTCCAAGACCGCGAGGAGATCGTTCCCGGGACCTTCCGCCTCGTAATCTGCCTCGGTGCGCATTCCCACCTGCCGCATCTCGTCCAGGAACCGGTCCGGGTCGCTGCCGTAGCGGTCAAAAGCCCGGTACGGCTCGAACGACGTCACCTTGACTCCGTCTGCCCAGTACTCGAAGTTCTCGGTCGGCTTCTCGGTCGACTCGATCACTGCTACCTCGGTCCCGGCCGACAGGCGCTTGCCGACGTTCTTGCCGTGCACGGCCAGGTCGAGGTTCACCATGTGGTCATCGATCGCGAAGGTCCACGGGGCCAGCCTCCCCACCCGCACCCGGCCGCGGTCCGGGTCGAATATCCGGTCCTCTGTCCGCGCTGAGGTCGGGTCCAGACCGAATGCCTCGAACATCTCCCCCTCTTCGAGGTCACGCGCGAAGATCAGCGCGCAGGACATGGGCAGGTCACTTCGAGTCAGCCAGTCCCAAGGGCCTTCCACCTGGGCGTTCCCGGTCACTGCGGACCCCGCCTTTCCGGCCTCCAGGTCCAGGGGTATCTCCTCCGGCTGCGGCCACGCATGACATTACGCCCAGGCACTGACATTCGGCCTCGCCCGGAATCCCGCAATCCCGCACCATTGTTGCTGTTATCTATAAGTTGAGCATCGCCAAGGTCGACCTTGTGGACGCAACTCATCCACCCTTGACTCACCCGGACGATCTCGGCTGAAGGCACCGAGGCGGGGCGCCGCAATCCCTACGCTGTCCGCATGCCTGCCGATGACGTGATCATGCCGGACGACTACCGGGACCTGCTCGCCGCGCGCGGCCCCGGCACCCTGTGCGGCGTCCTGCGGCTCCTCGCGCCCGGCGGCCCGGACGGCTTCAACCTCGAAGCCGAGCAGCGCTCCCTGCTCGGCCTGGGAATCGAGCGCGGCTTCTGGCCCGCCGACGCCTGGGCCGACCTCGAGGATGACGAGGACAACCACGATCTCAGAGCCATCACGAGCGCCCGCCTGTGGGGCGTCTTCGCCACCGGCGAGACCTGCTGGTGGCTGCCCATCGCCGACGACCCCGCCGGGTGGCTGGTCCTCCTCGCCGGGCACGGCTGGCAGCAGCTGAACATCTCCACCACCGGCTTCCTGCACCGGTGGGCCGAAGGACGCCTCGACCTCCCCGTCCTGTCCCACGGCCCCGTCCGCCGCGACTGGCACCTCACCCCCGCCGGCCAGCCGGTCACCGTCCCCGACGGCCCCGAGGCCGGCCGCGATCCCCTGGCCCAGCTGGCCACGATCGTCGGCCCCGGCCACGCCGAACCGGTCACCTACGACTGGGCCGCGATCGAGACCAAGACCGGGCGGCGGCTTCCCCCGGACTACAAGCGCCTGCACGAGACCTACGGCGCCGCGAACCCCCGCGCCGACTTCCTCGCCTGGAACGGGATCTTCACCAGCTCCCCGCCCAGGCTCAAGGACATCCACGACTCCTACGAACTCAGCCCCGACGAGGAACAGCGCCACCGCGACCGGCACGCCTGGTTTCCCGCGCCCGAGGACCTGCTGTTCTGCGGCAGCACCGAAGGCCGCGACCTCCTCGCCTGGGACACCCGCGACCCCGACCCCGCCCGCTGGCCTGTTCTTCGCATCACCACCGCCGGCGTCCAGGCCTTCGTCGGCACCCTGACCGAGCTGTACGTCGCCGAACTCACCGGCACCGGCCCGGGCCTGGCCTCCTTCGGCCCCGGAAACCCGGCCACCTGGGCATGGCCAGTCTGGGGCCCCGACGCGCCCCCGGAAAGCTAGCCAACGGCGGCAGGACTGTTCGAACGAAACGGATCTCCGGTCCTGTCCCGTCACGTCACGTCGGCTCCCCCGAGAAGCGGCTAACACCGAGGACGTCGCAGGCCTCGCCGACCAGACGGTGATGACTTGCTCAACCGCGACCGGGAGAGACCGCTGCGCGGGTCTGTCAAGCGCGACAAGCCGTTGACTTGCAGTCCCGGTCACTGGCTCATGGCCTCCTGGGCGAGATTCGCTATCTGAGCTGCGGTGGCCGGGCGGAGGGACGTCACGGCTTGAAGCAGGACGCTGTCGGGGACCTGGGCGCCGGCGTCCCCACGGACGACGACGATCATGTCCGGCTTGCGGGCGATAACCTCGTGGTAGGGCATACCGGGGGCCGTGACCCTCCACAGTCCCGGCCCCTCGGCCTGGCAGGTGAACCGGGGCCTGGACCGCGGGCCCCCGGCCACGCACTCGCTAAGGTCGGAAGCCCCCTCGCTCATGGAAGGCCGGTAGAAGTTCACCGACAGGACCGAGGACTGCCCGTCCGCGAGATCTGCTCTCGCGCCGCGCCCGTAGCCCACCGTGAGCGCGTCTCCGGGCAGGACGATCCCGGCCATCGGGAAGTAGCCGGGCAGCCTGGGCAGCTCCAGCGGGAACCCGAGCCGGCTCAGCTTCGCCTCCTGCGCACGGTTCGCCTCCAGCCCACGTACCGGGTCCTGCCGGTGGCGCCACACGATGAACGAACCCAGCAGAGCGACGACGATCACGACACACCCGACGGTGATAATCGCGCGGATCCGGTGCCCCCGCCTGATCCACGAGACAACCAGGACGGCCAGGGCGATCAGCAGAAGTCCCCCGAAAACAACTGGCACGTACGGAAACGCGGCATGAGCGACGGGCACGGTGGTCACGGGGCTATCCAACCAAGCCGACACGGTTCCGGACCCGCATATTCATAATCGACGCCGACATCACTTCGCTGCGAACCCGCGGTCGGCGTGGGTCGGCCGGGCTCTCGCTCGGCCCAACGGCGAACGCACGCGAGCTCGCGACATGACAGTTATGATCCAGAGCGTGGTCGACCTGCCGTGGGACTTCGTGGTAATCGGTGTCCCCAGGTCCGTGCAGACCAAGGACAAGCAACTGCTCGATCGGTGGAGATCCCAGGTCAGGGCCGCAGCCGCAGCTCATTGGCCGCTTGGAGAGCCTCCGCTCACCTGCAAGCTGCAGATCCACGTGACGTACTTCCATGAAAGAGCCCCGCTGGACGTCGACAACATGCTGAAACCCATCCAGGATGCGCTTAACGGACTGGTCTACGATGATGACAGTCAGTTACCGACACCCATGGGCATCTGCGTGATGTGACTGGCGAGTTCAGGGTCCAGGGCATCACGATTGCACAGGCCGAGGGCTTCCGGTCGAACAAGCCTTTCGTGCATATCAGGATTGAGCTGCCATCGTCGTCCGGAGAGCTGCCGTGAACGAGAGCCCGATGGAGCAGGCGTTCAGGCGTCGGCTCGAAGAAGAACTCCGCGGCCTGAGGCAAGAGGGCTGGGAACCTGTCTCTCCTGACCAGCTGTCCCAGCTGAACCTGCCGGAAGACACGGGGGCCGACTTCGTAGTCCGGAGAGGTTCGAAGTTCCTGCTCGGACAGATCAAGTCACGGAACTCCCGGAATCTTCAGAATCTCGAGAGGCTTGCCCAGCTGGTGTCCACGGTACCGAACGCCGAAATGGAACTGCACTGGCTCGGAGAAGAACCCGAGTTCTATCCGGACAGAGAACTGCTCCGCGAGTATGTACAGGACTCGCGCACGCTGCTGGCCTCGGGCCAAGTCAGGGCAGCGTTCCTCATCGCGTGGAGCGCCCTTGAAGGTGCATTGCTCCACTACGCCGCCGATTCGCGGGCCCCGTTGCCCGATGGCGAGCCACTGGCCCCCCGGCAGGCCTGGCCGCTAGTGTCCCAGCTGTACAGCATCGGATACATCACCGATGGCGACTATGAGCGGTTCCGCCAGCTTTACCGGCAGCGAAACACGGTGGCTCACTTCACCGGAGATGAGTCCCTTGATCCTTCCGGACTTGAGGGCGTTCTGGACACCATCAGCCTCATTCTCAATCAGGACTACCTTCAAGGCAGCGAGAAGGAAAACGCCATCGCGGCCGTTCTCTCCGCGGATCCAGCACGCCGACTGGCCGCGCGGAGAAGCAGGCTGTTCCCCGCTATTCTCATGAGCTTCATCCTGGAGCGCTGCATCGTCCTCGCTGACGGCCTCGCTCAGCCGGACCACGAGCCTGTCGTCGGCGACAGTCGGGCTCGCAGCATCGCCCGTAGCATCGGTCGGGTCCCTGCCTTCATGCGTCGCGGTCCACGGGATCTCGACCGCCTGCAAGCCCGCGTCCTCGTGCTGGCCCTTGAAATCGGCCAGGGCAGACCTACGGCCCTGGCCGAAGCCCTCAACATTGCCCACGAACTCGCTACGGACATCGTCTCCGGCGAAGCCCCAGATGCCATTGGGAAACTTCCCGCAGCAATGGCCCACTCCATCTCAAGTTCCCTGCGTCTAGCCCGCGAATTCGCTCGCGACCACACCTTCCGGCCGTCACTCAATCGCGAGATCGCCCTCATGGTGGATCGGTCCGCTGAACTAACCAGCATCCTTTCCGAGGCAATGAGCCATGAACTGAGAATTGAGCCCACTGAAGGGATCGCCGACGCGCTGCTGAATCACGCCCTCGACGACTTCACCAACGCCGACGTCACCGAAGTGGGCATGACGGATTCCGATCTTCCAGGAATTCACTGGTCAGAGCAGACCGGCTGGCCAGCCGAGATTGATATGTCCGACCTTCGCCGACGGTCAACCGAGGATCCTCCCGGATCCGGCACTTATGTCGTCTCCAGCCTCCCAGACATCCAGAACCGCAGCGATCATGTGCGCGTGCATGCTATCTATCGAAAAGCGCGGATAGACGCCATCTACCATCCGAGCACCCAGCTCGTAGATATCGTCTCCGGACCCGTTCCCCACGTGTCAGGACTCAGGCCCAGCCGGGCGGCACGAGAAGTCATCCAGGCCGTCAACGAGACCAGCGGCAAGATGGTGACCGGAAGCCGAAACGGATGGGACTTCTGGGTCGTCACCTCAACCGGACAATCGTTGCAGTCCATTCGTGGGAATGCCGGTCTCCCTTCCTCCTAGCCCCGGTCCAGCGCCGGGCCCGCGACGCCATTGACGACGCGTTCGCCAGGGCCCACGCGAAGCGGGCCGAGCGGGAGGCACTCCGGCGCATGTGCCCCGAAAGTGCCCCGGACGATCTTCGGCGGGCATCCCGGTGCAGGTCAGAGACCTGCAAGGGGGGGTGAGCCGGCCTGTAAGCCGGGTTCTGTAGCCTGCTGAAGCAGGCTGACGGTCATCCATCTGGGACTGTCATTGCTGACAGCCTCGGTGCGGTCTACCCGCGAGCTCGGGCGGGCCGCCCTCGAACACTCGCGCAGGCCGCGTCGTCTCGCGACGGCGCGGCCCTCTTGACCTTGCTCCGGGTGGGGTTTACCGAGCCGCCGCAGTTACCTGCGGCGCTGGTGGTCTCTTACACCGCCGTTTCACCCTTACCCCGCCGTTCCCGAAGAACGAGGCGGGGCGGTCTGCTTTCTGTGGCACTGTCCCGCGGGTCACCCCGGGCCGGCGTTACCGGCCACCCTGCCCTGTGGAGCCCGGACTTTCCTCGCCGCCCCGGAAACCGGGGCCAGCGCGACCGCCCGGCCGACTCACCCGGGATTCAGGATACGCGGACGCGCCACCGGCTCGGTCCGGCCAGAGCACCCCTTCCCCGGCGGGGCACTAACCTACTGTCATGACAGACAAGGTCGCGCTCGTCACCGGCGCCAGCCGCGCCCCGGGTCTCGGCGTGGCTGTGGCCCGGGCCCTGGCCGAGAGAAACCATCACGCCATCGTCACCGCGCGTGACGGCGCCCGCGCCGAGGAGCAGGCGGCGCTGCTGCGCTCGGAAGGTCTCAGCGCCGAGGGGCTCCGGGTCGATCTCGCCGACACCGGCGACTTCGCCCGCGTCGCCGACCACGTTAAGAGCGCGCACGGCCATCTCGATGTCCTGGTCAACAACGCCAGCTGCCTGCCCGACATGGACACCGCGTCCCCGCTGGACGCCGACATCGCCCGCGTCCGGACGGCGCTCGACGTCAACGTCGTGGGGGTGTGGGCGCTCGTCCAGGCTCTCAGCCCGCTGCTGCGGGCGGCGCCCGCGGCCCGCGTGGTGAACATTACGAGCGGCGCGTTCCGTCAGGTCGCGGCCGGAGCCGACCTTCCGCGGCCGGCGGGCGCCCCGGCGTACTCGTTCTCCAAGTACGGCATGAACGTCCTCACCGGAATGCTCGCGTCCGCGTTCCGCGGGACGAACGTCCTGGTGAACGCCGTGGACCCGGGCCAGGTCGCCACGCAGACCGTCCTCGGGGACGATGACGGCGACCGGCCGCCCGCCGAGAGCGCCGCCTGGGTCGCGTGGGCGGCGACCCTGCCCGTCGGCGGGCCCACCGGCGGTGTCTTCGACGACGGCGAGCGGGTCGCCTGGGACGTCAAACCTCAGTTGCAACATGCGCAACAGAACCGACATAGAGTCAAACCACAGCCGTAACATGGGCATCACGGTACAATCACACATCAATCGCACCACCATCACGTTTCCGTTATAAACGTTTAATCCGGGGCGCAAGGATAAATAATGATCGACGTGCTTGAGGACCGTGTATCAGGAGTTGAGATTGAGTTCACCCACGTCACAAAGCGGTTCCCTGGGCAGGAACAGCCCGCCGTCAGTGACCTGTCCCTGACGGTCGAGGCCGGGCAGATCTGCTGCCTGGTCGGGCCGTCCGGCGGCGGCAAGACCACCGCGATGAAGCTGGTCAACCGGTTGATCGAGCCTACCGAGGGTGACATCCTCATCGGCGGGAAGAGCATCACCGACAGCGATCCCGTCGAGCTCCGCCGCGGGATCGGCTACGTGATCCAGGAGACCGGGCTCTTCCCCCACATGACGATCGGGGAGAACATCGGGGTCGTCCCCCAGCTGCTGGGCTGGCCGAAGAAGCGCACCACCGAGCGCGCGGCCGAGCTCCTGAAGCTGGTGAACCTGGAACCGGAGATGGCCAAGCGGTACCCCGCCCAGCTGTCCGGCGGCCAGCGGCAGCGGGTCGGCCTGGCCCGGGCCCTCGCCGCGGACCCGCCGCTGATGCTGATGGACGAGCCGTTCGGCGCCCTGGACCACATCACCCGGTCGATGGTGCAGGACGAGTTCCTGCGCGTGCACCGGGAGGTCGGCAAGACCGTCCTGTTCGTCACCCACGACATCGACGAGGCCATCAAGATGGCCGACAAGATCGCCGTCTTCCGCCAGGGCGGCGTGCTGGCCCAGTACGCGGCCCCGGATGAGCTGCTCGCCCACCCGGCCGACGACTTCGTCGCCGACCTGGTCGGCGCGGACCGGGGCATCAAGCGGCTGTCTCTGCGGACCGCGGGCGAGCTCGCGGACTCCGGCGGTACCGCCGCCGACGGGACCCCGCGCGTCGAAGCCGGAACCACGCTGCGCGAGACCCTGGCCCTGCTCCTGTCCGAAGGCGCCCAGGAGGCTTCCGTGCACGGGGATGCCGGTCCCGTCGGCGTCATCACGCTGGAGAAGATCCGGCAGGTTGCGGGGGCCTCATGATCTCGGCTCCGGCGCCGACCCCCGTCATCCCCAGCTTCGGCGGGTCGGACGCGTGCGTGGCCAACACGAACTCGCTCTTCTGCCCGTCCTGGGTGTCCCAGAACTGGGGCTCGATCCTGCAGCCGGAACTGCTGCAGCATATTGAGCTCACCGTGGTCGCGGTCGTGATCGGCACGGTCATCGCGTTCGTCGCCGCGCTGATCGCGTTCCGCCACGGCTGGTTCGCCCAGGGGTTCGGCGCGATCAGCGCGATCCTCTACACGATCCCGTCGCTGGCGTTCTTCGAGATGTTCGTCCCGGTCACCGGGATCGGCATGCTCACGATCGAGATCGGGCTGGTCGGCTATACCCTGCTCATCCTGTTCCGGAACATCCTGGAAGGGCTCCGCGCGGCCCCGGCCGAGGCCCTCACCGCCGCCGCCGGCATCGGGATGACGCCCCGTCAGACCTTCTGGAAGGTCAACGTGCGGCTTGCCCTCCCGGCGATCTTCGCGGGCCTGCGGGTGGCCACGGTGACCACGATCAGCCTGGCCACCGTCGCCGCCTACATCTCGACTATCGGCCTGGGGGCCGGCATCCAGCGCGCGATCCAGAACAGCTTCAACACCGAGCTGCTCGCCACCGGCATCCTGACCATCATCCTGGCACTGGTGGCTGACGCCCTGATCGTCTTGATTCAGCGCGTCCTGACGCCCTGGCAGCGCGCGGCACGGAGGTCCTGATGACGTTCACCGGCATTCTCCAGTTCTTCGAGAACAACCCCGGGTTCCTCGCCGGCCACGCGGCCGGCCAGCTGCTGCTCGCGCTGGTGGCCGTGGCCATCGCCATGGTGATCTCGCTGCCGATCGGCCTCGTCACCGGGCACATGCGCCGCTGGTCGTTCATCGCCATCAACGGGGGCAGCCTGGCCCGGGCCCTGCCCACCCTCGCGATCATCGCGATCGGCATCCCGCTGTGGGGCATCGGCTTCCTCAACATCACCGTCGGCCTGGTCGTGCTCGGGATCCCGCCGATTCTCACCAACACGTACGTGGCGGTGGCCACGACCGACGAGCGGGCCGTGGAGGCGGCCCGGGGCATGGGAATGCGCCCGACGCAGATCCTGACCCGGGTAGAGCTCCCGGCCGCCCTGCCGCTCATCGTGGCGGGCATCCGCACGTCGTCCGTTTTCGTCATCGCCACCGCCTACATGGCCAGCTTCGCCGGGTCGAACAGCACCCTCGGGATCATCATCACCAACGACGGCAACTACGGGATGTCGGGCGTCATGGCCGCCACCGTGGTCGTGGTCGTGATGGCGTTCATCGTCGAGGGCCTGCTGCTGGCCTGCCAGCGGATGCTCACTCCGCGCGGCATTCGGTTGCTGCGGGAGACAAGTTAAGTGAAGAGAGAGGAAACCGGATGTTGAAAAGAACTCTGACAGCGGCCGCCGTCGCGGGCCTGGTGGCGGTCACGGCCGCCTGCGGTTCTTCCGGATCGTCGGGGTCGTCGTCTTCGGGGTCGTCTTCCTCGTCTTCGTCGTCCCTCCCCGGCAAGGGCAAGCCCACGATCATCATGGGCGACAAGAACTTCGACGAGGAGTTCGTTCTCGGCGACATCTACGCGGACGCGTTCCGCGCCCAGGGCTACACGGTCAACCTGAAGCCGAACCTCGGCGGCAGCGAGTTCATGAAGACGGCGTTCAAGGCGGGGACCATCAACGCCTACCCCGAGTACCTGGGCGAGATCGTGTCGACCGACGCCGGCTATAACAAGCCGCTGACGTCCGAGGCCCAGACCGAGAAGATGGCCCAGGCCTACGAGGCCAAGAACGGCGGCACCATCATGATGCCGGTCACGCCGTTCTTCGACACCGACCAGATGGTCACCCTGAAGTCGTTCGCGACCAAGCACCACCTGACCTCGCTGACCCAGCTGAAGTCGGTCGGCTCGGCAAAGCTCGGCGACGCCTCGGTGGAGGAGACCCGGTATGAGGGCTACGTGGGCCTGAAGGAGGCCTACGGCGCGACCAACCTGAAGTTCGTGCCCCTGGCCGCGGGCAGCCCGGTCTACAACGCGGTCAACAACGGCCAGGTCCAGGTCGGCGACGCGTTCTCCACCGACCCGCAGCTGCTGAGCGGCAAGTACCAGGTGCTCAAGGACCCGAAGAACATCTTCGGCTTCCAGCACGTCGGCATGGTCATCAAGCCGAGCCTCCTGGCGAAGCTCGGCCCGCAGTTCACCCAGACCTACAACAAGGTCACGGCGCTGCTGACCACCCCGGCCATGCAGGCCCTGAACAAGGCGGTCGCCCTGGACCAGCAGGACCCGAACAAGGTGGCCCAGGCCTTCCTCAAGGCCAACCACCTGGACGGCTAAACGACCGATCCCCGGAGCTCCTCACCCGCGCTGGCCTTCTGGCCGACGGGGTGAGGAGCTTTCGCGTTCCGGCCCGGCCCTTACCCGAACTGGCCGGGCTGGTAGTGACCGCCGGCCTGCCGGGTGATGACGTTCAGCCGGTTCCAGGTGTTGATCTCCGCGATGAGCGCGACCAGCGCGGCGAGCTGCCCGTCGTCGTAGTGCTTGGCCGCGGCCGCCCAGGCGTCGTCGGTGACGCCCCCGGAGGCGTCGGCCAGGCGGGTCCCCTGCTCGGTCAGCTCCAGGGCGGCCCGCTCGGCGTCGGTGAAGACGGTGGCCTCCCGCCAGGCGCCGACCAGGTTCAGCCGCTGCTGGCTTTCCCCCGCCTCCAGCGCGTCCTTGGCGTGCATGTCCAGGCACATGGCGCAGCCGTTGATCTGACTGGCCCGGATCTTCACCAGTTCCTGCGTGGCACCGGGCAGCCCCGACTCGTCGACCGGCCGGTGCGCCGCCTGCAGCCGCTTGATGAACGCGGACGCGACCGGGTTCTCGAACAGGTTCATGCGAGACTCCATGGTGTTCCTCTCCTCTGCGGGTTTCCACGGGTATGACGAGACAGGCCGGCGAAGTGTCAGGCCTGACAATCCGGCCCGCCGTCTCGTCTACCTGGTATGACTGCGAATATGAGCGCCGAGACCGAGCCCGGGCGGCGCCGGCTGGTCAATCTCGCCTACCGGCTGCTGGGGTCCCTCGCCGAGGCAGAAGACGCGGTTCAGGAGACGTATGCCCGCTGGTACGACCTCTCCCCCGGCGATCGTGACGCCATCACCTCGCCTGAAGCCTGGCTGACCACGGTGGCCAGCCGGATCTGCCTGGACGTGCTCCGCTCGGCGCGGGTCCGGCGGGAGTCCTACGTCGGCGAGTGGCTCCCGGAGCCGCTGCCCTCCGATGACGGCACCGACGACCCGGCCGACCGGGTCACGCTGGATGAGTCGGTCAGCATGGCGTTCCTGGTGGTGCTGGAGACGATGACTCCGGCCGAGCGGGTCGCGTTCGTCCTGCACGACGTCTTCCGCTACTCCTTCGCCGAGGTCGCGGAGATCACCGGCCGCACCCCGGCGGCGTGCCGCCAGCTGGCCTCCTCGGCCCGCCGTCGCGTCCGGGATTCACGAAATCCCCCGTCCCCGGGTCAGGCCACCCTGGTCAGCGACTTCCGGCGGGCGCTGGAAGCCGGTGATGTCCGCGCCCTCATCGGTCTCCTCGACCCGGAAGCCACGATCACCGCCGACGGCGGCGGCCTCGTGCCAGCCGCCCCGCGCCCGGTCACCGGCGCCGACCGGATCGCGCGCTTCCTGGTAGGCCAGCGGGTCGGCGCCCGCCCGATCCTCGAGCGCCCGGTCAACGGCCAGCCCGGCCTGGTCTCCGTCGAAGACGGCACCGCCGTGACCGTCTTCGCGTTCGCCGTCGACGGGATGCGGATCACCCGCATCTGGGCCATGCGCAACCCGGAAAAACTCCGCCCCTGGAATCCGTAACGGATCGTCGTTCCTCCCCCTCCCCGGGCGCCCTTCCGTGCCGGAGGATGAAGGCATGACAGTCAGCATCACGCGCGACGAGGCCATCACAGGCGTCGAGTTCACCGGCGCGACGTCCATGAACCTTCTCGACAGCGCCGCCGTCGCGGAACTGACCGCGGCCCTGAGGGAAGTCGCCGCCGACCCCGGCGCCCGCGTCGTCGTCTTGCGCGGCGCCGGTGACCGGGCGTTCCTCGGCGGCGCCGACATCAAGGAGATGGCCGTCCTCGACCGTGACACCGGCGAGGATTTCATCCGCGGGCTGGCCGGGCTGTGCGACGCGGTCCGCGCCTGTCCCGCGCCGGTCATCGCCCGCCTGTCGGGCTGGTGCCTGGGCGGCGGCCTTGAGGTCGCCATGTCCTGTGACCTGCGCGTGGCCTCCAGCGACGCCCGGTTCGGGATGCCCGAGATCACGATCGGCATCCCGTCCGTCATCCACGCCGCCCTCATGCCGGCCCTGATCGGCGCCTCCCGCGCGGCCTGGCTGCAGCTCACCGGCGACATCATCGACGTCCGCACGGCGGAAGACTGGGGTCTCGTCCACCGCGCGGTCCCCGGCGGCGAACTCGACTCCGAGGTCTCTCGCCTGGCGTCGAAGCTGGCGGGCTTCGGCCCCGGAGCGGTCCGCCAGCAGAAGCGCCTGCTCAACCGCTGGTTCGACCTGGCCGCCTCCGACGCCGTCGAGGACAGCGTCGTCCCGTTCGCGGAGTCCTTCCTCACCGGCGAGCCCCAGGACTACATGTCCCGCTTCCTCAACCGCCGCACTCGGAAAGCCAGCGGCTGAGCGTCACGTAGT
>WRBL01000041.1 GCA_009784565.1 Streptosporangiales bacterium | reverse complement strand
TGTCGAAGTCGATGCCGGTCAGGTCGGAGCCCCAGGTCGGCATCGGCTTGCGGCCGAAGTTCCTCAGGCCCTTGAGCCGCAGGTCGAGCATCCACTTGGGCTCGCTCTTGAGCGCCGAGATGTCGCGGACCACCTCTTCGGATAGCCCGCGGCGGGCGGACGCGCCGGCCACGTCAGGGTCGGCCCAGCCGAACTTGTACGTGCCCAGCCCTTCGAGCTGGTCATTCGCGGTGGTCGTCATATGTCTTGGAAAGCGGCGGAAACCCCGTGCTTCAGGGCGGGGAAGAAGGCGCGCCGATCAGTCTCCGTCTCGGCGCGGCTCTGCCGCTTCTCCTCCTCTCGGTGCGTGTAGGCCCAGCCGTCTGCGCGACTGAGCAAGGTGCAGTGCCTGTGCCGGATTCCCTGAACGATCCCGGCGGAGGTGGTGATGTTGAAGCTGCCGGACGCCCGCACGGCCACCCTGCCCGTGTACACGCCCGCCTTCTGGCCGGAGCGAACGACGGCGCGGACATGGTCGCCGGTCTGGAATCCGAAGTGTCGCTTGTTCCTGGTCAAGTGGAGGCGAGGGAAGCCGTACCGATCGCTGCGTGTGCGAGCGTACGAGCCCCTCCCAGCGGACTCGGCAACCAGTACGCGGGCGGCGTACGATCCCACAGTCCCGGTCTTCCCTGCGCAGAGAGCGTCGAGCGCATGTGACTTGGGAAGCCCGTTACGAGTGCGGTTGAATTTGGTGCGTCCGCCAGACCCGGTATTCACGGTCAACCCCGTCGCTGTCAGCGCCCTATACAGCGCCCAGCGGGTGGAGTTGACCACAGCAGCATCCCGCAAAGGCGCTTTCGCCTGCGCGGTGATCCTTTGCCTCCTCGCCGGATTAGCCACGAATTCCTCGATTGGCATCGAGTCTTTGGCCTGGTTGCATGGGATGCAGGCGAGGGTGAGGTTGCTAACCCGGTTACTGCCACCGCGTGCTCTCGGTTGGATGTGGTCAATATTCAGCGGCACCCCTGTAGCGTCGCAGTAAGCACACATGCGACCCCATTTGGCTAGGAGGTACTCCCGAACCTCAAACCCGGCGAGGGTGCCCTGCTGGTACTGCACACCTGTGATCTCCGGGTTTTCCTGCTGCTGAAGGTCGAACCTGACCAGTTCCATCGCGACGCTAGCAACGGGGGTGAGCCCATGAAGCCGGTTCACCCAGGTCATAGTTCCTTCAACGCGGTGCCGCAGGGATGGTGCCAGCCATCCGTTTGGCCGGGTTCGGTTACTGAACCGCGGTGCCCGGTAACGAATATTACGAGACCGGCGCCCCCTGCGCAGCGCCGCCCTAACCTGCATTTTCTCGCGAATCTGCTGGCCGCGGTGCTGAACCTCGATCCCGTGCAGCCCGTGAACAACGCCATCATCAGAGATACTGGCCACGCTAATGCCGGTATACCGGGAGCCCGGGTCAATCTTCACCGCGACACCGTCAACTACAGAATCTTCCGCCCTCCGGTCGATCAGACGGATAGTGAACGGATGAAGCCTGTGAACGCGGGCACGCCCCTTCGCCAGCAACTCACGGGCCCTGGCCGGATGAGAAGGCATGAGCGGCTTCTTATCCTTGCCGAGCACAAAGACCCTAGGGTGCCGCGGTTCAGGAAGTTTCTTATTCAGTTGAAGTACTCCGGGATCACTCCCGAAGAGTGCGGGGGGTTCCGCCTGAGCAGTTCCCCCGTGACGATCATCTGGCTGGCGAACGCCCTGATGATGCTCCCCTCGACCATGTCGCATTCCGGTTACCGCATGCACGATCTCCGCGCCCCGTTTCGTCCCTGCCCCGGGGTTGTCTGCTGGCACGGATTCCAGAGCAGAGCGCTGAGGAAGCACGCTCTGGTGGGTCTTCTCGCCTGAATACGACGTAGACATCTGTTTCGCCTCCAATCTGATGTCTCGGTCTGGTCAGCTAGCTCTGTCCTCGGGGCCCAGATTTCCCGGGCCCGTCCTTCAGGGCGGGGTAGCTGACATGTCAGAGCCCTCCGGGCTCCCGGTGACCTCACCAACGGTGCCGCCACCGTTCTCCACAATGTCGTTAACTTTTCGGTCGCGCGTGCTGGCGCACGTCACGTGGGTTGTGCAGATCCCATCGCCGTGGGCGATCGTCGCCAGCCGCTGCACCGGCGTGCCCAGCAGCCGGCCGAACGCTTCCGTCTCGGCCTCGCACAACTGCGGGAACTCCGCGGCGACGTGCGCGACCGGGCAGTGGTGCTGGCAGATCTGCTCGCCGGTCTGGCTGCCGATCGCCGGCGCAGGGCCGGACGAGGCGGCGTAGCCGTCGGCCGACAGCGCCTCCGCCAGGGCGTCGACGCGGACCCGCAGGTCCTCGCCCGACGCCACGACCGGCGCGTACCGGCGCTCGAGCTCGGAGACCTGGTGCCGCGCGAACTCGGCGACGGCGTCGGCCCCCAGTTTCTCGGCCACGAAACGCAGCGCGTTGGTGGCGAGGTCGTCGTAGGCATGCTCGAAGGCGCTGCGCCCCGCGTCGGTGAGGACGAAGAGCTTCGCCGGGCGGCCCCGGCCCCGGTTCCCGTAGGTCC
Organism: Streptosporangiales bacterium; assembly: GCA_009784565.1. Classification (GTDB taxonomy): domain Bacteria; phylum Actinomycetota; class Actinomycetes; order Streptosporangiales; family Streptosporangiaceae; genus Trebonia. Next base: position 26,543 of record WRBL01000041.1, on the reverse strand, counting down.
GGGCGGTCCGCGTCTCGACCATGCCCTCCGCTATGAGGTTGTCAAGATGGCGCCGGATGGCGGCCGGCGTGAGCCCGAGCCTGCCGCCGAGGGTGGCGGCGGTGGACGGGCCCAGTTCCAGGATGAGGCGCGCGACCTGGCCCCGCGTGCCGCGCTCCGGCGCGTCCGCGGGCCCCGTCTTGGGGTGCGCTGTCATCCCGGCTTTTTTCACAACACCATTGTGCCGTAAATCAATCCCTCGTAGCAAGTTTTAAGCAACGCCCGCGTGACGTAAATCACGGGACCGGGGGCCCGGGGGCGGGCCGACGACGGGTGATCATCCAGCCTTCAGCGCCGGTTCGACGGGTATACAGGCAACTGCAACGGGAAAACGCTACCCTTTGTGCGCTCCCTCACCCCGCAGAACGCCCTGCCCCGGTCGAGGCCAGGGAAAGGAATACCGACAGTCATGGCTCCGCCGTCCCGGACCGATAACTCCGCGTCCCGGCTCGATACCGCTGACCAGCTCCCGGCCGGCGCCGGCCCGCTTCCGGATGTCGCCGACCGGATCGAGGTACCCGTCCCGGCGGGAGGAACGGTCCTCGCGGTCAGCGACCTGCACCTGCCGCCCCACCGCACCGGCGTGTCCGGCCGCTGCTGCGAGGTCATCGCCCGCAGGCTGGAGAGCGAGGCCGGCCCGATCACCGTGGTGCTGGCCGGCGACATCGTCGAGCTGCTCGCCTTTCCCGGAACCGACGCCAACGACATCCTGACCGCGCACCAGGACCTGTGCGACGCCCTGGCCGGGGTGACGGCCCGCGGCGGCCAGGTCATCTACACGGCCGGGAACCACGACGGCGACCTGGCCTGGGACGCCCAGGCGGCCAAGGCCGTCCGCGACGCCACCGGCGCCCGGGTCTGCCTCGCCGCTGACCTGCGGTTCCCCGGCGGCGAGCTGGTCCGGGTCGAGCACGGCCACCAGATCGACCCTTACAACTGCTTCCACGACCCGCGCAATCCGCTCGACACCCCGCTCGGGCACCACATCGTCCGCGAGGTCATCCCCAAGATCGAGTGGCTGGGCCGGGACTGGCTCAACGGCGCCCACGAGATGGCCGACCCGGTGGACTTCCCGTCGTTCCTGGCCTCCCGGCTGGTCTACCGCAAGCTGGCCCGCCACCTGTGGTGGATCGTCGCCCTGCCGCTCGTGCTCTTCTTCGTGGTGCTGCCCGCCCTGGGGTACGTCCGCGACCGGTACCCGGACGCGGGCTCGGTGGTGCACGACGCCGAGATCCTGGCCTACGGCGCGGTCGTGGACATCGTGCTCATCGCGCTGATCGTGATGATCGTCTCCCGCCGGGCCTGGACGTCGATCAGCGCGCTCGCCCTGTCCGAGCGGGGCTACGGGCAGAACAGCGCGGCCCGGGAGCGGGCCGACGAGCTGATCGCCCAGGGCTACACCGGCTACCTGTCCGGGCACACCCACCACCCGGAACTGCACGCTCACGGGGACGGCTTCTACGCCAACACCGGGTCGGGCACCTCGGTGGTGGAAGCGATCGACACCATGCGCCTGATGCCCCCGGTCTACCTGCGCACCCAGCAGCTGTCCTGGCTGGAGATGAGCGCGGGCGCCGACGACGCCCCGATGTCCGTGCGGCTGCAGTCCGCGCGGGTGGAGCTTCCCGGGGCCACGCCGACGGAGCGGTTCATGTCCGCCGCGCGCAACCCGCACTCGTCGGAGCCGCGCGCGGTGGCGAACTGGCCCGGGGGCCCGGACTGGCCGGCCCACCCCCGGCACCTGCGCAACCGCAGGCACCTCCACAAGCACCTGCGCGAGCACGACGCCGCCGAGACACCGTGAGCGGCGCCGCGCTTTCCTACTACGTTGTGTAGGATGTCACGCCCGCCCACCGGGCCCCGGGCCGTAGACTTCTGGCGTGAATAACGTGGCCGCCGTCGAGATCACCAGCCTCGTGAAGCGATACGGCGACAAGACCGCCGTGAACGGGCTGACCCTGACCGCGCGCCGCGGGGAAGTCACCGCGCTCCTGGGGCCCAACGGGGCCGGCAAGACCTCCACCATCGAGATCTGCGAGGGCTACCGGAAAGCCGACGGCGGGGCCGTCCGCGTCCTGGGCCTGGACCCGGCCGCCGACGGCGCCCGGCTCCGACCCCGGGTCGGCGTCATGCTGCAGTCCGGCGGCATCCCGCCCGCTGTTCCGGCCCGGGAGTACCTGACGCTGCTGTCGAAGTTCCACGCCCATTCGCTCGACCCGGACGGCCTGCTGGAGACGGTGGGACTGTCGGGATCGGCCCGGACCCCCTACAAGCGCCTGTCCGGCGGGCAGCAGCAGCGGCTCTCGCTGGCCGCCGCCGTCATCGGCCGCCCGGAACTGGTGTTCCTCGACGAGCCGACCGCCGGGATGGACCCCCAGGCCCGCCACGCCACCTGGGACATCGTGACCGGGCTGCGGGAGGCGGGGGTCAGCGTGATCCTCACCACGCACTTCATGGAGGAGGCCGAGCGCCTCGCCGACCATGTCGTGATCATCGACAACGGCGCCGTGGTCGCCGACGCCGCCCCGTCCGAGCTCACCGGGAGCGACGGCCAGCTGCGGTTCCAGGCCGAGTCCGGGCTGGACACCGACAGCCTGCTCGCGGCGCTGCCCGCCGGCGCCGCCGCCAAGGAATCCCCGTCCGGGCATTACGTCGTCGAGACCCAGGGCGCCGTCGATCCCGCCACGCTCGCCGCCGTCACCGCCTGGTGCGCCGAGCGCGGCGTGCTGCCCTCCAGCCTGCGGGTGGAGTCGCGCACCCTGGAGGACGTCTTCCTCGAACTGACCGGAAAGGACCTCCGAGACACATGAGCGCCGCCCCCGCCGAGGCCGCCGGTCTTCGCTTCGCCCCCCGGCCCGGTGCCGCGCCCGCCCGCCGGATGATCGCCGCGCAGGCGCTCCAGGAGATCCGGCAGCTCGTGCGCAACGGCGAGCAGCTCACCCTCACCCTGATCATCCCGCTGCTGCTGCTGACCGCGTTCAGCCTGGAGAACCTGGTGAACCTCGGCGCGGGCATGACCCGGGTCGATTTCCTCACCCCCGGCGTGATCGCGCTGGCCGTCATGTCGACCGCGTTCACCAGCCAGGCCATCGCCACCGGCTTCGAGCGCCGCTACGGGGTGCTGAAGCGGCTCGGCGCCGAGCCGCTGTCCCGCGGCGGGCTGATCGCCGCCAAGACGGCCTGCGTCGTCGTCGTGGAGCTGCTGCAGGCCGTCATCATCATGGGCGTGGCCCTGGCGCTGGGCTGGTCCCCCGACGCCAGCCCGGCCGCGATCGTCACGGTGCCGCTGCTGGTGCTGCTGGGCACCGCCGCGTTCAGCGGGTTCGCGCTGCTGATGGCCGGGACGCTGCGGGCCGAGGCCACCCTCGCGGGCGCGAACCTCATCTACGTGGTGCTGCTGGGCGTCGGCGGCGTGGTCTTCCCGCTGTCGAAGTTCCCCGCCTCGGTCCGCCCGGTTCTCGAGCTGCTGCCCACCGGGGCCCTGTCGACGGCCCTGCGCGACGTCCTGGCCCGCGGCGCGGGCCTGCCCCTGGCCGAGACGGTCGCGCTCGCGGTGTGGGCCGTCGCCGGGATCGCCCTCGCTACCCGCCTGTTCCGCTGGGAGTAAGCGCCGAGAGGCTGATCGAGTCCGCCATCGCCTGGTACCCGGCGAAGGAGGGGTGAAGGTGGTCTCCGGAGTCGTACGCCGGCGCGAGTTCGAGAGGATCGGCCGGATCCCGCACCGCGCGGTCGAAGTCCGCGACCCCGTCGAACGCGCCGCTGGTCCGGATCCACTGGTTGAGCCGCTCGCGGACCTGGTTCTTGACCGGGCTGTAGTAGCCCGCGCCCTGGAACGGCGTCACCGTGGCGCCGATGACGCGCAGCCCGTCCGCGTGGGCGCGGGCGATCAGCTGGGCGTCCGCGTCGATCAGCTGCCGGGCCGAGGTGGCCGTGCCGTCCCCGATGTCGTTGATGCCCTCGAGCAGGATCACGGTGGTAACGCCAGGCTGGGACAGGACATCGTCGCTGAAGCGTCCCTCCGCGCTGATCCCGGCACCGCCGCCGTCGGGGCCGACGCCGTTGGCCGTGATCCGGTTGGAGGCCAGGCCCTCGTTGGCCACGCCCATCTGCTTCCCGGCGTTCTCAAGCCGGCGGGCCAGGTCGTCGGGCCAGCGGGTGTCGCCGTCGGGGATGGACTGCACGCCGTCGGTGATCGAGTCGCCGACGGTGACGATGGTGCCGACCTGCCGGGGGTCGGTCACCGTGATCCCGTCCAGGTAGTACCAGCTCCCGGTCCGCTGCCAGGAGGCGGCCTCGGTCTGCGCGGTCGTGGCCGCGGACGCGAAGTTTCCCGGCGCGGACAGGTAGTTGGACGACAGCGCGCTGGGGTGCCCGGTGACCTGCCCCCCGCCCTGGGCGACGTGCAGGGTGACCGACAGGGTGGTGGACTTCGGCAGATACCCGGGGACCGGGTCGCTCAGCACCTCGGCCCCGGGCGCGACGGTGACCGAGTCGTGCCCGCCGAACGTCAGGCGGCGCTCGGGGGCTCTTCCGTCGCTGGTGACGGGGGAACCGGGGTCCGGCGTCCCGTCGGCGGCGGCCCCGGTGCCGACGGCCCCGTTGCCGGCGGCCGCGCTTCCGGCCTCGGCCCGGGCGCTGCTTCCGGGATTCGGGGCGCCCGCGCTGCCGGGGGTGCCGGGCGAGGCCGGAGCGCTGGGCTCGGCCGGGGCGGCCGAGGCGCCCGGGGCCGGGGTCGCGGGGGCGGCGGGGGTCCCCGCCGGCGGTGCCTCCGGGACCGGGATCGTCACGTCGGCCGCGTCGAACGTCACCGGCTGGCTGCCGAACATGTTCGAGAGGCGGATCCTCGGGTTCCACCCGCCCACGCTTGTGTGCACCACGTCACATACGGTGCGGTAGGCCTTCGCGCCTCCCGTGCCCGCCGCGATCCCGCGTCCGGCGGCGGACGCGGCCGGGACGCCCAGGCCCGGCACGGCTCCCATGTCGGCCGGCGCCGCGGCCCACGTGACCACGTCATGACCATCCGGGGGAGGCCCCGGGACGGTGGAGCCCGATGCCAGGCCCATGGGGGTCTTCACCCTGGTCAAGACCGGTACGCGGGCCGAGGAGGACGCTCCGCCGAATCCGCCGAGCACCCCGTCGGCCGCCCCCGCGGCCACCGCTCCGAGCACCAGTACCACGACCACGGCCGCAATCGCCTTATGCCGCCAGATCGCCTTGGCCACAAACCCTCCCGTATGTCGACAACCCCGGAACTATATGGTCTCTTATAAAGTGCGGCCCCCCGATTCCCGGAAGCGCTGGGCCCCGCTAGTCCTACCCGCGACGCTCGTCCTGTCAGCCGCCATCTCGGTCCAGGCCGGCGCCGGAATCGCCAACCGGATGTTCGGCGAGGTCCCCCCGGCGGCGGTGACCGCGCTGCGCCTGTGGGCCTCGGCGCTGCTCCTGCTGATGATCGCCGGGCGGTCCACTGTACGTGCCGTCGCCGGTCTCATCCGGACCCGGGCCTGGCGGGACCTGGTGACCCCGGTCTCGTTCGGGCTCGCCCTGGGGCTGATGAATTTCGCCATCTACCAGGCCTTCGCGCGGATCCCCATGGGCATCGCGGTCACGATCGAGTTCCTGGGCCCCCTGACGGTGGCGGTCGCCGGAGCGCGCCGCCTGCCGGGCCTGGCCTGGGCGGCGCTGGCCGGCGGCGGGGTGCTGCTGCTGACGCAAGGGTCCGGCGGGCACCTGAACCTGGCCGGCGCCGCGTTCGCCCTGATGTCGGCGGCGGGCTGGGCCGGGTACATCGTGACGTCCCGGGCGTCGGGCCAGCGGCTGCCGGGGAACGCCGGCCTGGTCATCGCCATGTGCGTGGCCGCTGTCGGCGTCACCGGGCCGGGCCTGGCCGCCGGCGGCTCCGCCATGTTCCGGCCCGGCGTGCTGCTCACGGGGGCCGCGATCGGCCTGCTGTCGTCGGTGGTCCCCTACGGCCTGGAGTTCCAGGCGCTGCGCCGGGTTCCGGCCCGGGTGTTCGGCGTGTGGATGAGCCTGCAGCCCGCGGTGGCGGCCCTCATCGGCCTGCTGCTGCTGTCCCAGCGGCTGTCCGCCGCCGAATGGGCCGGAATCTGCTGCGTCGCGGTCGCCTCCGCGGGCGCCGCGCGAGATAACGAGAAATCATAGGATGAGACACGTGCATATCAGGTTTGAGCAGCTCCCGGCACCGCTGCGGCGGGTGTGGCGCTACGCGGGCCCGGCCCTGGCCACGCGCGCCGCGGTGCGCCGCTGGGCGCTGGCCTCCGTCATCGCCAACGCGGTCGTCATCTGCACCGGCGCGGCGGTCCGGCTGTCCTCGTCCGGGCTCGGCTGCCCGGACTGGCCGAGGTGCAGCCAGACCAGCGCCCTGGCCGGCCACACGGTCGGGCAGACCACGCTGAACACGTGGATCGAGCAGGGCAACCGGCTGCTGAACGGTCCCCTGTCGGTGATCGTCGGCCTGACGTTCATCGCCTGCCTGATCTACAAGGAGAACGGCCGGCGCCGCCGCGACCTGGTGTGGCTGTCGGCGCTGCTCCCGCTCGGGGTCATCGCGCAGGCTGTCCTCGGCGGCATCACGGTGCTCACCGACCTCAACCCGTTCATGGTCTCGTCGCACTTCCTGGTCTCGGCGCTGATCCTCCTGCCCGCGGCGGTCGTCTTGCACGTCCGGGTCGCCGAGGGCTCCGGGCCGGCCCGGAGCCTCGTCCGAACCGATCTGCGGGTGATGGCGGCGGTGCTGGCCGGCGCGACGGCGCTCATGCTGGCGGCGGGCACCGTCGTGACCGGGACGGGGCCGCTGACCGGCACGGCGACCGACAGCCACGGCCGGGTCGTGCACGTGCCCCGGTTCCCCTTCACCCTGGAAAGCGTCACCCAGTTCCACGCCGACATCGCCTGGTTCCTCACGGCCCTCGCGGTCGCGCTCGTCATCGGAACCCGCTTCGCCGACGGCACGCCGCGCGCCACCGTGCGGGGCAGCCGGATCGTGGTCGGCTGGATCGTCGCCCAGGGCGTCATCGGCTACGTCCAGTACTTCAACCACCTGCCCGCCGGCCTGGTCTGGGTCCACGTGGCGTCGTCGATGGGCCTGTGGATCTCGGTCATGCGGCTGTACCTGTCCACGCGCGAGCGCCTCGGCTCGGACGCACCCGATCTCGCGGCCGAGACGCTGACGGCGGCGAGCTGACGCATGACAGACGACACCCTCCTGCTGGACCGCGACGGCTCCGTCGCGACGCTCACCATCAACCGGCCCCGCCGCCGCAACGCGCTCACCCTGGAGATGTTCACCCGCATCCCCGCGCTGGTGAAGGAGGCCGCGGGCCTGCCCGGAGTCCGGACGCTGGTGCTGCGCGGCGCCGGGACGGAAGCGTTCTCGGCCGGCGCCGACATCACCGAGTTCCAGTCCGTGCGGGCCACGCCGGACCAGGCCGCCGCCCACGACGACGCGGTCACCGCGGCCGAGGACGCCCTGGAGTCGTTCCCCGGGCCCGTGATCGCGGCGATCCGCGGCTTCTGCTACGGCGGCGGCTGCAACCTGGCGCTGGCCTGCGACGTCCGCTACGCCGATCCCGGCGCCCGGCTGGCCATCACCCCGGCCAAGCTGGGGCTCGTCTACCCGCTGCGGGCGACCAAGCGGCTGGTCGACCTGGTCGGCCCGTCGCGGGCCAAGCTCATCCTGATGACCGGGACCGAGCTCGACGCGCCCCGCGCCGCCGGCCTGGGGCTGGTCGATGAGGTACACGCGGACCTGGACACGGCGGTCGCCCAGCTCACCGCCCTGCTGGCGGTCCGCTCCCCCGTCACCCAGCGGGCGGTCAAGGACACGGTGCGGCGCATTACCGACGGCGTCACCCACGCCGACGAAGCCCACGCCGCCCTGCGGGCGGCCGGACTGGCCAGCCCCGACTACGCGGAGGGCGTGCGCGCGTTCCTGGAGCGCCGCCCGCCCGTGTTCACGGACTAGCGCGGCGGCGGCGCCGGGACGGGGGCGCGGTACACGTCGCCGGAGGCGAACCCGGAGCCGGAGCCGGCGGCGGCCCAGGGGGCGCTCGGCGGCGCGCCGCCGTGACGGAGCAGGAACGCGCCCCGGGCCCAGTGCATCAGGTTCAGGAGCTCGTGCTGGCGGCGGGTGAACTCCCCGCCGCCGAGGACGCCCCGGCCCGCCTTGTCGTGCAGCAGCGCCAGCTCGGTGCAGGCGAGCTGGTAGTCCCCCATGGCGACGGCGGCCTGCACGCCGCCGGTGGCACGGGCCCAGTTCCGGGCGGCGTGGCGGGCCCGCAGCGAGCCCAGCATGGCGACGTCGGTGGGGCTGACCAGGCCGGTCGCCCCGTACGGCGGCAGATGCTCGCCGATGAGGCGCACCAGCTGGCGGCGGTCGGAGACCAGGACCGCCACGACCACGCCGAGCACCCAGGCCATGAGCACGTAGCCGGCGACCATGCCCGGCACGCCGAACCGGGACATCCCGTTCCAGAACATGTGCAGGGCGACGGCCCCGGCCCAGCCCAGGGCGACGGCCCAGCCGGCGCCCCGGCGCCGCGCCGCGAAGGCGACACCCAGCCCGCTCATACTCGTAAATAGCGGGTGCAGCAGCGGGGACAGCAGGCCCCGCAGCACGAACGTGTAGCCGAGCAGGGCGATCCCGCCGTGCTCGGGCGAGGCCAGGGCGTTGATGTAGTAGCCGACGTTCTCCATCATGGCGAAGCCGAGGCCGGCTATCCCCGCGTAGACGACGCCGTCGGTCGGCCCGTCGAACTCGGCCCGGCGCCGCCACAGCAGCCCGACGAGGACGGCGCCCTTGAGGGTCTCCTCGACCACCGGCGCGGCGAACGTGGCCGAGACGAACTGCCCGGTGGTCGCGCCCAGTGCGGGCTGCGTGACGTAATCCAGGCCGGCGGTGTTGATGAGCAGGGCGAACAGGGCGGCGATCCCGGCGCCCCAGCCGAAGGCGAAGACCAGGTTCCCCCGCGGTTCCGGCTCCAGCCGGTCCACCCACAGCACGGCGGCCAGCAGCAGCGGCACCGGGAGGATCGCCAGGGGCAGGGCGATAGCGAACGGCACCACTCCCCGCCCGTCGGCGACGCTCTCCCCCAGGTAGAAGACGAGCGCGATGATCGCGCAGACAGCGGTCAGCACGACCCCGACGTAGAAGTACATCCGCCGCAGGCCGGGAGGCCGCCCGTCGATCACGGCGCGCGGGTCGAATACCGTTGCCGGCTCAGCCATGCGGGGAAGCATACCGGCGGCCGGCGACCGCCCGATATGGTCTAGACCGCACCGCTGATATGGTCTAGACCATCGAAAGGATGAACCTTCCGGAAACGACGCTCCCGGCGAGACGCTGGTCACGTCCGCCGGGATAGGCTCGTAGGTGTAGATGTAACGGTGTCATAGCCGAACGGGGATTCCGTCGGGCCCGGGGCGACCGGGCTGTCCATGATGGATTGAATCACAATGAGCTGAAGGGAACCGTGACGAACGGTGAGCAACCACGCCCTTGACTGGACGGACGCCGACAAGCGGGCCGTCGACCTGGTCCGCGTCCTGGCGATGGATGCCGTGCAGGAATGCGGCTCGGGCCACCCGGGCACGGCGATGAGCCTTGCTCCCGCCGCCTACCTCCTCTACCAGCGGCTGATGCGGCACGACCCGGCCGACCCGAAATGGGCGGGCCGCGACCGGTTCGTGCTGTCGTGCGGCCACTCCAGCCTGACCCAGTACATCCAGCTGTACCTGTCCGGCTACGGCCTGGAACTGGAGGACCTGAAGAAACTGCGCAAGTGGGGCAGCCTCACGCCGGGGCACCCCGAGTACGGGCTGACCGCCGGGATCGAGACGACGACCGGCCCGCTGGGCCAGGGCCTGGCCAACGCGGTCGGCATGGCCATGGCGGCGCGCCGCGAGCGGGGCCTGTTCGACCCCGACGCCGCTCCCGGCACCAGCCCGTTCGACCACTTCGTGTACGCCTTCGCCTCCGACGGCGACATCGAGGAGGGCATCACCCACGAGGCGTCCGCGATCGCCGGCGTGCAGCAGCTCGGCAACCTGGTCGTGCTGTACGACGACAACCGGATCTCCATCGAGGACGACACGGCCATCGCCAAGTCCGAGGACGTCGCCGCCCGCTACGAGGCCTACGGCTGGCACGTGCAGCACGTCGACTGGACCACGTCCGACGGCGGCTACTCCGAGAACGTCGAGGCCCTCAACGCCGCGTTCGAGGCCGCGAAGGCGGAGACCGGCAAGCCGAGTTTCATCGCGCTGCGCACGATCATCGGCTGGCCCGCGCCGAACAAGAAGGGCACCGGCGCCGCCCACGGCTCGGCCCTGGGCGCCGACGAGGTCGCGGCGGCCAAGGAGATCCTCAAGTTCGACCCGGCCGTCAGCTTCCCGGTAGAGGAGGACGCCCTCAGCCGCGCCCGCGAGGTGGCCGGGCGCGGCAAGCGGGCGCACGCCGAGTGGCAGCAGGGCTTCGACGCGTGGGCGGCGAAGAACCCCGAGCGCAAGGCCCTGTTCGACCGGCTGGGCAAGCGCGAGCTTCCGGCAGGCTGGGAGAAGGCCCTGCCGGAGTTCGAGGCCGACCCCAAGGGCATCGCTACCCGGAAGGCCTCCGGCGCGGTCCTGACCGCGATCGCCTCCGAACTGCCGGAGCTGTGGGGCGGGTCGGCCGACCTGGCCGAATCCAACCTCACCACGATGAAGGGCGAGCCGTCCTTCCTCCCGGCCGACCGGCAGACCGCTATGTGGAAGGGCGACCCCTACGGCCGGACCCTGCACTTCGGCATCCGCGAGCACGGCATGGGCGGGATCCTCAACGGCATCGCGCTGTCCGGCTACACCCGCCCCTACGGCGGCACGTTCCTCCAGTTCAGCGACTACATGCGGGGCGCGGTCCGGCTGGCGGCGCTGATGGAGATCCCGGTCACGTTCGTGTGGACCCACGACTCGATCGGCCTGGGCGAGGACGGCCCGACTCACCAGCCGGTCGAGCACCTGTGGTCGCTGCGGAACATCCCGGGCCTGGACATCGTGCGCCCGGCCGACGCGAATGAAACGGCCGTCGCGTGGAAGACGATCCTGGAAAACACGGACCGCCCGGCCGGCCTGATCCTGACCCGCCAGAACGTCCCCACCGTGGACCGGAGCCAGTTCTCCCCCGCCGCCGAGGCGGCCAGGGGCGGCTACGTCCTGGCCGACGGCACCGACGTCATCCTGATCGGGACGGGCAGCGAGGTGTCCCTGGCCCTCGAGGCCCGGGACCTGCTCGCCGAAGAAGGCGTCTCGGCGCGGGTTGTGTCGATGCCGAGCGTGGAATGGTTCTCACAGCAGGACGATTCCTACCGCCTCAGCGTCCTGCCGACGGCGATGAAGGCGCGGGTGTCGGTCGAGGCCGGCATCACCGCCCCGTGGAAGGCGCTGGTCGGCGATGCCGGGGAAAGCGTCGGAATCGACCACTACGGCGCCTCGGCCGCGGGACCGGTCCTGTATAAGGAGTTCGGCATCACCGCGGAGGCGGTCGCCGCGGCGGCCAAGTCCAGCATCGCGAAGTCGCGAGCCTGAACCCCACCCCAAACGCAGAAGAAGACGGAGGAGCGCGACCCATGAGTGACGCACTGAAGGACCTCACCGAGGCCGGCGTATCGGTCTGGCTGGACGACATCAGCCGGGAGCGGCTGCGCACCGGCAACCTGCAGCAGCTGATGAAGGACTTCCACGTCCGCGGCGTGACGTCCAACCCGACGATTTTCGCCAAGGCCCTGAGCAAGGGGGACGCCTACGACGACCAGATCGTCGACCTCAAGGCGCGCGGCGTCACCGTCGACGAGGCCTCACGGATGATCACCACCTACGACATCCGCTGGGCGTGCGACGTGCTGCGCCCGGTGTACGAGGAGTCCGAGGGCCTCGACGGGCGGGTATCCATCGAGGTCGACCCGCGGCTGGCCCGTGAGACGGCCAAGACCATCGCCGAGGCCAAGCAGCTGTGGTGGCTGGTGGACCGGGAGAACCTCTACATCAAGATCCCGGCCACCGCCGAGGGCCTGCCCGCCATCACCGCCGTCCTGGCCGAGGGCATCAGCGTCAACGTGACCCTGATCTTCTCCCTGGAGCGGTACGGCAAGGTCATCGACGCCTACATGGCGGGCCTGGAGAAGGCCGCCGAGAACGGGCACGACCTGTCCAAGATCGCCTCGGTGGCGAGCTTCTTCGTCAGCCGCGTGGACACGGAGGTGGACAAGCGCCTGGACAAGGTCGGCGGCGACGAGGCGAAGGCCCTCAAGAGCCGGGCCGCCATCGCCAACGCCCGCCTGGCCTACGAGCTGTACGAGCAGAAGCTGGACACCGACCGCTGGAAGGCCCTGAAGGCCAAGGGCGCATGCGTGCAGCGGCCGCTGTGGGCGTCCACGTCGGTCAAGGACCCGTCGCTGCCCGACACCATGTACGTGGTCGAGCTGGCGGTCAAGGACACCGTCAACACGATGCCCGAGGCCACCGTCAAGGCGACCGCCGACCACGGCCAGCTCAAGGGCGACACCGTCCACGGCACCTACGACGAGGCCCGCACGCTCTTCGCCGACCTGGAGAAGCTCGGCGTCAGCTACGACGACGTCGTCAAGGTCCTCGAGGACGAGGGCGTCTCGAAGTTCGAGGTCTCGTGGAACGAACTGCTGGACACCATCCGCGCGGAGCTGAACCGGTAGCGACCGGCAGCCGGCAGTGCCATCACAAGCAGTGCCATCCAACAATGGAGGTTCCGAGATGACCATGCCGCCCGCCGGAGCCAAGGGCCCGGCGCCGGCTAATCCCGGGGTGATCGCTACGAGCGGCGCTCCCGGCAACCCGCTGCGGGATCCGCGTGACCGGCGGATCCCGCGGGTGGCGGGGCCCTGCGTCATGGTGATGTTCGGCGTCACCGGGGACCTGGCCCGCAAGAAGCTGATGCCGGCCCTGTACGACCTGGCGAACCGGGGGCTGCTGCCCCCGGGCTTCTCCCTCGTCGGCTTCGCCCGGCGGGACTGGGAGCACGAGGACTTCGCCCAGCTCACCTACGAGGCGGTCAAGGAGCACGCCCGGACGCCGTTCCGGGAGTCGGTATGGCAGCAGCTGTCGGAGGGCGTCCGGTTCGTCCAGGGCGCCTTCGACGACGACGCGGCCTTCGACAAGCTGGCCGAGACCGTCCGCGAGCTCGACCACTCCCGCGGGACGGGCGGCAACTACGCCTTCTACCTGTCCATCCCGCCGAAGTCCTTCCCCGTCGTGGTCCAGCAGCTCAAGCGTTCCGGGCTGTCGGACCCGCGCCCGGAGGAGACCAACGCGGACGGGTACGCCCCGTGGCGGCGGGTCGTGATCGAGAAGCCGTTCGGCCATGACCTGGCCAGCGCCCGCGAGCTGAACGACATCGTGGACGCGGTCTTCCCGCCGCACTCGGTGTTCCGCATCGACCACTACCTGGGCAAGGAAACCGTCCAGAACATCCTGGCCCTGCGGTTCGCCAACAGCCTGTACGAGCCGATCTGGAACCGCGGTTACGTCGACCACGTGCAGATCACGATGACCGAGGACATCGGGATCGGCGGCCGGGCCGGCTACTACGACGGCATCGGCGCCGCCCGGGACGTGATCCAGAACCACCTGCTGCAGCTCCTGGCGCTCACCGCGATGGAGGAGCCGGTGTCGTTCGACGCCGACAGCCTCCGCCAGGAGAAGGAGAAGGTCCTCTCGGCCATCCGGCTGCCCAGGGACCTGTCGCAGGCCACCGCCCGCGGCCAGTACGCCGCGGGCTGGCAGGGCGGCCGGCAGGTCATCGGCTACCTGGAGGAAGAGGGCATTCCGCAGGACTCCCGGACGGAGACCTATGCCGCCGTCCGGCTCAACGTGGACACCCGGCGCTGGGCCGGCGTCCCGTTCTACCTGCGTACCGGCAAGCGGCTCACCCGGCGGATGACGGAGATCGCGCTGATGTTCCAGCGCGCCCCGCACCTGCCGTTCGCGGCCACCGACACCCAGGAACTCGGGCAGAACGCCCTGGTCATCCGGGTGCAGCCGGACGAGGGCGTCACCGTGCGGTTCGGGTCCAAGGTGCCCGGATCGGCTATGGAAGTCCGTGACGTGAACATGGACTTCGCCTACGGCGAGTCGTTCACCGAGTCCTCCCCGGAGGCCTACGAGCGGCTCATCCTCGACGTCCTGATCGGTGACCCGCCGCTCTTCCCCCGCCAGGAGGAAGTCGAGCTGTCCTGGCGGATCCTCGACCCGGTCGAGGAGTTCTGGGCCGCGAACACCAAGCCGGACCAGTACGCCTCGGGGTCGGCCGGCCCGGCGTCCGCGGACGCCATGATGGAGCGCGACGGCCGCGCCTGGCGACGGCTGTAGGGGACTCACCACATGACAATCGACCTGACTGATACCACGACCGGCGCCATCAGCTCGGCGCTGACCGAGGCCAGGCGTCGGCTCGGCGGCCAGACGACGGGTATGGTCCTCACGCTGCTCGTCGTTACCGACGAGGCGGCACAGTACGACGCGATCCGCGCGGCCAACCAGGCCGCGCGGGAGCACCCGTCCCGCATCCTGGCGATCATCACCCGGAGGCCGAAGGCCGAGTCCCGGCTGGACGCGGAGATCCGGGTGGGCGAGAACAGCCCGGGCGAGACGATCGTGCTGCGGATGTACGGCCCGCTGGGCCAGCACGCCGACTCGGTCGCGGCCCCGCTGCTGGTGCCCGACGTCCCGGTCGTCACCTGGTGGCCGGAGAACGCCCCCGCCGTCCCGTCCTCGCACCCCCTGGGCGTCCTCGCGCAGCGGCGGGTCACGGACTCGGCGGCGGCCGAGGAGCCGCGGGACGTCCTGACGGCCCTGGCCCGGGCCTACACGCCCGGGGACACGGACTTCGGCTGGACCCGGGCCACGCCGTGGCGGTCGCTGCTCGCCGCCACCCTGGACCAGCCGCACCCGCGGCTGGAGGCGGGCGAGGTCCGGGCCGAGGAAGACAACCCGTCCGCGGACCTGATCACCGCCTGGCTGGGGCTGCGCCTGGGCATCCCGGTGAAACGGACGGTCTCGGGCGGCCCGGGGATCACCGGCGTCTCGTTCTCGACCGCCGAGGGCGAGATCACGATCACCCGGCCCGACGGCCGCACCGCCAGCCTGGGCTGGCCCGGGCGCCCGGACCGGATGGTGTCCCTGCACCGCCGGGAGACCGCCGAACTCCTGGCGGAGGAGCTCCGGCGGCTCGACCCGGACGAGCTGTACTCCGAGACCCTGGCCTGGCTCGACGCTCCCGGCATCACGGCGGGCGACCCGGGGATCACGGCGACGGAGCCCGGACCCGAGATCGAGACCGCCGATTCCGGCCACGCGGAAGCGCAGCCGGAGCCGGGGTCCGCCGACGAGAAGGAAGGAACCGAGACCCCATGAACGCGGCCCCGGAAATCTTCGTCCACGCCGACGGCGACACCCTCGCCAAGGCGGCCGCCGCCCGGATCGTCACCGGGGTCGCCGACGCGCTCAGCGCCCGCGGCCGCGCCCACGTGGTGCTGACCGGCGGCGGCATCGGCACCAGGGTCCTGGCCGGGCTGGCCGCCGAGCCCGCCCGGGAGGCGATCGACTGGCGCACCGTCGACTTCTGGTGGGGGGACGAGCGGTTCGAGCCCGCGGGACATCCCGACCGGAACGAGACCGGCGCCCGGAAGGCGCTCCTGGACGTACTCGACGTCTCCCCGGCCCGCGTCCACCTGATGCGCGGGCCGGACGGACCGGACGGGGACGACCCGGACGCGTCCGCCGCCCGCTACGCGGCCGAGCTCGCCAGGGCCGCACCGGAGGGCTCCGGCGTGCCGGCGTTCGACATCCTGATGCTCGGCATCGGCCCGGAGGGCCACGTCGCGTCCCTGTTCCCGGACCAGCCCGCCGTGCGTGACGAGCGCCCGGTCGTCGCGGTCCGCGACTCCCCCAAGCCGCCGCCCACCCGGATCTCGCTGACGTTCGGCGCGATCACGGCGGCACGCGAGGTGTGGGTTCTGGCGTCCGGCGAGGAGAAGGCCGAGGCCGTCGCGTCGGCCGCGGCCGGGACCCCGCGGGAGACGCTTCCCGCGGCGGGTGCGCGCGGCACCGAGCGCACCCTGTTCCTGGTGGACGAGGCGGCCGCGGCCAAAATCCGGTAACACCTTTTCCTCCGAACGGATCGAGGCTCCTGCGGACGCCGCAGGAGCCTTTATCCGTTAGGGCTATGAAGGGGTTCGAAGCTGCTGTTGGAACAGTGAGTATCAGTGCTCTTATGTGAGCAGTAGTGACTGGCGGAGACGGAGGTCGCGTGGGCGTGCGACACGTTCATTGAGGTCCCGGATCGGGGCTGGTTATCCAGGCAGTCTGGTTGTGACTATTGCAACCAGACTGAGGAGTTCCCGTGTCCGAGCCGTCGCTGCCAGAACTGGAAGCCGGGCGGGACCGGCTGTATGCGCGGCTGGCGGCGGTCGGCGACTTCCGGCGCGGGTCGGTGAGCGAGAACTGCCGCAGGTGCGGGAAGCTGAACTGCGCCTGCGCCGCGCCGGGTCATCCCGGCCGCGGGCCGCGGTTCCTGTGGGCCCGGTCCGAGGGCCGCCGCAAGCGGGCCGGGCGGCAGCTGGCGGCGGGGGAGGCGGGGGAGGTCCGCCGGGAGATCGCCCGGCACGCGGAGTGCGAGGAGATCAGGGCGCGGATCGTCGCGGTCAGCGAGCGGATCTGCGAGGCCCGGCCGGCCGGCGGCTTGGACGCGTCCTCCGTGCCGGAGGGCGAAAAAGGGGGCTCTTCCCCGGGCTCGCGGAAGCGGGATCCGCCGGGATAGCGCGGCTGGCCGCCGGGACCGCCCGGGTCGTGTGATTTCCGTGGAATGTCACCGGTTCCGGCTAGGGTGGAATCCAGGTTCGGGGCGTGAGGCGGCTGGGGGTGGCGGGATGGGCGGGAGGCTGCGGGAGATCGCGGCCCCGTTTGCGGTCGCTGCTCCGGCAGGTGCGCGGGTGCGGACCCGGCTGCGGGTCTCGGCGGCGGATGCGGAGGTGCTGGCCGCGGCCGGGGCGCATCTGGGGTCGCTGGCGTCGGCGGACCTGGCGGCCCGGTGCGCGGAGGGCCGCCTGGACGCGGAAGGGCAGGCGAGGTCGCGGGCGGAGCGGAAGAAGGCTTTGACGGCGGCCTCGTCCTCCCGCTGGGCGGGGGCGATCACCCGGACGAGCGAGGATTCCTGGCAGCTGGCGGACCGGAACTTGCGGGCGGAGCGGGCGGGCCTGCGGGCCCGGGTGCGGAAGATCGAGTCCCGGCTGGAGATCCCCGCCGGGACGGGGAAGGGCCGGCTGCGCGGGTACGCGACCCGGGCGGAGCGGTTCCGGAAGCAGCAGCGGCTGCAGGTTCTGCGGGCACGCCTGGCCCGGGTGGAGGAGCGGCTCGCGGCGGGGCGGGCAAGCGTGTGCCGCGGCGGCCGCGGGCTCGCGAAGGCCCGTCATGGTCTCGGGGCTGCGGGGAAGACCCAGGAGCAGTGGCGGCGCGAGTGGGAGGTTTCGCGCTGGTTCCTGACGGCCGACGGCGAGGCTGCGAAACGGCTGGGCAACGAGACCCTGCGCTGGGACCCGGATACGGGCTGGCTGGAGGTGAAGCTGCCGTCCCCGCTGGCGCGCCTGGCGAACGCGCCGCACGGCCGGTACCGGCTCGAATGCCAGGTGGAGTTCCCGTACCGCGGAGGCGAGGTTGCCGCCCAGGCTGCCAGCGGCGCGGTTCGGTACGACGTCAGCTATGACCCGGGCCGGGACCGGTGGCATCTGGACGCGTCGTGGAAGGTGCCGGCCCGGCCCGTGCCCTCCCTGGAGGACCTCCGCGGGTTCCCGCTGCTCGCGGTGGACCTGAACGACGGCCACCTTGACGCGTGGGCCGTGACGCCGGACGGGAACCCGGCCGGGCCCCCGGTCACGGTGCCCCTGAATCTGGCGGGGCTGCCGTCCTCGCAGCGGGACGGGCGGCTCCGCCGCGCCGTCACTGCCCTCATCGCCCTCGCCCGCGACAGCGGCTGCCGGGCGATCGCGGTCGAGAACCTGGATTTCGCCGAGGCCCGGGCGGAGGGCCGCGAGCATGCGGGGCGGCGCCCGGCCCGGGGCCGGAAGGGCCGCCGGGCCCGGGCCGTCACTGCGGGCCTGCCCACCGGCAAGTTCCGGGACCGCCTCGTTCAGATGTGCTTCAACGCCGGGCTCAGCGTAATCGCGGTGGACCCGGCCTATTCAACCCGCTGGTCGGCTGAGCACTGGCTGAAGCCGCTGCGGGAACGGGAGCAGGTGACGACGGGGCATCATGCGGCCGCGGTCGTCATCGGAAGACGCGCGCACGGCCACAAGGCGCGGCGACGGGAAGGCGTGACCGGTCCTGACCAGCGGATCAGGGACCGGGGAACTGCCGCCCGTGCGCCGAAGACCAGGCGCGTGAGCAGGGAAAGCGGGACCTCCGGGGCCCGGCGGCAGCCGCCACGGCGGCGGAAGACCGCCCCGGCCAGCAGGGGACACCCGCCCGACCAGGCAGCCGAGGACCGTTCGCGGCCGCCCGCTGAGCCTCCACTCACAGATGCTCAGTGAATAGGAACGGTTTCGCTCTTCTTCCGGGACTTGAGCCAGGTGATCAGGTTGCCGCGGCCGGCGAACGCCAGTCCGGCGGCCAGGCTCAGCACCGGGACCGCGGCCAGTTCGTACCGGTAGCTGAACGCGGCCGTCATGGGCGGCAGGAGGATCAGGGAGGCGCCGATCATCCAGGGCAGCAGGCCGGTCCCGCCCCACTGCCGGTCCCGCCAGGCCTTGCGGCGCATTCCGAGGATCACGCCGGCCGCGCCGATCAGGACGATCACGAGCAGGACCGGGCCCCGGACGAACACGTGCTGGTACAGCCACAGGAACATGGCCCACGGCTTGCGGACCTGGGTCAGGCCGTAGTCCGGGCCGCCGAAGCGCTTCGCCGCGATCGCCCCGGGGAACGTGGGCGGGATGAACCACGGCAGGGCGCGCGGCTCGGCCTTCTCGAACTGGAACATCGGGCCGCTGCCCATCTCGTTGCCCGCGTCGTTGTTGTCGTTGACGCGGTTCCAGTCGAACGTGGTCAGCGTGTCGCGGACGACCACCCTCGCGTACGACAGCGGCTGGGACTCGACCGCGAGCTCGGCGAACTGGGTGGCCATCGCCGAGCGCTGCGGCGTGAACTCCATCTGGTTGTTATCAGAGTGGGTCAGCTTGAACAGGGGCTGGTCCGCTTCCCAGGGGTAGTCCTCCGGGGCTTCCCGCTTGTCGATAGGCCGGGGGTCGCACAGGACCCGGAGGTTCGGCGGCGGGTTCATCCGAGAGCATTCGGCGAAGGACTGCACCCGGCTGTAGAGGAACGCGCCCGACTCGTTCAGGGCGTACTTCCCGGTGGAGGAGTGGTACCAGGTCATGTACGCGGCGATCGGGATGAGCCCGACGGCCACGGTGACGACGATCCGCTTCCATCCCATCCGGCGGGCGATCATCCCGACGGCGATCAGGATCAGCATGGGCTCGCCGACGCTGCGGACGGTGGACGCGTAGCCCACCATCAGCCCGACGATGATCACCACCGGCCACGGCGGCCTGTCCCACCACAGCAGGAGGATGACCGCGATGGTCATCAGGGTGTAGAACAGCACGTCCGAGGAGATCGTGTGCTCGATCTGCACCTGGAACACGTCGAAGAGCACGGGCAGCGAGCAGAGAATCCCGCCCCAGGCGGGCAGGCCCCGGCGGCGAAGGACCGCGTAGATCAGGGTCCCCATCGCCAGCCCCATCAGCGCCTGCAGGCCGGTGACCAGGGTAAAGCTGTGGAACGGCTCCAGCAGGCGGAGGAAGAACGGGTAGCCGTTCGCCCGGACGTTGTCTGGCGCCCCGGTGACGACGTCGCCGAGGTAGCTGTAGGAGTCGTTGAAGAACATGGCCGGCGGGTAGCCGAGCATGACGACGATCCGCAAGAGGACGGCGAGCGCGAGGACAACGCCGAAGGGGCGATGCCCGCGCGCGGTCGCCACGACACGCTTGAAACGGGGACGGTCGGACTGATTACCGCTGGTTACGGTTGCTGCGGTCCCGCCTTCAGGGTCGCTGTCCAGCACGTCGCCGGTCTTTACATCCTCTGCAGACACCCCAAGACACTACTAGCCCCCGGGGACCCCCCTACGCTTCCTTTGCCATGTCTTCGGATTTCCCGCGCCGTGATTTAAGGCATGTGACCAGGTTGCGCTGACCGGCGAACGCCAGGCCGGCGGCCAGGCACAGCGAGGGCACCGCCGCCAGGATGTATCGGTAGCTGAACCCGGCGGTCATCGGCGGCAGCACGACCAGCGAGGCCCCGACCAGCCAGGGCAGGAGCCCGATCCCGCCCCAGCGACGTTCCCTCCAGGCCCGGCGGCGCAGCCGGCCGATCACGCCGGCGGCCCCGATCACGATGATCACCAGCAGGACCGGGCCGCGGAGGAACACGTGCTGGTAAAGCCAGAGGAACGACGCCCACGGCTGGGTAACCCGCGTCACCCCGTAGTTCGCACTGTTGCTGAAATCCGCCGCCGCCTTCGCCTGGTTGGTGGCGGGGGTGATCCACCAGGGCAGCGCGCCGCCGTGCCGCGCGAACTGGTACAGCCCGCCGGTCCCCATCAGGTTGCCCCACGCGTTGTTGGCGTCGACACGGTTCCAGTCGAACGAGGTCAGGGTGTCCGCCACCGCGGTCCTGGCGTAGCTCAGCGGCTGGGACTCGATCGCGAGCTCGGCGAACTGCTTGCTCGCCTTGCTGAACTGCGGAGTGAACTCCTTCTGGTTCTTTCCGCCGGCCGCCTTCATCAGCGGCTGGTCCGGCGCCCAGAGATAGGCCTGGGAGAACTCCCGCTGGCCCGCGGGCCGGGGGTCGCACAGGAAACGCAGGTCCGGGGGCGGATTCATCCGAGAGCATTCGGCGAAGGACTGCACCCGGCTGTAGAGGAACGGCCCGGCCTCGTTCATCGCGTACTGGCCGGTGAAGGAGTGGTACCAGATCATGTACCCGGCGATGGGGACCACTCCGGCGGCCGCCGCGGCGACGATCCGCTTCCACCCCATCCGGCGGGCGATCATCCCGGCGACCACCAGGATCAGCATGGCCTCGCCGATGTTGCGGACGCTGGCCGCGTACCCGGTAATCAGCCCGGCGAAGACCACCACGCCCCACGGAGGGGTGTCCCAGAAGCACAGCAGCGCCACCGCGACGGTCACCAGCGTGTAGAAGAGCACGTCGGAGGAGATCATGTGCTCCATCGCGAGCTCGTACGCGTCGAACAGCACCGGCAGGGCGCAGAGCGTGGCTCCCCAGCCGGGCAGGCCCCGGCGGCGCAGCACCGCGTAGATCAGGGCCCCCATCGCCAGCCCCATCAGCGCCTGCAGGCCGGTCACCAGGGCGAAGCTGTGCAGGGGCATCAGCATCCGGAGAAAGAAGGGGTAGCCGTTCCCCCGCGTGCTGTCCGGCACCCCGGTCAGGGCGTCGGCCAGGTAGCTGTAGGAATCGGGGAAGAACATGGCCGACGGATAGCCGAGCATGACGACGACCCGCAGCACGGCGGCCGCCACCATGGCCACGACGAAGGGAAGGTGCCCGCGCAACGCGCCCCGAAGGCGCGGATACCGAGCCGGGCCGGGCCGGTCTTCGGCGGTGACAGGCTTGCTTTCCGCCTGGGAACCGATCCCGTCCGGGAGGCCATCAGGCTTTACGTTGTCAACGGACACGTAAAGAGATTACTAATGACTTCCTAGGTACGTAGGGCAGATGCGCTTAGATATTAAAAAGTTGTAAACGCGAGGACCGGTTCCTCACCCAGGTCATCAGGTTCCCCCGGCCCGCGAACGCCAGGCCGGCCGCCAGGCACACCGCCGGCACCGCCGCCAGGGCGTACCGGTAACTGAAGCCGGCGGTCATCGGCGGCAGCACGATCAGCGCGGCGCCGACCATCCAGGACATCAGCCCGGGGCCGCCCACTCCCCCGCGCGCCCATTCCCGGCGCCGCGCGCTCAGCACCACCCCGGCCAGCCCGGCCAGGACGAACAGCAGCAGGAACGGCCCGCGCAGGTACACCGGCTGGTAGGCCTCCAGGAACCCGGCCCACGGCCGCACCACCTTCGGCTGCCCGAAGTCGGCTCCGCCGAACTCGGTGGCCGCCTTCCGGTTGGCCGGGTACTCGGTCACCCAGGCCGGGACCGGCCAGACCGTGGACGTGAACCGGAACTTCGACCCGTCGCCCTCCAGGTTGCCGACGGGGTTGTTCGCGTTCACCTTCGACCACTCGAAGGTCGTCCCGATGTTGCCGGCTACCACGGACGCGTAGGCGAGCGGCTGCGCCTCGATCGCCCACTCGGCGAACCTTCCCGTCCCCTTCTCGACCTGCGGGGTGAACCGGAACACGTTGTAGGGGCCGGTCCACCGGGCCAGGGGGGTGTCGTTGGCCCAGAGGTACTCCTGGGAGTTCTCCCGGTCCGCCGGGGGCCGCGGGTCGCACAGCCCCGCCAGGTTCGGCGGGGGCTTGATCTTGGCGCAGTCGGTGAAGGTCTGCACCCGGCTGTAGAGGAAGGTGCCGTCGCCCGCGCTCATCGCGAAGCGCCCGGTGCCGGCCTGGTACCAGAACATGTAGGCGATGATCGGGGCCAGCCCCGCCACCAGCGCGGCGACGATGGGGCGCCAGCCCATGCGGCGGGCCAGCATGCCCGCGATGATGAAGACCAGCATGATCTCGCCGACGTTCCGGACGGTGGCGGCGTAGCCCACCATCAGGCCGGCCAGCACCGCGGCCACCACCGGCGGCCGGTCCCACCAGCACAGCAGGATCAGCGCGGCGGTCAGCAGCGTGTAGAACAGCACGTCGGAGGCGACCATGTGCTCAAGCTGAAGCTCGTAGGCGTCGAACAGCACGGGCAGCGAGCAGACGATGGCGCCCCAGGCGGGCAGGCCCCGGCGGCGCAGCACCGCGTAGAGGCCGACGCCCACCGCCAGTCCCATCAGCGCCTGCAGGCCGGTGACCACGCTCAGGTTGTGGAACTCCTCCAGGAAGAACAGGAAGAGCGGGTAGCCACTGGACCGGATGGGGTCCGGCACGTGGATGATGGCGTCGGTCAGGTAGTTGTAGGAGTCGTTGAAGAACATGGCCGGCGGGTAGCCGAGCATGACGACGATCCGCAGAAGCGTCGCCGCGGCCAGCACGACGCTGAACGCCCGGTGCGCGGCGACGGCCCGGCCGAGCCGCGCGAGGAGGCGGGAATGAACGGGCTGGCCATCCTCCGCCCGGTCCGCGGGCGGGGGGGCGGCCGCGCTGGCGGGCTGCTCTCCCAGAGCACCCTCTGAATGGGCAGACGTCGCGGACACGACACAGACGTTACTCGATCGGGCAACACGTCGCTTACATCCTGCGCCCACTTACCCGCACATACTTGCTAATGCTGGACCCGCCGTTTATTTACGGTTACTTCCGGCGAGATATGGCGGTCACGAGCAGGAGCACGGTCAGCACCACGACCGGGGCCACCACCAGGGCGTTGGACCTGGCCGCGATCATGACGAGGAACCAGATCATCACGAACGGCATGACCGCCCCGCCGGGCCGCGCGCGCCGGGGCAGCCCCGGCGGGGCGGCCATCTCCGGCGTCCTGGACGGCTCGGCGGCCGCAGGCAGGTCGGCGCCGAGCGCCGGCTGCTCCGGCAGGTCGGTGAACAGTTCCCGGAGATCGCCCCAGGTCCGGCCGGCGTACGCCGCGGAGGTTCGCTCGTGGAACTCCTCGAGCGTCAGACGCCCCGCGGTGTAGGCGTCGCGCAGCGTGTCGACTGCCGCGTCCCGGTCGGCGTCGGACGCTCGCATCATGCCGTCGGCGGCCATCAGCGGACCTCCCCTGCTAGCGCGGAAGGGTGAGTCTCTCCCATTTTAAACGGGCGCGCCTTCACCGTCGCCTCCCCGTGCCCGTTCTCCCCGGCTCCGCCGCCGGGGGGCGGAGCATCGTAGTGGCTGGACCCGCCGCTTAGAAGGGCTTTCTTTCCGGAGACCGCCCGGTCTCCTGCCCCTTATGACTTGCGCGTCATAGACCGCAATTGTTTATGTATCAGTTGGATCTCACCCCGGTAGTGGGGACACCCGCGCTCTTTTAGCCGGACTTTAGGTCTGGTAGGACTGTTCTCCACAGGGAACCGGAGATTTTCTCGGCTCCCTGTAATAGAAGGGAACCACAGGCCCGGACGATGGCGGCGGGTAGAGGCCATCGCCCGCGGAAGCATCTTCGGAGGCATAACAGCAATGAGCGTTAGCGACGACGCCCCGGCGCCCGCGCCCTCGATCGCCGACCCCGGGCCGCTCGGCCTGGCGGCGTTCGCCCTCACCACCTTCCTTCTCTCCGCCAAGAACGCCGGATGGACCGGCAGCGACGCCTGGCTCGGCTACGCCTTCGCTTACGGCGGCTTCTGCCAGCTCCTCGCCGGCATGTGGGAGTTCAAGAACCGGAACGTCTTCGGCGCGACCGCGTTCTCCACCTACGGCGGCTTCTGGATCGGCCTCGGCATCTGGGCCCTGACCGTGATGCCGAAGGACCCCGCCGCTCAGGTGAACAACGACCTGGGCTGGATCCTGCTCGCGTTCGCGATCTTCAACACCTACATGCTCATCATGTCCCTGGGCGTGAACACCGCGGTCTTCGCCGTGTTCCTCACCCTGGAGATCACCGAGATCGTGCTGTTCATCGGCGCCTTCAGCGGCAGCGCCTCGATCACCAAGATCGGCGGCATCATCGGCGTCATCACGGCGGTCGTCGCCTGGTACACCTCGGCCGCGGGCGTGTCGAACGGCATCCCGGGCGGGAAGATCAGGCTCCCGGTCGGAAAGGCCCTGGTCAGCTCGGCCAGCTAACAGCTCCTTCAGCATGCTCACCGGATCCGCCGGCGTCAGGTACCGTCCTGGCGCCGGCGGACTCGTGTTCGGGCCCCTCCCCATCGTGACGGAAGGTACGGTCGATATGCACGTGACTGGCACCCTTTTTCACTCCATGAGGAGGAGTACGACATGCGCCTGCACGACGGGGCTCAGCATGACCTGTCGGTCCAGGTGGCCCGGGCGGTGAAGGTGAAGGCCCGGCCCTGGAGGTCGCTGCTCGCGCTGCTGCTCGCGATCGCGGCGGCGGGTGTCTCCGAGTGGGCGCACCACTCCTTCCACCATTACTTCGACACCAGCGAGCCCGGCACCATCCCCAGCCAGCTCATCGCCGCGGGCTGCGCCCTGGCCTTCGCCCTGTTCGGCACCATGACCACCTACGGCCTGTCCAACCAGGCCCGCACGGCGCTGGAACTGAGCCACTCCAGCACGTCCCACGCGGCGATGGTGCGGTACGCGCTGCTGCTGATCGGGGCGCTGTCCACTCTGGTGATCACCCTGGGGCTCTTCAACATCCCGATCGGCCAGCTTGTTCTCGGCGGGGCGCTGACCAGTGTCGTCTTCGGCCTCGCCGCCCAGCAGTCGCTGGGAAACGTGTTCGCCGGCCTTGTCCTGCTGATCGCGCGCCCGTTCCACGTCGGCGACTCCGTCCGGCTGCGCGCGAGCCTGATCGGCGCCACCGGCATGATCGACGGAACCGTCATCGATATCGGCATCACTTACGTCCGCATGGATACCGGCGAGAGCATCATGTCCATCCCTAACTCCATGGCGCTGGCCTCTATCGCCGGCCCGGCGCCGACCCCTCCGGATACCTGACAAATACCGGTTAATCCTGAAAAAGCGGAAGAAACACCCCGGATAAACGAATGATTCAGCTTGCCTGATTCAGCGCCCGCGGCCGTACCGCTGATCCCGGGGCGCGCCCCGGTTCTCCGGACGGCCGGGAGGCTGCCCGTTCGGGACGAAACTCGGACCGCCCTGGCCGCCGCCCGGGCGGGGGCCGCGGGAACCCGGAGCGTCACCGTATCCCGGACGGCCGTAGCCTGGACCGCCGCGGCCTCCCCCGTTCGGGGCGCCTCCGGGATACCCGCCGCCATTGCGCGCGTCCGGGTAGCCGCCGCGTCCCGCCGGCCGCTGCGGAGGCTGCTGGCCGCCCCGGGCCGGGCGGCTGTGCCGGCCGGTGACGTTGCCGCCGCCGTTCGGGCCGTTGCCGCCGCCGTTCGGGGAGAACGAGGGCGTGAAACCGGGCCGGGCCTGCGTGCCCGTGCCGTTGCCCGCCGCGGGCGGGAACGGAGAGCCGTTGCCGCCGCGCCCGCTGGCGAACGGGGAGCCGTTCGCGGCCGGGGCCGGGTAGTTGCCGCTCGGGTAGACGTCGGTGCCGGGGAACCCGGCCGGCTTCGCGGGCTGGAATCCGGGCGCCGCCGGCTGCTGGCCGCCGAAACCGGGGTAGGACTCCCCCGCCGGGTAACCCGGGTCCCCCGCCGGGTAACCCGGGTCGCCGGGCTGGACGTTCCCGTTCGGGAAGCCGTTCCCGTTCGGGAAGCCGTTC
>WRBL01000040.1 GCA_009784565.1 Streptosporangiales bacterium | reverse complement strand
GGGAACCGCGAACGGGGACTTCGTGCTCACCACCGGCAACCCGCCGGCCTGCACGAAGGGGTACAGCACCCCGGTCAGGAGCCCGGAGGACACGAGCCAGGCGGCCCTGCCGAAGCCGGGCCACGAGCCGCACTGCGACGTGCCCACCGACTCCCCGCAGGAGGTCCGCGGCGCCCACAACGACCCCTGCCCGAACAACCCGCAGCTGCGGGCGGCCACCGCCGCCGGGTGCGGTCTCTACTTCGGGGACGCGACGCCGGAGACGGCGGGCGCGGCCGGCTCCGCTGGCGGCGGCCAGCAGGCCGCGGCCGGGGCGTCGGGCGACCCGGGGGCCGGCACGTTCGTGGGGCCGAACGGCGTCCTGTACCAGGCGGGCGGCTCGCTGGCCGGCTCCGGGGGGCCGACCAGCCTGAGCGCCCTGCTCCGGCAGACCCTGGGAAACTAGGGCCGGCGCCGGTGCGTCACTTGTGGTAGTCGTGCCACTTCAGGTAGCCGCCGGCGTCCACCCGCATCTGCATGCCGGTGACGTAGCGGGACTCGTCGGAGGCCAGGAACAGCACCATGTTGCTGATGTCCTCGGACTCGATCCACGGGATCGGGAACCCCTGCTGGACGTGGAAGGCGGGGGTGGCGTCCTCCCGGGTCGGGTGCTCCAGGTCCGGGCGGAACGACTGGTACATCGGCTCGCTGTGCAGCATGTCGGTGTTGCAGTTGGTCGGGTGGACGACGTTGGCCCGGATCGACCGCGGCGCGAGGTTGCGGGCCAGCTCGTGGATGTACTCCGACAGGGCCCGCTTGGCGTACATGTAGGCGCTGCCGCCGGGGTCGCCGCCGAGCTCCATGTAGGGGAGCGAGTTCATCAGCGCCGCGACCGAGGCCGTGGCGATGATGGACGAGCCGTCGGGCAGGTGGGGGAGCGCGGCCTGGACGGCGTTGATCGTGCCGAGCAGGATGGTGTCGACGCTGTCGGTCCAGGCCTGCATCTTCGGCTGGCCCTTCATGCCGGCGACGCCGGCCTGCGCCACGACGACGTCCACCTTGCCGAGCTGGCTGATGCCCTGCTCGAGGGCCTGGGAGAGGGCGGACCGGTCGCGGACGTCGGCCTGGACCGCGACGACCCGGCGATCGAGCTTCTCGATCTCGGCGGCGGTTTCCTTCAGGTCGTCCGGCGTGGCCATCGGGTAGTTGACGGTCTCGAAGTCGCGGCAGATGTCGACGGCGATGATGTCGGCACCCTCGCTGGCCAGCTTGAGGGCGTGGCTGCGGCCCTGGCCGCGGGCGGCTCCGGTGATAAAGGCGACTTTGCCCTGAACGCGTCCCATGTTCTGCGCACCTGCCATGTACCGTTGATAATCATACTTTCGAATGCGAGAATCGTACTCTCCGCTCAAGGCTCAGGGAAGGCCACGGATGGGAATTAAGGACCTGGCAGCGCTGCCCAAGCACATGCTCATCGACGGGAAGCTCGTCGCGGCTTCGCGGACCTACCCGTCGATCAGCCCCTCTACCGGGGAGGTCCTCGGCGAGGCCCCGGACGCCTCGGAGGACGACGTCCGGGCCGCCGTCGCCGCCGCCCGGCGCGCCTTCGACGAGACCGACTGGGCGACGAACGTGCAGTTCCGCCTGCGCTGCCTCCAGCAGCTGCACGCCGCGCTGGTCAAGCACAAGGAAGAGCTGCGCGAGCTGACCATCGCCGATGTCGGAGCCCCCCGCGGGACCACCTACGGCGCCCAGCTTGACGAGCCGGTCGACATCGTGGAGTACTACGCCGGGCTGCTGTCCTCCTTCTCCTTCACGGAGGAACTCGGGCTCAGGGAGTTCATGGGCAAGCAGCACAAGCGGTGGATCGAGAAGGAGCCCGTCGGCGTCGTCGCCGCGATCATCGGGTACAACTACCCGAACCAGCTCACCCTGGCCAAGCTCCCGCCGGCCCTGGCCGCCGGCTGCACGGTGGTGCTGAAGACCGCGCCCCAGACGCCGCTGATCACCCTCGCGATCGCCGAGCTGATCGCCAACGAGACCGACATCCCCGCGGGCGTCGTCAACGTCATCTCCGGCTCCTCCCCGGCCGTCGGGCAGGTCCTGACCACGTCCCCGGACGTGGACGCGATCACGTTCACCGGCTCCACCGCGACCGGCCGCAAGATCATGGCCGCCGGCGCGGAGACGATCAAGCGGGTCTTCCTCGAGCTCGGCGGGAAGTCCGCCCTCGTGGTCCTCGACGACGCCGACACCTCGATGCTGCCGCTGACCGCCGCGTTCACCGCCTGCTCGCACGCCGGGCAGGGCTGCGCGATCACCACCCGTCTCGTCGTGCCCCGGGACTCCCACGACGAGATCGTCGCCGGGGTCGCGGCCGCGATGGGGAACGTGAAGTACGGTGACCCGTTCGACCAGGAGAACTACATGGGCCCGCTGATCACCGAGGAACAGCGCGACAAGGTCCACGGCCTGGTGGAGCGGGCCGTGGCCGACGGCGCGACCCTGGTCTGCGGCGGCAAGAAGACCGACGGGCCCGGCTACTACTACGAGCCGACCCTGCTGGCCAACGTCGACCCCGACAGCGAGGTGGCGCAGACCGAGGCGTTCGGCCCGGTGCTGGTCGTCATCCCTCACGACGGCGACGACGACGCGGTCAAGATCGCCAACAACTCCATCTACGGCCTGTCCGGCGGCGTCCTGTCGGCTTCCGAAGACCGCGCCCTCGCGGTGGCGCGGAAGATCCGGACCGGCACGATCGGGATCAACGGCGGCGCCTGGTTCGGCGCCGACTCCCCGTTCGGCGGGTTCAAGCAGTCCGGCATCGGCCGCGAGATGGGCGTCCTCGGACTCGAGGAGTTCCTGGAGAGCAAGACCCTGGCCGCTCCCGTGGCCGCTCAGTAGAAGGAGGCGGGATGAGCGCAGGTCCCATGGAAGGGATCCGCGTCCTCGAAGTCGCGATGTACGGTTTCGTTCCCTCGAGCGGAGCCGTCCTCGCCGACTGGGGAGCGGACGTTATCAAGATCGAGCACGCGGTCACCGGCGACCCGCAGCGGGGCCTGCGCCATATCGCCGATTTCAAGGTGGAGGGAGAGCCGAACCCCAACTTCTCCCACGCCAACCGGGGAAAGCGCAGCGTCGGCCTGGACCTCGGCAACCCCGACGCGCACGAGGTGCTGCTCGACCTGGCCCGGCAGGCCGACGTGTTCCTCACGAACTTCCTGCCCTCGGCCCGGAAGAAGTTCAAGATCGACGTCGATGACATCCGCGCGGTCAACCCCTCGGTGATCTTCGCGCGGGGCAGCGCCCTCGGACCGCGCGGCGAGGAGGCGGACAAGGGCGGCTACGACATGACCGCCTTCTGGTCCCGCGGCACCAGCGCCGCCTCGCTGACCCCCCAGGGCTACCCGGGCCTGATCTCCCCGGTCCCGGCCTACGGTGACACGATCTCCGGCACGAACCTGGCCGGGGGCATCGCCGCCGCCCTGTTCAAGCGGGAGCGCACCGGCGAGACGTCCGTCGTGGACGTGTCCCTGCTCGGCTCCGGCCTGTGGGCGATGGGCCACCCCATCGCGCTGTCCCTGTGGGCGGGCAAGCCCTGGGCGCCGCCGCCCGTGGGGGCCGGCGGCGGCATGCACAACCCGCTGTCGCACCTGTACAAGACGGCGGACGGCCGGTACCTGTCCCTGGTGATGCTCCAGCCCGGCAAGTACTGGGCCGACGTGTGCCGCCACGTCGGACGGCCGGACCTGATCGACGACCCCCGGTTCGACTCGGCCGAGAACATCATGGCCAACACCGCCGAGGCCGAGGAGATCCTCGCGGCCGAGTTCGAGAAGAAGACCCTGGAGGAGTGGACGCCGATCCTGGGAACCCTGGCCGGCCCCTGGGCCCCGGTCCAGGACACCCAGCAGGCGGCGGCCGACCCGCAGATCGCCTCCAACGAGTACATCCGCGACGCCGACGGCCTCAGGCTCGTCTCCTCGCCCGTCCAGTTCGACGAGCACGCCCCCGACCTGGGCCCGGCGCCGGAGTTCGCGGCCCAGACCGACGAAGTCATGGAGGAACTCGGCCTCGACTGGGACCGCATCATCGAGCTGAAGACCTCCGGCGCCATCACGTAACCGTCACCCCGCCCGCCCCGCCCTGCCCCGCCCGTCCCCGCTCCCGCTCCCGCTCCCGCCCCCTTCCAGCGGACTCGATGTGACGTGACTTCCCCAAGAGGGGGGTCAAGGCGCCATCGGTGCGCCGGAAGGTGGCCTACGGGACACCCAGTCCAGGTTCGGCCCCATCCCGATGGAGTGACAATTGCGGACGATTCCCGATGAACTGGTCAAGCGCTACACGGCCGAAGGATGGTGGACCGGTGACACGATGGGCGACCTGCTGTCCCGGGGCCTCGCCGAGCACCCGGACGCCGTGTTCCGGGTGCACTCGGCGGCGCGGCCGTTCACCGGGACGTTCCGCGACGTTGACCTGACCGCCCGGCGGCTGGCCGCCGGGCTGCGGGAGCGGGGTGTCGGGCCCGGAGACGTCATCGCGATGCAGCTCCCGAACTGGATGGAGGCCGCCGCCACGTTCTGGGCGGCGGCGATGCTCGGGGCGGTCATGGTGCCCATCGTGCACTTCTACGGCCGCAAGGAAGTCAGCTACATCTTGTCGTCGGTGAAACCGTCCGTGTTCATCACCGCGGCGGAGTTCGGAAGGCTCAGGTACGACCCGGCCGTGTCCGCGGACGTGCCGGTCGTCGGCGTCGTCGGCGTCGTCGGCTCGGGGGAGCGTGACTTCGACGCCCTGCTGGCGGAGACGCCGCTGGAAGGCGTGCTGGCGGCCGACCCGGCCTCGACGGCCCTGATCGCGTTCACGTCCGGTACCACGCGGAACCCGAAGGGCGTCATCCACAGCCACCGGACCCTCGGATTCGAGACCCGGCAGTCCCTGGACCGGTACCCCGGCAACCGGGGGACGCCGCTGTCGTCCGCTCCGGTCGGCCACTTCATCGGGATGCTGGGAGCGTTGCTCACCCCGGTGGCCCTCGGCCGGGATATCCACATCGCCGACACCTGGGATCCGGGCCTCGTGCTGTCCCTGATGGAGTCCGAGGGCCTGTCCGTGGGAGGCGGGGCGCCGTACTACGTCACCAGCCTGCTGGATCACCCGGACTTCACCCCGGGGCACCTGAAGAGCATGAAGTACGCCGGCTTCGGGGGAGCGCCGGTCCCGGCCCCGTTCCTGGAGCGGCTCACCGAACTCGGAATCGTCGCCTACCGGTCCTACGGCAGCACCGAGCACCCGTCTGTTACCGGGTCGGTGTACTCGGCGCCCGCCGCCAAGCGCCTCTACACCGACGGCGAGGCGCTGCCCGGCGTGGAGGTGCGGCTGTCGGAGGAGGGGGAGATCCTCTCCCGCGGCCCGGACCTGTGCCTCGGCTACACCGATCCGGCGCTCACCGCGGCGACCTTCGACGATGAAGGCTGGTACCACACCGGGGACCTGGCCTCCGTCGACGCCGACGGGTACTACACGATCACCGGCCGCAAGGCCGACCTGATCATCCGCGGCGGGGAGAACGTCAGCGCGGTCGAGGTGGAGAGCCTGCTGCTCACCCTGGACGGCGTCGCCGAGGTCGCGGTCGTCGCCGCCCCGGACCCGCGCCTGGGCGAGCACGGCGCCGCGGTGTTCCGCATGCGGGAGCCGGGAGCCCCCGCCCCGTCGCTGGCGGAGGTCCGAACCCACCTGGAGGCGGCGGGCCTGGCCCGGCAGAAATGGCCGGAAGAGATCCGGTCCGTCGGCGACCTCGGCCGCGACGACTTCCCCCGCACCCCGAGCGGCAAGATCCAGAAGTACGTCCTGCGGCAGGCGATCGCCGACCGCTCCCGCTGACCCGGGGCGTCTGTCAGGTTCCGGCTGGCGGCCTGATCCCGTCTGGCGCGGCGCGGGCTCTCGGCCCTGCGGGCCGTCTTATGGTCATGCGGGAGAGTTCGCGCGGCAATGTCATACCCCCTGGTTAACGTGAAAGTAGCGGGGCGGCGGCCGCCGGGGGGCCTGCCTGGTGCTCGGGGCCGGGAAGCAGTGATCGCGCGTGTTCTGGGATCCGTCCTGCCATAGTAAAGTCGACGATTGTCGTGATCGTCGACTGATTCTCATCCTGGAAGTCTGCGGCTTCCCTGATATAACTGATTGGTTATAATGGGTCTTGGTGCATGGGAGGTAAACCTCCATGAGGATGTCGAAGCCTGGTATCTGTCCATCTGCGAGCATGATCCGGAAACTGCTGACCTCATTGAGCAGGCCATTGACCAGCTTGCTGCTGAGGGGCCTGCACTGGGGCGTCCGCTTGTTGACCGGATTGTGGGCAGCCGCTACCACAACATGAAGGAGTTGCGTCCCGGCTCGGCGGGGCTGAGTGAGATTCGCATGCTCTTCGCTTTCGATCCGCTGAGGGAGGCAGTTTTCCTGGTCGCAGGGGACAAGGCAGGCACCTGGAGAGGCTGGTATGACGGGGCGATACCGCTGGCCGACAGCAGGTACGCGGAGCATCTGAAGGCTATGGAGGCAGGCAATGGGCAGTAGCTACTCGAAGTGGAGTGACGTGCGTGCGAGAGGGCGCGCCGTTGATCCCCGTTCTCCGTCTGAGATGGCCGAGGGCAAGGCTCTGGCCAAGGAACGGCATGAGGCCTACATTCGCGGCCAGCAGCTTGCCGAGATGCGGCAGGCCGCCGAGGTCACGCAGGCGGAGCTCGCACAGTCTCTGGGAGTGTCGCAGGCCCGGGTCTCCAAGATCGAGAACGGTGAGAACTCCGGCATGGACGTGGTGCGCGCCTATATCGATGCTCTCGGGGGCAGCCTGGACGTCGTCGCCAGTCTGGGAGACCGAATCTGGCGCTTGGCCTTATCCCGGTCTCAACTGCGCCTCGCTTGGCTTCGCGGGTTGTCGACATTGCGGCTGAGGGCTAGTGGAGAATATCATTCTCATATCTAGTAAGGAGGACTCTCATGGCGGCACGCGAGCTACCGTTTCCGCTGTTCGACGCGGACAACCACCTGTATGAGACCGAAGAGGCGCTGACCAAGTACCTGCCGAAGCAGTACTCGAAGGCGATCCAGTACGTCCAGGTGAACGGGCGAACCAAGATCGCGATCCTGGGGCAGATCAGCGAGTACATCCCGAACCCGACCTTCGAGGTGGTCGCGCGCCCGGGCGCGATGGAGGAGTACTTCAAGAACGGCAACCCCGAGGGCAAGTCGCGGCGGGAAATCTTCGGCAAGCCGATCAAGTCGGTTCCGGCCTTCCGCGAGCCGGGCCCGCGCCTGGAGCTCATGAACGAGCTGGGCATCCAGCGTTCGCTGATGTTCCCGACCCTGGCCAGCCTGGTCGAGGAGCGCATGCGGCACGACCCGGAGCTGATCCACGCCGTCGTCCACTCCCTCAACCAGTGGCTGGACGACGTCTGGTCGTTCAACTACAAGGACCGCATCTTCACCGTCCCGGTGATCAGCCTGCCGATCGTCGACAAAGCGATCGAGGAACTGAACTGGGTCTACGAGCGCGGCGCCCGCGCCATCCTGGTCCGGCCCGCTCCGGTCCCCGGCTTTAAAGGCCTGCGCTCCTTCGCGCTGCCGGAGTTCGACCCGTTCTGGAAGCGGGCCTCCGACCTCGGCGTCCTCGTCGCAATGCACTCCTCCGACAGCGGCTACGCCCGTCACCAGCAGGAATGGGACGGCAGCAGCAACGAGATGCTGCCGTTCGTCACGAACACGTTCCACATGGTGCAGGAGTGGCGGCCGGTCCAGGACGCGGTCGCTTCCTGGGTCTGCCACGGCGCCCTGTTCCGCCACCCGGAGCTCAAGGTCGCGGTCATCGAGAACGGCTCGGCCTGGCTGCAGCCGCTGCTGAACACCCTCGGGGACGTCTACAAGAAGGCCCCGGAGGGCTTCCTCGGCGACCCGGTCGAGGCGATCCGGACGCGGATCAACATCAGCCCCTTCTGGGAAGAGGACCTCAAGGAGCTCTCGGAGGTCATCGGAGTCGAGCGCGTCCTGTTCGGCTCGGACTACCCGCACCCGGAGGGCCTGGCCGAGCCCACCCGCTACGTCGACGAACTCGGCAAGCTGACCCAGGACGAGCAGGCCAAGATCATGGGCGGCAACCTGGCGAACCTCGTCGGCGTGTGAGCTCGCGGGGCGGCGGTCTGCCAGGTCAGCCTGCCGCCCTCAGTTCAGGTCAGGAGCAGCAGGGGCTGGAGCAGGGCCAGCAGTTCCTCCGGCCGTTCGACCGGGACGCTGTGGCCCGCCGGGACGCGCGCGAGCCGGCTCTCCGGGATGCCCCGGGCGATGGCTTCCGAATGCCGGACCGGAATCAGGGTGTCGTCGGTGGCGCCGATGACGACGGCCGGAACCGCGATCCGGCCCAGGTCGTCTCTCGTGTCTACTCTCTCGGCGAGATCGATGTGCGCCTCCACGCCCGGAGGGAGGGATCCCGGGAGCTCGGCCGTCAAGGCATCGCGTTCGGCCGGTCTCAGCTGGTCGAGGTACTCGGCGCCGAAGGACATCGAGAGCAGGAACTGTCCCAACGTCTTCGGGTCGGCTTGCAGCAGCGATCGCCACAGGCCCAGCGTCAGCCGGGTCCGCGCGTCCGGATAGGCGAACCCGGCGATTAGCCCGATCCCGGTGACCAGCCCGGGATGGCGGGTGGCCAGCCGGAGGCTGATCGGCGCGCCCATGGACAGGCCGACCACCGCGAAACGGCCCAGCCCGGCCTCCCGCGCGGTCCGCGCCACCCGGTCGGCGACCGAGTCCAGGGTCAGCGCCCCGTCTAGCGGAGTCCCGCCCGACCCGGGATTGTCCGGCGCGATGACCCGGCAGTGCTGGGCCAGCCGCCCGGCGACCGGCCCCCAGCTCCCCGCCGCGCTCCCGCCCGCCCCGTGGACCAGGACAACCCCCGTGCTGTTCCCGCGATCGTCTCCGTGACTGACGTAGGCCAGTGGCTCGACCCCGCGCAGGTCCCCGTCATCAGCAGGCATGGCCGGAACTTATCAGGAGACTGTCCCGTGCCTGGTCAGTCACTCTCGTTTCCCGGGCCCCAGTTGAGGGTGACGTTGAGGTGGACTTCGCCGCCGGCCTTGGCGAGGATGACTCCGCTTTCGGCGCTCAGGGTGAGGCCGAATTCGACCTTCATGCCGTTCGGCGACAGCTTCTTCAGCTTGCCGGTTACTGATTCCAGCGCCGGGACGACCCGGTCGACGGCGGACTCAAGGGTTTCCCCGGCCTTCCTGAGGTTCTCATCGGGGGAGGCGAGGCCCAGTCCTCCGCCGGAGTCGGGTCCGGCCGCCTGGACGATGAGTGTGCCGCCATCTTCCAGCCCGAATTCGACTACCTGCGCCATCGCCTGCCCTCTATCGTCATTGACCGATATGGATAACCGGATTTCCCGTATCGCTATTGTCGCTGATTTCGGTCATGATTTTGGGCAGTCCCGGCGGCCCGGCCGCCAGGTCGTCGTCGCGGCCCGGGGCGTCCGCCGGTGTTAAGGCCGGCCGCGGGGGCGGCTGAAGCGCCGGAACTCGAACTCCGCGCCGCGCAGCAGCGCGAATACGATCCGGAACGGCAGCGTGATGATGTCGAGGATCAGTCCGAGGATCATCATGATCGCGTTGACGATGGCAGAAAGCATGACTGCCGCCTACCCGGTGGGCCGCGAATATGCGGCGCGGGCGGCGGCGATGCGGGGGCCCGCTGCGACTGATCAGCGGAAGCGGACCATCGCCTCCTGGGCGTAGGAGGCGACCAGGGTGCCGTCGGCGGTGAGGATGTCGCCGCGGCCGAACGACCGGTCGCGGGCCAGGATCGGAGACTCCTGCCGGAGCAGCAGCCAGTCGTCGGTGCGGAACGGCTGGTGGAACCAGACCGTGTGCGAGGTGACGGCCGACGCGAACTTGACCTGGGCGTCGCGCTGCGACACCCCGTCCACCGCCCGGAGCGCGGTGCCGATGAGCGTCAGGTCGGTCGCGTACGCGGCCAGGGCGGGAGCGAGCGCCGGGTCCGCCGCCGGAGTGCGCCACCACAGGGAGAACTCCGCCGGCGCCTCCTCGGGCGAGTCGAGGTCCACGCCGGTGCGCGTCTCGAACGGCAGCATCCCGATGTCGACGGCCGCGGAGTCCCCGGGCACGCCGGAGACCGGGTCGGCGGTCTGGACGGCGACCCCTCCGGGCTCCGGGACCGAATGCACCGACACCGACGCCGTGCCGATGACGCCCCGTGCCTCCTGCCGGGCCAGGACCGTCAGCGACCCGAACGTGCGGCCCTCGTGGTGACGCTGGACCTCGTAGCGGACCGGCTCATCGGCGGTGCCCTCCCGCGGGAACAGGACGTGCAGCGACTTGACTGCCTTGTCCGGGCAGGTCAGCTCCGCCGCCCGGATGAACTGCGCCAGCAGTTGCCCCCCGAAGAGCCGGTGATACTCCAGCTCCAGGTTCTTTCCCTCGAAGTCCCCGTCGGCCGTCGGGCCGTCCAGCTTCATGCACGCGAGCAGGCCATCCCAGAGTTCGGTCATGCCTCCGAGTGTAACTCTGACTCTCTCGATATGAGAATGGCGTTCTCGGCCCCGGCTCGGCTCGGCCCGTGCCGGGCTCAGGCGCTGATGATCCCGCCGGAGCAGAAGCTCCACACTTCGTCCGCGGTGGCCGGCTCGTGCTCGTCGTCGTCCGCGGCGGGCGCCCCGCTGCTGGTCGCGACGAACATCACGGTCTCCATGGTCAGCGCCGCCGCCCGCTGCGGCGACAGCCCGGACCGCAGGCGCCCCGCGCCGGAGGCCTCCTCGGTCAGGGACGTCAGCAGCTCCAGCAGCGGAGCGTGGGCACGGCGGACCTCGGCCGGGTGGGAGCCCATCAGGCGCGGGGCGAAGTCGGTGAACAGGGGGCGCTTGGCCGACGGGTCGGGCCGCGACAGCTCGAACAGCAGCTCTACCGCGGTCTTCAGCGCGTCGACGGGGTCGTCGTGTCCCGAGGCGGCCGCGGAGATCTGGTCGGTGGAGCGGCGGAGCGCGTCCTCGAACAGGGCGAGCAGCAGCTCGTGCTTGCCGTCGAAGTGCTGGTAAAAGCTGCGCAGTGACTGGCGGGAACGATCGACGACTTCCTGTACGGTGAAGTCGGTGGTGCCCTTCTCGGTGATGATCAGCTGCGCGGCGTCGAGGAACCGCTGAACGCGCTGCTCGGCGCGGAGCTTGGCGGCGCGGGTGGACCGTTCGACGGCCCGCTGCTTCCAGGTCGGCTCATCCCCGGGCACGGTCACGAGCGCATCCGTGTTCTGCGTCATGGCACAACCTTACTGCACGATTACGGTAAGCGACGTACGGCTCATGCCTGGCATGTTTTCCAGACGCGAGATCGCCGTTTCCATTTCCTGACATTCTAATTATGCACGGTTTCCCGGGCCGCATCCCGCGTACGGGCGCCTGCGCCCTGTGATTCGCCTCTCGTGAGCCACGCCACGGGCCCGCGATCCCGGCCATCTCGCGCTTCCCATGCGGCATGCCTGATTCTCCCATGAGGAGAAGATCATTTCCAGTCGGCCGCCGTCGCGCCAAGTCCGGAAATTTCGGAACGGTTTCCCCTTGTAACGGGCGCGGCAACCAATCTAATGTACGTTCAGTAGGTTGGTTGAAGGGAGCCC
Source organism: Streptosporangiales bacterium (assembly GCA_009784565.1). Taxonomy (GTDB): domain Bacteria; phylum Actinomycetota; class Actinomycetes; order Streptosporangiales; family Streptosporangiaceae; genus Trebonia. The sequence goes on along the minus strand of WRBL01000040.1, from coordinate 17,730 downwards.
CGTGGCTGATCAGAGGCGATACGCCACGCTCCTCGCCAAGGGTGAGGATCGTCGTCAGAGGATCCTATCCGTGGCGCAGCGCATGGTGGCGCGGAACGGCGCACGCGGTACGACTCTCGGGCAGATCGCCCAGGAGGCCGGTGTCACTCCGGCTGGCCTGCTCCATCATTTCGAATCAAAAGAGCAGCTGCTGCATGCCGTGCTGGACACTCGCGACGCCGATGACCTGGCCGCCGCGAACTTCCGGGGCGGCACGATCGAGCAGCTGCAAAAGGTCGTCGAGCGGTTCGAGCGCACGCCCGAGTCGATCGGCATGTTCACTGTCCTTCTCACCGAGAACCTCGAGCCCGAAGCGCCGCTCCACGAGCGCTTCCTGAACAGGTACCGGCTCTCCGTCGACATCATCGCCAAGGGCATCCGGCGGGGACAGCGCGAAGGGCGCTACCGAACTGACCTGGATCCGGCCGTCAAAGCCGCGGAAATCGTCGCCTTCATCACCGGATTGGAGACTTCATGGTTGCTCGATCCTTCGATCCCGCTCACCGAGGTGTTCCGCGAGTACACCAGCTCCCTCGACCGGCGGCTCTCCCTGAGCCCCCCGTCCGGGCCTCCCTCAAACCGCGGCTGACCGCGATCGCACCGAGCCTGGCCGAGGTCGTCGCGCAGGCGGGCGGCTGGCTGTTCGACCAGGTCATGGCGGGCTGGGAGGTCAACGTCATCACCGCCGACGACCCGGACGAGCGGGCGCTGCGCATCCTCGGCGCCCGCGGGCACCACCTGGACGAGGCCCTGTCCGCGCCGCTGGCCGGCTCGTGCCTGGAGGCGGTCGCGGTCCGCACCGACCTGTACGTCTCCGACGAGCGCGTGCGCCGCCTCGTGCAGCAGGCCACGGAGAACAACGACGCCGACATCCGGTTCTGGGGCGACGCCTGGCCGGACGATTTCGACGCCGGATCCGGCGGCGTGCGCCACGACCTGTCCATCGCCGCCCGGGCCTTCAAGGCCCAGGCCCTGAAGGCGGTCGCGGAGGCCGGCGACGGCCGGGGCCAGGAGACGTTCCGCCGGGGAACCGCCCGTCGCCCCGCCCTCGCCGCTGTTCGCTGACCTGGGAGGCCAGTATGCTGACCAAGCCGGGGCGGCGGCGCTGATCAGCCACGCCCCGCTGGGAGCAGGGGAGAAGCGCGGTGGTGGGTGACGCGGAGGAGATCGCCGCGGAATGGTTCCGGCAGCGGACCAGCCGCTGGCAGGACTGGCCGGCCGCGGACCTGGCCGAGCTCAAGCAGCGCCGGGGTGACACGGTCAGCGTGGTCATCCCGGCCCGCAACGAGGAACGTACGGTCGCCGATGTCGTCTCCGCGATCGCGAAGCTGAAGGCGGACACGGGCCTCGTCGACGAGCTGGTCGTCATGGACTCGGACTCCACCGACGCGACCGCGGAGGCCGCGGACCGGGCCGGGGCGACCGTCTACCCGGCCCGCGAGGTCGCCCCCGAGCACGGCGGCCACCCGGGCAAGGGCGAGGCGCTGTGGAAGTCCCTGCTGGTCACCAAGGGCGACATCGTCGTCTTCGTCGACGCCGACCTCACCCGCTGGGGCCCGCACTTCGTGACCGGCCTGCTCGGCCCGCTGCTGTCCGATGACCGGGTCCAGCTGGTCAAGGGCTTCTACGAACGGCTTTTTTCCCGAACGGATCCCAGTGACCCTCTCGCGGAGGGTCTGTCCGCCGACGGGGGACGGGTGACCGAGCTGGTGGCCCGGCCGCTGCTGAGCATGTGGTGGCCGCACCTGACCCGGGTCGTGCAGCCCCTGGCCGGGGAGTGGGCGGCCCGGCGCCCGCTGATGGAGTCGCTGCCGATCCCGGTCGGCTACGGCATCGAGCTCGGGGTGCTGCTGGACACGGCGCGGACCCGGGGCCTGGACTCGATCGCGCAGGTGGACCTGGGCAGCCGGGGGCACAAGCACCAGTCCAGCCACGACCTGGGCCTGATGGCGGCCGAGCTGATGCTGGTCGCCGAGCGCCGCCGTCCGGGCGGCCCGCCGACCGGCGAGTTCGCCGGCGGCCTGGACCTGCACCAGTTCACCCGGGACGGGGGAGAGATGCGCGTCCGCTCCCGCCCCGTCCCGTCGGCCGAACGGCCCCCGGTCCGCTCTGTCCTGGGCTGACTCCGCCCGCCCGACCATTGCAAGTAGGTATTTACTTACTTATTGTCGGAAGTGTGACTGAGCCCGCTTCCGCCGCCGGACTCGCCGGCGCGACCGACGACCAGCTGCGCGACGCCGCCGCCCACGCGGACCCGATGGCGCTGCGCGGCCTGCTGTACCAGCTCACGGGCGACGAAGAGGCCGCCGCCACGCGGGTGACCGGGCAGTCGGGGATCGACGCGTCCAGGCCCGCCAGCGAGGAGGACATCGCCCTGCTGCGGGCGAAGGCGTTCGCGTTCCTGAAGAACCTGCGGGACAGCGGCGGGACGCCCGGGGCGGGCGGCATCGGGCCGCTGGACCGGCTGCCCCGCAGCCTGGCGCTGGCCGCCGGCGTGCCGGAGGTCCCGGCCGAGGACCTGCCGCTGTGGCTGGAGGAATTCGCGCTGGATCCCTACGCCCGCGGCCTGGACTGGAACGGGCCGCGGCCCGGGCGCGCGGACGGCTTCGGTGTCATCGTCATCGGGGCGGGCATGGGCGGGCTGAACGCCGCCGTGCAGCTCAAGCACGCCGGCATCGCCTTCACCGTCCTGGAGAAGAACGCCGGCGTCGGCGGCACCTGGTTCGAGAACCGCTACCCGGGGGCCCGCGTCGACTCCGCCAGCCGCGCCTACGCGCACATCTTCGGCGTGGACTTCGTCTTCTCCGGCCCGTACTGCGCCCGGGAGGAGAACCAGCGCTACTTCGACTGGATCGCAGACTCGTTCGGCATCCGGAATTCAATTGTCTTCGGCACCGAGGTCGTCTCGCTGACCTGGGACGAGAATGGTTCGGCCTGGGAGATCCTGGCCAAGGGGCCCGAGGGGCAGCGGACCTGGCGGGCGAACGCGGTCATCAGCGCGGTCGGCCTGCTGTCCCGGCCGAACGTCCCCGCGCTCCCGGGCGCCGGCGACTTCCGTGGCCCCGCCTTCCACAGCGCCCGGTGGCCGGACGGCCTCGGCCACGAGGGCAAGCGCGTCGGCGTCATCGGCACCGGCTGCTCGGGCGTGCAGATGGTGCCCGAACTGGCCCGGAAGGCCGCGCACGTCTCCGTGTTCCAGCGGACCCCGCAGTGGCTGTTCGACCGCCCGGGCTACCTGGACCCGTTCCCGGAGCAGGTGACCTGGCTGGACCGGAACCTCCCGTACTACGCGAACTTCCTGCGGTTCCGCGCGAACTGGCTGGCCAGCCCGTACCTGTCGGAACCGGTCCGGGTCATCGACCCGGAATTCCGAGACCCGCACGCCCGCAGCGCCGTCAACAAGCGGCTGCGCGACGACCGGATCGCGTTCATCCGGCGCAAGCTCGGCCACCGCCCGGACCTGGCCGCGGCGATGATCCCGCCGCACCCGCCGTTCTCGGCCCGGCCGGTTCAGGTCGACACGGACTACTGCTTCTACGACGCCCTGCTCCGCGACAACGTCACCCTGGTCACCGACGGCATCGAGCGGGTCACCGAGACCGGGATCGCGACCCGGGACGGGGCCCGCCACGACCTCGACCTGATCGTGTACGCCACCGGGTTCCGGGCGAACGAGTGCCTGTGGCCGATGGAGGTCCGCGGCCGCGGCGGGCGCACGGTCGGTGACCTGTGGGCGCCCGACGGCCCCCGCGCCTACGCCGGGGTGATGATGCCGGGCTTCCCGAACCTGTTCCTCATCTACGGGCCCAACATGAACTCCTACGGTGGCCTGGGCGTCATCAACCTTCAGGAGATGGCCGCCCGGTACGCCCTGCTGTGCGTCGGGCGGCTGGTCGAGCGCGGCGAGCGGGCCGTGGACGTGTCGCCGGACGCCTACCGGCGCTACAACGCCGAACTCGACGAGCGCGAGGCGATCAAGATCTACAGCGACCCCCGGGCCCGCAGCTACTACCGGAACGCCAGCGGCCGCTCGGCCGTCAACTGCCCGTTCACCGGCACCGAGATGTGGCACCGGCTGCGCGAGCCGGACTTCGGGGGCGACCTGGCGGTCAGCTGAGCCCGGCGCCGGGCCCCTCGACCGCCCGCAGGTGATCGGCCATCACCAGCGGCGTCACGGCCATGGCGCCGCCGTCGACCGGCAGGGTGACGCCGGTGATCCAGCGGGCGTCGTCGCTGGCCAGGAAGGCCGCCGCCCGGGCGACGTCCCAGCCGTCGCCCTCGGTCCCCAGCAGCGTGGTGGCCGCCGCCATCCGCTGCCGGAACTCGGTCTCGGGGGTGACGCCGAGCTCGGAGAACAGCAGCGGCGTCGTGATGTGGCCCGGGGCGACGGTGTTGACCCGGATCCCCTGTCGGCCGTGCGCGTAGGCCATCTCCACGGTCATCGCGTGCAGCGCGCCCTTGGCCGCCGCGTAGCCGATCCGCCCGGCGCCGCGGACCGCCACGATCGACCCGATGTTGACGACGGAGCCCCGGCCGCGCGCGATCATGACCGGCAGGACGTGCTTGGAGGACAGGAACGCGGTACGCAGGCTCAGGTCCAGGCACCGGTCCCAGTCCGCCTCGGGCATCCCGGTGACGTCGCCCGGCACCGCGACGCCGATGTTGTTGACCAGGATGTCGACGCTCCCGAACGCGTCCACCGCGGCGGCGGCCATCGCCGCGCAGTCCGCGTCCCGCCGCAGGTCCCCGGTGAACACCTCGGCGGTGCCGCCCTCGTCGCGGATCAGGTCGCGGGTCTGCCCGCCGCGGTCGGCGCGGATGTCCGCGACCAGCACCCGGGCACCCTCCCGGGCCAGCACCATCGCGCAGGCCCGGCCCGTCGCCATGCCGGGGCCCGGCGTGGAGCCGGCGCCCGTCACGATGGCCACCCGGCCCGCGACCCTGCCCCCGCCTGTCTCGCCGCCGCCCGGGCCGTCATCGCTCACGCCCGCAGCCTAACCGGTATTGGTAAGTAAGTACATACTTGTTATCATTGGCCTATTGACCTGTCCGGGGGACGGGTCTACGTTTCGGGAAATCCGGTTATCGATTTCGAGAACAAGGTTTCCGAATATGGCCGATCAAGCCGTAAGACCCGAAGTCCCGGCCGCGGAAGACGCGGGCCGCCTCGATCCCTCCCGTATCGGCCGCGTGGTCGCCCTCGTCACCGCGCTCGTGCTGTACTCCGAGATCGCGCCCATGCAGCTGGCCGCGGTCTCCAGCATCCTGCCGAAACTCGCGACATCCTTCCCCGGCGCGGGCGCCGGCATCACCTGGGGCTCCGGCGTCGTCGGCCTCGCGGGCGGCGCCAGCATCGCGCTGATCGGCAAGCTCGGCGACAAGTTCGGCAAGAAGAACGTGACACTCGCCTGCGGGCTGCTCTTCCTGATCGGCGCGCTGCTGTGCCTGTTCACCTCGAACTGGGCGCTCTTCCTGGTCGGCCGGGCCCTGGCCGGGGCGTCCATGGGCATGACCGCCCTGGAGTACGGCCTGGTCCGCGACCTGCTGCCCCGCAAGTGGATCCCGGTCTCGGTCGGCATTCTCGGCACCGGGTTCGGCATCGGCGGCGTCGTCACGCCGATCATCGTCGGCGCGCTGACTGCCCACCACAGCTGGCGGTCGGTCTTCTGGTTCCTGGTCATCTACACGGTGGTCACCACGCCGATCGTGATGGCCTGCGTGCCGGAGTCCCCGCTGCGGCTGAAGTCGAAACTCGACATCGTCGGCGGGGTCCTGTTCGGCGTCTCCATCGGGGGCGTGCTCGTCTACATCAGCGAGGGCCCGTCCTGGGGCTGGACGAACATGGGCTGCCTGGCCTACCTGATCGCCGGCGTGGTCCTGTTCGCCGCCTGGATCGGCTGGGAGCTCCGGACCCCGGAGCCGATGATGAACCTCAAGCTGCTGGCCGCCCCGAAGGTCTCGGCCCTCATGGGGATCGCGCTCCTGATCACGACGACGCTCACCGCGGTCAGCACCATGATCTTCTACATGTTCGAGACCCCGAAGGCCTCCGTGCTCGAGGGCGGGATCATCGCCCAGGCCGCCGCCCAGCACCATGTGGCCCCGGCACTCGTGGCGAAGGCCATGACCTTCCGGGGCGACATCAGCTACGCGAACGGCATGTCGATCCTGTCGATCGCGCTGCACATCACGCTCTGGACCGCGCTGTTCATGATGATCTTCGGCGTGATCGGCGGCTTCGTCTGCCGCCGGGTCGGCTGCCGGGTCCCGCTGATCATCGCCGGCGCGGCCCTGGTGGTAGGGACCGGGCTGTGGGTTTTCTGGCACTCGACCTGGCAGGAACAGCTCTTCATCGGCATCCTGTACGGGCTGTGCGGCGGCTTCTACTACGCGGGCAACCCGAACCTACTGATGGACACGATCCCCGCCGGCGTGCAAGGCGTCGGCGCGGGCATGCTCGCCGTCTGGGGCGCGATCGGAACCTCGATCGCCACGGCGGTCTTCACCGCCGTCGCGTCGGCCCACCCGTTCCAGATCGTGGCCAACGACCTCGGGCACATGGTCGTGACGAACGTCCCGCAGGTGTATACCAACACCGGCTACAGCTGGGCGTACGTCGCGACCGGAGTCGTGCCGGGCCTGCTGGCCCTCCTGCTGGCCGTCGCCCTCCGCACCGGCCGCACCCCCGCCCGCGGCGGCGCCGCCGCCAGCTAACCGCCGGGGCGCAGGCCCCGGGTGATGATCCGTCGGGCCAGGTCGTCGCCGAACTGGCCGTACCCGGTCGCGGCCCACACGCTGCGGCCGGGGTCGGCCTCGTAGTACGGGATCTCCCGGTCACCGTCCCGGTCGTGCAGCACTTCGGGCAGCCGGTGCCGGGCCGTCGCGTCGGCGCATTCGGCGCACGCGCTGACGTCCAGGGTCTGGCGGGAGCCCAGGGCCCGCCAGTGGATGTCGCGGCGGCCCTCGCCGTGCAGCGGGCTGAAGAAGCACAGCGGGCGGTCCGGCGGCTCGGGCTGTCCGGCCTCCAGCGCCCGGGCCGCCGCGATCGCGTTCTGGCCCTGATGGGTCAGGACCAGCACGCCGGCCAGGTCGGGGATCCCGGCCGCGCCGTCCAGGGCCTTGCCCGCCGCCTCGTAGGCATCCAGGGCCCGCGCCACCTGCGCGTCGCCCTTGCCGGACGAGCTGGGCTGCTCCACCAGCTCGCCAAGGCGGATGACCTGCTGCTGGGCCACCTCGCGCAGCTCGGCCTCGGTCGCGTTCCGGGCCGTGGTGAACACCGAGTGCGGCGTGACGAACGGCGCCGTCGACGGCCGCTTCCCGCGCCGCCGGGCTACCAGGAAGCCCTCGCCGATGATGAGCACCGTCACGACCGCGATCACCGCGTACAGGGCCGCTCCGGGCCCGCCGCTCGTGGGCGCCGGCTCCGCCGCGGGCGTCGTCGGACGGCTCTCGGCGTTGAGCGCCTTGTCCTCCGCCTGGTACGTGGAGACCGCCTTGCCGTTGGCCATCAGCGTCAGGCACCGGCTGAACTTGGCCGGGAGCCCGGATTCGTCCAGGCCTGCGGCCAGGTCCGCGGCCTGCGCGGCGTCGCCCGCGTGGTACGGGGCGGCGTCGAGCCCGTCCGGGTCCGAGGGCCAGGTATAGGCGCCGATGTCGTTCGAAAGATCGGCGTCGGAGGGAGCGAGGTAGACGCCGGGCCGGTTCAGGTACCCGTGCACCACGCTGGCGAGCTGCTCGCCGTCGGGCCAGGTACCGCCCTTGACCAGCGGGACGACCACGATGTAGACAGGAACCCTGGCCGAGTGGATCTGCTTGAGCAGCCCGGCCCGCACGCTGGACGGGAACGCCGAGCTCAGGGACGGGTCGACGTAGATCGGCGACTTGCGCAGGCTGGCGGCGATCCGTTCCCCGGGCGTGGCGCTGGCCGCGGCCCGGGACGGCGCCGCGCCGAGCGCGCCGACGGCACCCAGCAGGGCGAGCAGGACCGTGAGCGCGAGCACTCGCCGCCCGCGGGGCATGACGTTAGCTGACATGGAGGTGCTCCCTCACGGCCTGCGGCAATCCGGGCCCGGTGGCGCCGAAGAGCCGTTTTCTCCACACACTGTCGAAATCGGTGTAGCCCATGGTCGTGCCGTTGTGGCGGACCTTCAGTGCCCGCTCCCGCCGCTGGCCGGCGGTCGCCCGGCGGCACTTGTCGCAGGCGGTGATCCGGCCCGCCTGCCTGAACGCGTGCTCCGCGCCCGCCCCCAGGCCCAGGGCCTGCGCCGTCACCGCCTCGGTGGCCCGACCGTGCAGCGGGTTCACCAGGCACGGCGCCGGGGGACGCTCCAGCCGCTGCTGCAGGGCCATCCGGCCGTCCCGGGCCAGGACGATCGCGCCGGCCAGGTCGATCGGCTCGGCGTCGCCGGTGGCCGCGAGCCTGCCCGCGTCGTAGTCGTCCAGGGCCCGGTCCCATCCCGGGTTGGTCTCGCCGCCGGAGTCGATGAGGCGTTCCAGCTCCGCCAGCTCGCCCTCGGCGTGCCTGCGCAGCCATCCGGCCGACGGGGCGGCCGGCATGTGCCCGACGGGGGTCCCGGCGTCGCCGTCGTCGCCCCACCCGCGCCGGCTGGCCGCCGACCGGCGCGCGGAGCCCGCGCCGGCCAGGGCGAGCAGCGCCAGCAGCGGCCCGCCGATCACCAGGCCGAGAACACCCCCGGTGGTGAGGTCGGAGGTGACGTTGGACGCCGTGCCGCCCGTGTCGAAGTGGCTGTCGTCGGCGGTCCGGCCGCCGGTGAACTCGCCGGGGGAGTACTGGGGCGAGGGGACCCCGGCCGCCTGCGGGTCCTTCGGCGCCGCGGCGACGGCGGAGATCAGCTTCTCCATCCTCCCGGGCACGCTGGAGGCCACCTGGGCCGGCTGCAGCAGGGACAGCGGCTCCTGCTCGGTGTCCACCGACAGGTAGATGTTCCGCGGCACCTGGTACTCGGCGTCGTAGATGTCGCCCTCCGGGCCGACGGTCAGGTACACGCCGTCGCGGTGGGTGCGGTGGTACAGCTGGTCGTCGGAGTAGCCGACGTAGTCGGGGGAGTCATCGTCGGTACTGAGCGGCACGGCCATCACGTACACCGGGACCGGAGACGACCGCAGGGCGGCGCTGATCCGCTTCTCCTGGGCCGCGGTGAACATCCAGCGCATGTCCGGGTCCACGTACAGCGGCGAGGACGACAGCCCGCGCGCCACGGCCGCGATCCCGTCCGGCGGCGCGGCGGCCGCCCCCGGGCGGGCCATCACCGAATGGGTCAGCGACGCCGGGGCCAGCGCCAGGAGCCCGGCGATGCCGAGGGTCCCGGCCACGCCGGGGCCCGGGGTGATCCGCCTCCGGTGCCGGCGGCGCCGTCGCCGCCGGCGGGCCAGGGCCAGTACCGCGCCGCCGCCGAGTACCGCGCCGCCCGCGGTCACCGCGGTGACCTGTCCGGCCGGGGCGCCGGCGGGACGATCGGCCTTGTCGTTCTGCTCGACCATGTGCTCGCCGACCTTCAGCTGCTGCTCGGTGTGCCCTGACAGCAGGATCGGGACGAACTTGGAAGTCAGCTGGAGCAGTGTCGGATACCCGTCGGCCGCCGGCATCTGGAACTTGGCCGCTTCCATGGCGTCGCCGACCGGAAGCGGCGTGCCGTACCCGGTGGCCGAGGCGTCGCCGATCAGGCGCGAGATGATGAAAAGCCCGCCGCCGAGCTGATCGTGCAGCTGGGCCGCGAGGTCGGAATCGCTCATCTCGCCGTCGGGCCCGGCCGCCACGTCGGCGATCACGTAGGTCTTCAGCGGAATCCGGGAGAGCAACTGCCGGAGCCGGGCGGCGTCGCCGGGCTGGGCGTTGGGTGAGTAGCTGCTGATGTACACGGGATCGTGGCGCAGCTGCTGGACCAGGAAACTGGTGTAGGTGTCGGCACGGGCCGGGGAGGCCAGCATGCAGGAGGAAATGACGCAGGCGGCGAGCGCGGCGATCCAGGCCGCCAGCCGTCCGCGCCACCAGGCTCGGGGCACAGGCGAATCTTAACAGGACCTTTGCCGCAGACGACTGATCCGCCGGACGGCCGGACCCCGCCCTCGGCGGCGCCGCCGAGGGCGTCTGACCTATCTCGTTCCTGCCCACCCGTGCCAGAAGGGGAAGCCCGGATCGCCCGCACCCGGCCGGCCGCCCGGGCGTCGTTCCCCGGCCCGGCCCGGCCCGGCACCCACCGCACCCGGCCCGCCGCCCGCTCCCGCGTGTGCTGCCCCGCCGCGGCGCAGCAGTGGCCGTAAGGAATCGAACGCGGTACCGAAGGGCCGAGACGAATCTGCTGGCGGGCAGTTCCGGCGCCCGGGCGGGGCGCGACCCGCGGAGGACGGCTGCTGGCGGTGCTGCGGGAACTGGCCCGCAGGGACCCGGTGGCGGGCCGGGATGCGGAGGGTGCCGGCCGGGGAGGAGCGGGTGGGGCCAGGCGGGTGGCCGGGCCCAGTCAACGGCCTAACGCACCATTTTCGCGTCCTCGGCGCTGCGCGCCTGCGGGTCGAAAACGGCTTGTTACCGGAAGCAAGATCGGACAAGCGCGTGGTCACGGGCCGGGCAACGACGCCCGGGGCGGCCGGCCGGGTGCAGGCGGTCCGGGGCTCCGTTCTTCGGCACCGCAGGCAGGAGGCAGTGAGATAGCCCGGGCAGGCGGTGCGGGCTTCCCCGCGCTTCCTGTCCGGCCGTTCCTATCCGGCGAGCTGGCGGGCGATCCAGTCGTCCAGGTCACGCCGGGCGTGCCGGACAGCCGCCGCCTCGGGTGCGGCCCGGTAGGCGTGCGGCAGTCCCGCGATGACGTGCAGGTCGCAGGGGACCGAGGCCTGGCTGAGCCGCTGGGCGTAGGTGACGCACTCGTCGCGGAAGCCGTCGATCGCGCCGACCACGATGCCCGTCGGCGGGAGCCCGGCGAGATCCGCGGCTCGGGCCGGGACCGCGTAGGGCGGGACCTCCTCACGGCCGTACAGGTCTCCGAGGTAGGACCGCCAGCCCAGCTCGTTGTGACCCCGGGTCCACACGAACAGCCCCTCGGCGTTGATGGAACCGGTGGCCTGCCGGTCATCCAGCATCGGGCAGTCCAGCGCCTGGAACGCGACCGGGACCTCGCCGCGGTCGCGGGCGAGCAGCGCGAGTCCCGCCGCGAGCCCGGCTCCGGCACTGCTGCCGTGGACGCCGATCCTGCCAGCGTCGATGCCGAGGTCCGCCGCGTTGTCGCAGGCCCACTTCAGGGCGGCGTAGCAGTCCTCCAGCGGCCCCGGGTACGGGGTTTCGGGGGCGAGCCGGTACTCGACCGCGATCCCGATGACGCCCAGGCGCGGGCACCAGTCGTCGAACAGCGGGTCACAGGAGTCGTAGCTGCCCACGATGTAGCCGCCGCCGTGCATGCTGACCACGGCCGGCAGGGGCCCCGGGACCCCGCGCGGCCGGTGCACCCGGACCCGTACCTCCGGGTCGCCCGGAACCGTGTGCCCGGTCCTGGCCACCGCGTCCGACAGCGGAACGGCGGGCGGGGGCGCGTTCCGGCCGACGGCGATGCACTGGTCGATGGGCGGGGCCGGCCACCCGTCGAACACGCCCCGCAGCTCCGGGTCCAGCAGGTCACGGACATTCACGACGTCTTCGGTCACAGCCGAGAGCTTATAAAGCAGAACCGGCGATGTCAGCGGCGGACCGGCCGCATGCCGCCGCGCTGGGTCGCGGCGCGGCCAAGGTCGGATGCCCGGCGGCCGGCCGAGGCGACGACCGCGACCACAAGATCGAGCAGCTCGCGGCCGTCGGCGGTGATCCGGTCCCGTGGCCCGGCCGCCTTCGGCCGGGGACGCAGCCGGCGGGCCGCGACCAGCACGCGGATCTCCTCGTGGAGCAGCGGAAGCGTGCGCACGGCCAGGGTCAGGGTGTGCGCCCATTCGTCGACCGGCGCCCTGACCGCGCGGAGCGGAGAGACGATGCGGACGAACGCCGCCGGGAGCTCCTCCACCCGCGTGGTCCAGACGACCAGCAGTGACAGGGCCAGGAACAGGATGAGGAGGAGCAGGGACTCGGCATAGTGGGCGAGCCCGTTCCCGGCCGCCGCGGTCACGCCGAAGAAGGCGGTTACCGCGAGGGCCCACCACGGCAGGCGGGGAACGACCGACCAGGGCAGCCGTGCGGCGGTTCCGGCGGCGATCGCGAGGGCGCCGAGGACGGCGATGGCGGGCCATCCGGGCAGGAGCAGCGCGGTGACGGTGACCACGGCCAGGCCCACCAGCTTGACCGCCGGTCCGAGCCGGTGGAGGGGCGAGGTGCCGGGTACCGCGCGGAATACGAAACCGGTGCGCCCGCGGCGGGCCGGCCGGGACGCTGGCGGCGGTTCCTCCGGGGTGCCGGGCAGGAGCACGGTGCCGTCCGTCACCTCGACCGACCGGGTGCAGGCGAGGCCCATGTCCTCGAGGTCGTGGGAGATGACGATGAGAGTGAGGTCCTCCTCGCGGCGCATGCGTCCCAGGAGCTCGATGAGCCCGCGCCGGGCCTCGCGGTCAAGCCCGGCGAGGGGCTCGTCCAGGACGAGCACGCGCGGGCGGGACGCCAGCAGGCCGGCGATCGCGACCCGGCGCGCCTGGCCGCCGCTGAGCTCGTCGATGCTGCGCCCGGCGAGGTCGGCGGGGAGCCCGACCCGGCGCAGGCTGTCGCGCACGAATCCGTCGGCGTCCGTCGAGGCCGGCGCCGCGCCCGGGCCCGCGGCGGCGAGGATGTCCTCGGCGACGGTCGGTCTCTGCAGTTGCAGCCGGGCGTGCTGGAACGACAGCGCCACCGCCCCGACTGACTCGTGGGCGGGCGCGCCGTCGATCGTGACCGTCCCGTCGGTGGGCCGGATCAGGCCGGCCAGCACCCACGCGAGCGTCGTCTTGCCGGACCCGTTCGCACCGGTGATCAGCAGCCCCTCGCCCGGGCGGACGTCGAGGCTGACCGAACGCAGCGCGGTGACCTCCCAGGGCGTTCCCGGGTCGAACCGGTGGCCGGCCCCGCGTACCCGGATGACCGCGTCGCCGTCAGGTCCGGGCGCGGGCCCGTGAACGGGCACGAAATCCGTGCCCGCAGAGCCCTCTTCCGCCAGGGGCGGGACCCGGACATCGTCCGTATCGGCGACCCGGCCGTCCGCGAGCGTGATGACGCGGCCGGCGTGGGCCGTCTCCGCCGGATCGTGCGTGACGTGCACGACAGCGGTGCCGGACTGCGCGAGGGCCTTCAGGACGCCGAGGATCTCGGCTCGCCCGGCCGCGTCCAGCATGGACGTGGACTCGTCGGAGATGAGCAGGGAAGGACGCCGGGCCAGCGCGGAGGCGATGGCCAGGCGCTGCAACTGCCCGCCCGACAGTGACTCGGTGCTGGCGGCGGCGAGGCCGTCGAGGCCGACCCCGGCGAGCAGCGACCTGACGTCAACCGGGTAGGCCGGAGGCAGCCCCCAGCGGAGATCCTCTTCGACGGTGCTCCCGATCACCTGCGTCTCGGCCCGCTGGGCCACGATCGCCGTCCCGCCGGGCAGCCCGAGTCCGACGCGGCCGGGGCGGCGGACCGTCCCGGTCGTCGGCTGGGCGCCGGCCAGCAGTGACACCAGCGTGGACTTGCCCGCTCCGTTGGGGCCGACGACCGCGACGAACTCACCCGGTGCGACCGTGAGGCTGACGTCGGCGAGCGCGTCCCGCCCGGGCGTTCCCGGGTGGCGGAGGCCGGCGCCGTCAAGTTCCAGGGGCACGGGGGCGACCGGCGAGCCGAGTTCGGCATCGGCGCGCGCGGCGTAGTCGAGCGGATCGGTGCGCGCGAGCCATTCCACGCGCCGGGCGATCGCCGTCACCAGCACGCTGGTCAGCAGCATCCCGGCGGGCACGGCCACCAGGACGGCGGCCGCGACGGCCACGGGCCAGGCCCGCAGGAGTTCGTCGGTGAGGGTCAGCACGGCACGGGCGGCCGCCGGGGGAACCCCGGCGGCGGCCGCGATCCGAACGGTGCCGGCCACGCTGGCGCGCAGGGACTCGAACGTCAGGTTCCGCGCGGCCGAGAACACGGACAGGATGCCCACGGCCGCGGCCGCCGCGACGGGCGCGACCCCGGCCGCGGCCAGGGAAACCAGCCCGAGCCCGTGACCGCGTCGGCGGGTGATCCCGCAGAATCCGCCGAGCGCGGCGCATCCCGCGACCGAGAACGTGGAGGTCAGGCCGGTGACGAGAAACGCGACGAACCCGGCGGCGACCGCCGCCGCGACGACCGCGCGGAGCCGGTTCCGGAGCCCGGCAATCGCGAACGGCACGACCGCCAGGAGCTCGATCGCGCCCAGGCGGGGCAGGAACGCCCCCACCGACACGATGACGACCGCGAGAGCCGCGAAAACGCCGGCGTTCGCGATCTCCGCTGGGCGCAGGGCGCCGGCCCGGCGGATATGCTCCGGTCGTGGGCCGTCTGGTTCAGTCGTGCTGTCCGGAAGAACGGCCGAAGGTGCTGGCACGCACGTAACCCCTCTCATGACAGCCCTGATTTCTACATAATTGTAGAATACGAGGGATGTTCAGCGCCGGGCATGAGCCGAAAACGCGCGCTAGGCCGGCCCGATTTCGTCTACGAGGCCCCAGGCGAGGGCCGTATCGGCGGGGAGGCGGTCGCCGGTGAGCATGAGCCAGGCGGCGCGGTGGCGGCCGACGCGGCGGGTGACGCTGACCGAGCCGCCCGCGCCGGGGACCAGGCCCATGCCGACCTCGGGAAGCTGGAAGAAGGCGCCGGGCTCGGCCACCACCCGTCCCGCGTAGGCGGTCATCTCGGTGCCGGCGCCGACGCAGGCGCCGTGGGCGCGCACGGTGACCTTCGGCGCGATCCGGTCGATGACCCGCCACGGCGCGCGGGCCATCCGCACCAGGTAGGCGGCCACCAGGTCGGACGCCAGGCCGAATTCCTCAAGGTCGCCTCCGCTGCAGAACGACGGTCCGGCCCCGCGCAGCTCGACCGACTTCACCGACGGGTCGGTCTCGGCCAGCGTCAGGGCCTCCAGCAGAGCCTCCCGGACCGCGGTGCTGAACGCGTTCCGCCGCTCCGGCACGTTCAGGGTGATGACCAGGCGGTCGGCGGACCGGTCGATCAGCACCGGCTCCGGGCCGGGGTCGATCCGCCGGGGTTCTCCGCGAGAATCACGCCACCGCCGGAACTCCGGCCCGCCCAGCAGCATCGAGTAGGCGGACGCCTCGGCCGCGAGCCCTCCGGTCGTGTCCAGGGCCGCGGTCTGCCGGACCAGGCGGCCGCACGCGATCGCCGCGCGGGGCGACCGCTCCACGGCTTCCCGCAGCCGTCCGACGGCCGAGTCCAGTGATCCTTCCCCCAGCAGATCGCCGACCGGAACGATGTCCCGGCCCGGCGGGTTCCGGGAGATGACCCGGCGCCGCGGGGTCGCCGGGGCGTCTGTCACGGTCACGGAGACGGCGTCGAGCAGCGGCAGCAGCTCGGGTGACCGGGGGCCGGACAGCAGGCCCACCGTGACCGGCAGCGCCGCCGTGATCACCTCGGCGGCGGCCGTGACCGCGGTGGGACCGGAGTCCCGCCACATATCCAGGTCGACCGGGACAAGCGGGTTGAGCGGCGTCCCGTCCGCCGCCACTTCCAGTTCCAGACGGCCCGATAGTTCCGTGATCTCCCAGTCCCATGTCCTGCTCGGCATGCTTTATATGGTGGCATGGTGAGTGAGGACAGCGCGGGCAGCCGCGAGCCAGGGACGCTGCGCCTCGGGCGCGGGCAGTTCGGCCCGGAACGCACCCTGGTGATGGCGATCGTCAACCGGACTCCCGACTCCTTCTACCGGCCGGGAAGCACCTGGGATGAGACCGCCGCGATGGAACGGGTCCACGAGGCGGTCGCCGAGGGCGCCGACATCATCGACATCGGCGGCGTCCCGGCCAAGCCCGGCGACGAGGTCAGCCCGGAAGAGGAGATCCGCAGGACCGTTCCGTTCATCGCGGCGGTCCGCGAGGCCCATCCGGACGTGGTGATCAGCGTGGACACGTGGCGGCACGAGGTCGGCCGGGCCGCCTGCGACGCGGGCGCCGACCTGCTCAATGACACCTGGGGCGGCTGGGACCCGAAACTGACCGAGGTCGCCGCCGAATGCGGCAGCGCGATCATCTGCTCGCACGCGGGCGGGCTGCCGCCGCGCACCCGGCCGTTCCGGCTGCGCTACGACGACGTCGTGCGGGACGTCCTGGACACCGTCCTGGGACTGGCCGGGCGGGCGCTGCGGGCGGGCGTGGAACCAGAACGAATCATCATCGACCCGGCCCACGACTTCGGCAAGAACACCTGGCACTCCCTGGAGGTCTCCCGCCGCCTGAGGGAACTGACCGCCACCGGCTGGCCGGTGCTGCTGTCGGCGTCCCGGAAAGACTTCGTCGGCGAGGCCGTGGGGGCCGCCGATCCCGACGAGCGGCTGGCCGGCACCCTGGCGACGACGGCGCTGGCCGCGGCCGACGGAGCCCGGATCTTCCGCGCCCACGACGTGACCGCGACCCGGCAGGCCCTGGACATGGTGGCCGCGATCCGCGGCACCGTTCCGCCTGCCGGCACCGTCCGCGGGCTCGCGTGAGCCGTGCTTCCTACGATGGACACCGCCGTTCGCCGATCCTGAGCACGCCGGAGGTTCCATGCCGTTCGCGGTCGCGGCCCTGAGCCACACCCCCATGTTCGGCCGCATCGACCCGGGCGGCTCGATGCTGGAGGAAGTCAACGCGGCCATCGGCCGGGTCCGCGGCTTCATCGAAACATTCGATCCCGAAGTGATCGTCTCCTTCGGGCCGGACCACCTGAACGGCGTGCTCTACGAGATGATGCCGTCGTTCGCGATCGGCGCCCAGGCCGAGGGCGTCGGCGACTGGGGCACCCGGCGGGGCCCGCTCCCCGTGGACGCCGGCACCGCGCGTCTTCTGCACGCCGAGGTCCTCGGGCGCGACATCGACGTGGCCCGGTCCGAGCGGCTCAAGGTCGACCACGGAATGCTGCAGTCGCTGGAGCTCATCTTCGGGGCCGGCCTGCCCCGGCCGTTCGTGCCAGTCTTCGTGAACAGCATCGGCAAGCCGCTCGGCCCGATGCGGCGCGTCCGGCTGTTCGGCGAGGCGCTGGGAGCCGCGGCCGCGACACTCGGCAAGCGGGTGCTGTTCACCGCCTCCGGCGGCCTGTCCCACGACCCGCCGGTCGCTGACTTCGAGACCGGGACGCCGGAGGTCCGGGAACGGATCACCCACGCCGACATCACCCCGGAGCAGATCGCCCAGCGGGAGGCCGCCGTCCTGGCCGCCGGGAAACGCCGGGCCGCCGGCGAGGGACCGGCCAAGCTGGCCAACGAGCCGTGGGACCGGGAAGTCCTGCGCGTGCTCGCCTCCGGCGACCTGTCCCAGGCCGACGCCTGGACCAGCGACTGGGTGCTCGAAGGGGGCGCCGGGGCCCACGAGATCCGCGCCTGGCTCGCCGCCTACGCCGCGCTGTCCGCGGGCGGGCGGTACGAGACCGTCGAGGAGAACTACTGGGCGTCCCGCCCCTGGGGGTGCGGCTTCGGCATCGTCACCGCGCGGAGCGCGGCCTGAGCCCGCGTTCCGTACCGGACGGTTTAGGGTGAGGCCGTGGAAACCGGTCTGGCGCCCGAACCGGGCGCGCCGCTTCTC
>WRBL01000039.1 GCA_009784565.1 Streptosporangiales bacterium | reverse complement strand
TTCGCCCTCCATCAAGGCGATGTCGTTTCCTGGGCCGAGAACAGGGAGCCTGGATCCCAGGTGCCGTCGGGCTGGCGAATAACTGCTGCGAAGTTCGAGGTTGAATGGCCTTCCGACCTGGAACGGACGAAGCGGATCCGCTCTCATTTCGGCGCGCGCCGGAAGGCGTATAACTGGGCCCTGGCCCGGGTGAAGTCTGACATGGACGCCCGCAAGATCAACCCGGACCACGAGTCGGTCCCGTGGAACTCGGCTGCGTTCCGTAAGTGCTGGAACCGGGAGAAGCATGAGGTGGCACCCTGGTGGGCGGAGAATTCCAAGGAGTGCTATTCCTCGGGCTTCGCCGACCTGGAGCAGGGGCTGAAGAACTGGAAGGCCGGGAAGAATAGCACCCGGAAAGGGAAGAAACCTCAGTTCCCGGTGTTTAGATCCGCCCGGAACGATCTGGGGCGGGTTCGATTCACGACCGACACGATGAGGCTGGAGCCGGACCGGCGTACGATCACCCTGCCCGTCATCGGCGGGCTCCGGTCCAAGGAGAACACCCGCCGGGTACAGAGGCACCTTGCCTCCGGCCGGGCCCGGATTTTGAATATGACCCTGTCGGAGCGATGGGGCCGACTGTTCGTGTCGGTCTGCTACGCCGTCCGCACCCCCGATACCCCGGTAGGCCCGGTGCAGCCGGAGTTGCGGGCCGGGGTTGACCTCGGGCTGCGCGTCCTGGCCACCGTCAGCAGCATCGGCCCCGACGGGAAGGAGATTATCCAGGAGTTCGAGAATCCGGCTCCGTTGCGGGCCTCGCTGGCGGCCCGGGGCAGAGCGGGACGGCAGATGTCACGCCGGATCCCCGGATCACGTGGCCATCGCGAAGCGAAAGCCAAGCTCCGCAAGATGGACCGCCGGTGCGTGTATCTGCGAGCCCAGACCTCCCACCAGCTCACCACCGAACTGGCCCGCGTCTACGGCCAGATCGTCGTGGAAGACCTCGACATCGCCGGCATGAAGAAGAGCATGGGCAAGAAGGCGTTCCGCCGCTTGGTCAGCGACGCGGCCCTTGGCCGGGTTCGCCCTCAGCTCACTTACAAGACACAGGCAGGCGGCAGCACCCTCATCGTCGCCGACAGATGGTATCCCTCCTCGCAGCTGCATCACGGTCACGTCCTCCCGGACGGGACGCCGTGTCGGCTGGAGGGGAAGACGCTCATAGACAAGGTCCTGCGGTGCCCGTCCACGGGCGAGCTCGTGGACCGCGACGTCAATGCTGCCCGCAATCTCCGCGACTGGCCGGGTTACGCCAGTCGGGGTCTAGTCAAGGCCTCGGTCCCGTACGTCAGCAGTCCCGTCGGCAGCGGCGGGGACGGCGGCCCGGACGGCCCGCGCGAGCGGGCGCCCGGGGAGCGCGTGTAAGACCCGCCCGCACCGCGGGAAGGCCGTGCGCAGCGAGACCAGAACCAATGCCGTCCGCGCGGCGGTTGCGGAACCCCGCAAGGGGGAGCGACGCAGTGATCACTATTAATCACTACGCCGCAACGGTTGTACAGGTCTGCGTCGTCACGCGAGCATCGTGCGCCCGTACCAGTCCGAGGCGTTCCGCACCCCGGGCAGGACGAAGAAGTACCCGCCGCCGAACGGCTGCACGTAGTCCACCAGGGGCTCGTTGACGAGGCGTTCGGCGATGGTCTCGAACTGCCGCCTCACGTCCTGCTGGTAGCAGATGAACAGGTGCCCGGCCTGCAGGTTCCCGTTGAGGTCGACGCCCAGATCGTAGTTGTAGGAGCGCCGGATCAGCCGCTGGTTCTCGGTGGCCGGGGTCCGGGGGTTGGCCATCCGGATGTGGGAGTCGAGCGGGATGACGTACCCGTGGGGGTCCGCCTGGTAGTCCGGGGTGTCGAACTCGGCGTTGCCGTCCAGGGGCGCGCCGGTGTCCCGCCGCCGGCCGAACATGTTCTCCTGCTCGTTGATCGACACCCGGTCCCAGAACTCGACCAGCATCCGGATCAGCCGCACTACGACGTAGGAGCCGCCCCGGGCCCACGCGGGCTCGGCCGGGTCGTCGACCCAGATCAGCGACGACGCCTGGGAACCGGCGGGGTTGGCGGTCCCGTCCTTGAACCCGAGAAGGTTCCGCGTCGTGCCCGACGGGCGGGGCGGGGAGTTGTAGCCCTCCATCTTCCACCGGATCTGCAGGCCGCCCCGGGTGTGCTTCATGACGTCGCGGATCGCGTGGTGGACCGTGTCCGGGTGGTTCGCGCAGAACTGGACCATCAGGTCGCCGTGCAGCCACGGGCCCTCGGGGGCGTCGTTGGGGAACGTCCGCATCGGCGCCAGCTTCCTCGGCTTGGCCGAGGCGAGCCCGTACCGGTGGTCGAACAGCGACGACCCCGCGGACACGTTGACGGTGAGGCCGTCGGCCGGGACGGACGGCCCGAGGACCTCGCTGTCCGGCGGGGGCTTCCCGATGCCCAGGTCGGGCGGGGTGCCGCCCGAGGTGAGGAACCGGGCCCGGTCGGTCAGCGTCTTCAGCACGTCCGCGAGCCCGGCCCGGCTGCCCGCGGTGGAGTCGAACGCGACGACGCAGGTGGCCGCCTGCCTGGCCTCCGGGCCGGGATTGAGGATCCCGGCCTGGTGCGGCCCGTGGAACGGGTAGGAGGCGGCATCGACCGGGCCGGTGCCCGGCGACGCGGACGCGGAGTCGACCCGGGCCCCCTCGATGAGGACGCCGCCGGCCAGGGCGGTCCCGGCGGCGCCGCTCACGGCACCGGTGAGGAAGTTACGTCGGCTGGGATTCATGGGGGACCTCAGTGAGTAGGGGGAACTTCAAGCAGGGTCGGAACGGAGGAGAGTGTCTCGAGCAGCGACCCGAGTGCTCCCGTCACGTCCTGGCGGGCGGTCAGCGGGGTGTCGTCCAGCGACCGCCATTTCCCGTTCGCCTTGGCCGCGTCCAGAGCCGCCGCCAGCCCGTCCATCTGGCCGTTGAGGGTCTTCACCAGCCCGGGGGAGCGGGCCTCCAGCAGCGGCGCGACGTAGCCGAGCAGGACCCGGGTGGTCTTCAGGTCGGCGTCGGTCATCGCGTAGGCGCTGCCGGAGCCCTCGTCGTCCATGCCGGACAGGTGGTCGCGCAGGGCGTCCTCACCGATCTCGTGGATCCGGATCGGCAGGTTCGTGGGGTCGCCGGCCAGGTCATCGGAGGCCAGGTTCGCCCGGACCCTGGCGACGTCCGATGCCAGCGTGGCCGCCGCCGCCTCCAGCTGCCCGGCGCTCTGCCCGTGCCACAGCCCGTACTCCAGGCGGTGCAGGCCGGTGAAGGCGGGGTCGCGGACACCGCCTCGCAGCCCCTCGGGGAGACCGTCGACGGCGGTGCCGAGGTCCCCGAAGCTGTCATACGAAGCTCCGACGGATTCCCATTGGAGCTGGGCGGTGACGTAGATCCGTTTGGCCGTGCCGAGGTCGCCGCGCCCCAGCGCGGCCCGCAGCTTCGTGATCTCCCCCGCGAGCGCGGAGAGCCGCCCGGCCGCGTACTTCTCGTACTGGTCGTTGGGCGGGGTCAGGTCGGCCACGGTCACCGGCTTGACCGCCGTCGGCCCGGCCGGGCCGTTCTCCGTCCGGGCGGCGGTGACCTGAACCGGCGCGGAACTGCGCGGGGCCTGCCTGCCCATCAGGCACAGGAACGAGTAGCTGCCGCCGCCCAGGGTGGCAGTCAGGGTCGAGGACGTGGCCGGGCCCAGGGTCTCGATCTCGCCGGCGATCGCGCCGACGGAGTTCACCAGGCGGATCTCGCCGGCCTGGCCGGTCGAGTTGTGCACGGTGAACGTCTGGGAGCCTGCTTTGGCCGCCTTGAAGTCCCCGGCGCAACTGGACGAGGTGACTGTCACCGCCGGGGCCCCGGCCGGCGCCGCCGGCAGCGCGGTGATGACCGCCGCCGCGATGACGACCGGGACGCCGACCAGGGCCGCGCCCGTGGTCCACGGCCGGTTCCCGGCCAGCCGCTCCCAGCGCCCGCTCTTGGGCGCCTCCGGCGTCGCGGGCTGGGCCGGGGCCTCCCGGGGTGCCCGGCCGGCCTGCAGGAACATCGTGATGACCACGGCCAGGTAGGCCAGCCAGGCGGTGACCTGGAGGACGGTCATCTTCGGCGACAGCTCGGTCAGGCCGGTGATGATGGACATCCACCAGGACGACGGGTCGATGTGCGCGGTCAGGTCGAACGCGAGCCAGGACTGCCCGGGCGCCATCCCGGCGTCCTGCAGGTCGCCGAGGCCGTAGGAGAGGACCCCGGCCGCGATGATGATGAGACCGATCGCGGTGCGGTTGAAGAAGACGCCGATGTTCAGCTTCACGGCCTGGCGGTACATCAGCGCGCACAGCGTGATCGCGATCGCGAGGCCGGCCGCGGCGCCGATGACCGGCGCGACCGTCTGCCCGGAGGCCTTCGCCGCCGTCCACAGGAACAGCGTCGTCTCCAGGCCCTCCCGGCCGGTGGCCAGGAAAGCGGTGAGGGTCAGCGCCCCGGCCCCGAGGGTGAGCGCGCGGCTTACCTCGCCCTTCAGCTGTTTCGACAGGGTGCGGGCGGTCTTGCGCATCCAGAAGATCATCCCGGTGACCAGGACGACCGCCAGGACGGACAGCGACCCGCCGGCCGCCTCCTGCGCGCTGGACGACAGCACCGAGGTGGAGAAGGTCAGCACGGCGGCGAATGACCCGGCCAGGGACACGGCGGCGGCCACGCCGAGCCACACCGGCGCGGTCGACAGGCGTTTCGCGCGGTCCTCGGGGCCTTCGGGCCCGGCGGTCTTGCGGAGGGCGGCCAGCAGGATGCTCACTACGAGCCCGGCCTCCAGGCCCTCGCGCAGCCCGATCAGCAGGTTGGGTACGGCGTCAGCGACGTTTACGGAGATTAGGTTAGGCTAACCTAACCTCGCGCGTCTACCTGTCCGGAAGTGAACCAGATCACGAAGGACCGGGCTGACCCCCGCAGGAGCCAGCCCGGTCCGTTCGGGCTGCTCAGGCCTTGGCGACGCTCACGCGGACCTCGCCTTTGTCGGCCACTGGCTGGGGCTTGGTGGCGACCTCCGCGGCCGGGACGACCTTCAGCCCGGTCGCGAGCGTTTCCGCGGAAACGAACTCGGCGTAGGCCCGGACGGCGTCCGCGACGGCGCCGTCGGCGCCGACCGTCAGGGTGATCCGGTCCGATACCTCCAGGCCCGCGTCCCGGCGGGCGGCCTGGATGACGCGGACCACGTCCCGGGCGGTGCCCTCGGCCGCGAGTTCCGGCGTTACCGCGGTGTCCAGCGCTATCAGCCCGGAGTTCCCGGGCAGCGCGGCGGTGGAGTCCGGGTCGGCGGCGGTGAGCTTCAGGTCGTACTCACCCGGCTGCAGGTCCTCCCCGGCGGCGCGGACGATCTCGCCCGACTCCGCCCACTGGCCCGACTTGACGGCCCGGATGACCTCCTGCACCTTCTTGCCCAGGCGCGGGCCGAGAACCCGCGGGTTCACGGTCAGCTGGAACTCGCCCAGGCTCGCCGGCTCGGTGGACAGGTCGAGGTCCTTGACGTTGACCTCGTCCTTAATCAGGTCCGCGAACTCGGTCAGCGACGGGGCCGCCTCGTGCGCCACCGTGAGCTTGCCCAGCGGCAGCCGCACCCGCAGCTGACGGGCCTTGCGCAGGCCCAGCGCGGCGCTGCACACGTCCCGGGTCAGGTCCATCGTCGACGCCAGGGCGTCGTCCGACGGCCAGCCCGACACGTCCGGCCAGTCCTGCAGGTGGACGCTGTCGCCGCCGGTCAGGCCGCGCCAGATCGTCTCCGCGGTCATCGGCAGCAGCGGTCCCGCGGCCCGGGTCACGGTCTCCAGGACCGTCCACAGCGTGTCGAGGGCGTCGGCGTCGCCTTCCCAGAACCGGGACCGCGAGCGGCGGATGTACCAGTTGGTCAGCACCTCCACGTATTCGCGCAGCGACTGGCAGGCCCCCGCGATCGCGTACTCGTCGAGCTGCCGCTCGACGTCCTCCACGACCGTCTTGGTCTTGGCCAGGATGTACCGGTCCAGGACGTTCGCGGAGTCCGTGCGGGCCCTGGCCGTGTAGTTCTCCGCGTTGGCGTACAGCGCGAAGAAGTAGTACGAGTTCCACAGCGGCAGGATCGCCTGCCGCACGCCCTCGCGGATGCCCTGCTCGGTGACGATCAGGTTCCCGCCCCGCAGGACCGGCGACGCCATCAGGAACCAGCGCATCGCGTCGGACCCGTCGCGGTCGAAGACCTCGTTGACGTCCGGGTAGTTCCGCAGCGACTTGCTCATCTTGCGGCCGTCGTTGCCGAGCACGATCCCGTGGCTCACGCAGGAGCGGAACGCGGGCCGGTCGAACAGCGCGGTCGCCATCACGTGCATCAGGTAGAACCAGCCGCGGGTCTGCCCGATGTACTCGACGATGAAGTCGCCCGGGTAGTGGCTGTCGAACCACTCGCGGTTCTCGAACGGGTAGTGAACCTGCGCGAACGGCATCGAGCCGGACTCGAACCAGCAGTCCAGGACCTCCGGGACCCGGCGCATGACGGACTTCCCGGTCGGGTCGTCCGGGTTGGGCCGGGTCAGCTCGTCGATGTAGGGGCGGTGCAGGTTATCCGGCCGCACCCCGAAGTCCCGCTCGAGCTCGTCCAGCGATCCGTACACGTCGGTGCGCGGGTAGTTCGGGTCGTCGCTCTGCCAGACCGGAACCGGCGAGCCCCAGTACCGGTTGCGGCTGATCGCCCAGTCGATCGCGTTCTCCAGCCACTTGCCGAACTGGCCGTCCTTCACCCGTTCCGGCACCCAGGTGATCTCCTGGTTCAGCTCGACCATGCGGTCACGGAACTGCGTGACCTTGACGAACCAGGACGAGACCGCCTTGTAGATCAGCGGGTTCCGGCAGCGCCAGCAGTGCGGGTAGGAGTGCGTGTAGTCATCTCGCCGTACCAGCGATCCGTCCTCGCGCAGGCGGCGGATGATGTCCTTGTTCGCCTCGAAGACGTGGACGCCCTCCCAGTCGGAGATGACCGGGAGGTACTTGCCGGCGTCGTCGACGGTCAGCACGATCGGGATGCCCGCCGCCTGGCAGGCGGTCGCGTCGTCCTCACCGTAGGCGGGCGCCATGTGGACCGCGCCGGTACCGTCTTCGGTGGTCACGTGCTCGGCCGCGATCACCTGGTAGGCGTTCTGCGTGCCGAACTTCTCGCTGTCGGCGAGATAGTCGAACAGCGGTGTGTAGCGGCGGCCGAGGAGTTCTTCGCCCGTCACGCTGGCCACGACGACGGCCTCCTCGCCGAGGTAGTCCGCGTAGGCGGACACCCGGTCGTGAGCCAGGACGTACCTTTCGCCGTCCTTCCCCTCGACGACGTCGTAGGTGATATCCGGGCCGACGGCCACGGCCAGGTTGGACGGCAGCGTCCACGGCGTGGTCGTCCAGGCCAGGAGCCACTCGCCCGTCTCCAGCTTGAACCGCACCGTGACCGACGGGTCGGTCCGGTCGGTGTAGACGTCGTCGTCCATCCGCAGCTCGTGGTTGGACAGCGGCGTGCCGCAGCGCCAGCAGTAGGGCAGGACCTTGAAGCCCTCGTAGATGAGGCCTTTCTCATGCAGCTGCTTGAAGGCCCACATGACGCTCTCCATGTAGGGGAGGTCGAGCGTCTTGTAGTCGTTGTCGAAGTCGACCCAGCGGGCCTGCCGGGTAACGTACTCCTCCCAGTCCTTCGTGTAGCGAAGGACGGAGGCCCGGCACTCCTCGTTGAACTTGTCGATGCCCATCTTGAGGATGTCGGGCTTGCCGGAGATGCCGAGAAGCCGCTCGGCCTCGAACTCGGCGGGCAGGCCGTGGGTGTCCCAGCCGAACCGGCGGTCCACCTTGAACCCGCGCATCGTCTTGTAGCGAGGGACGACGTCCTTGACGTAGCCGGTGAGCAGGTGCCCGTAGTGAGGCAGGCCGTTCGCGAAGGGCGGGCCGTCGTAGAAGACGAACTCGCGGGCGCCCTCGCGGTTGGCGATGGACTCCTTGAACGTGCCGCGCTCGTCCCAGTAAGCGAGCGCCTGGCGCTCAAGCTCCGGGAAGTCAGGCTGGGCGGGGACTTCGGACGCGCCCGCGCGCGGATAGGTGGCCATTTTCTCCTCACGGCCTGTGCTGCTGGAACAGGTGCCGCGAGGACGATGAGCCCGCTCCTGTCGCGGAGCGCACCGCGGTACCACCTCGCTTGCCGTCGTCTCCGGATTGCGGTTGGACGGCCGCTTCGTTAGCCAGCTGTGACGGGCTGAACCCGCCCGGTTCTACTGAGGCCCCGCCTGCCCAGGCAAGGGTGCCCGTTCTTCCGGAAGCTCCCCGGTGATGGCCGGATCATCGCTGCGTTGATCCCAGTGTAGCGACACGTGTAACCGGTCGTCGCCGGGTTATCTTCCCGTGCCCTTTCCTCTCGGAAGTCGCGCGCCCTGATCGTCGAACCTGGCGCGGCTTCCGGGAAGGCCCGGGACATGAGCCGCCTCCCGGGGGTTGAGTCCAGCCCGGGAGGCGAGCATTTACCAACGTATCACCATGAAATTCGCATATCGGATAGCCCCCCGGATCCTGGCCGGCCCGTCGGCACGCGTGACAAGGATCGCGCCAGGTGGTCCGTTCCTGGGCGGATTTATGGGAAAATAGGGAGGTTATGGACAACTTGCTGGGTGGGCTGGAGCGGTTCGACCGGGTCGAGGTTCCGCTGGAGGGGCGGCGGCACGCCGCGGTGGCGCTGGCGATCAGCGGCGCCGACGGCGGCGAGGACGGCAGTGCGGTGTGGCTGACCCGGCGGGCGCCGCGGATGCGGAACCATCCCGGCCAGTTCGCCCTCCCCGGCGGCGGCATCGACCCCGGCGAGGACGCGGCCGGCGCGGCCATCCGCGAACTGGGCGAGGAGATCGGGATCGCCGCGGACCGGACCCAGGTCCTGGGCCTGCTCGACGACTACCCGACCCGGTCCGGGTACGTGATCACGCCCGTGGTGCTGCGGGTCCGCGACGGCCAGGTGCCGCGAGTGAACCCGGCCGAGGTATCGGAGCTGTACCGGATCACCTTCCGCGAGCTGGCGGTCGAGCCCCGGTTCCTGACCATCCCGGAGTCCGAACGGCCGGTGATCCAGCTTCCCCTCGTGGGGAACTTCGTGCACGCGCCGACCGCCGCCGTGCTGTACCAGTTCCGCGAGCTGGCCCTCTACGGCCGGGTGACCCGGGTGGACCAGCTGGAGCAGCCGGTCTTCGCCTGGAAATAACGGTGTTGTCATGGCGCATCTGCTGGCTCCGCTGAACGCGGTCCTGTTCACTCTCGGCGACGACCAGGTCAGCGTGGCCGAACTGCTCGGTTTCGTGACCGGCGCGGCCTGCGTCTGGCTGACCGTGCTCGCCCGGATCAGCAACTTCCCGGTCGGTATCGCCAACAGCGCGTTCTTCCTGGTGCTGTTCCTGAGCGCGGGACTGTACGCCGACTCGGGCCTGCAGGCCGTCTACATCGTGCTCGGCTTCGCCGGCTGGTGGCAGTGGCTGCGGGGCGGCGCGGACCGGACCCGTCTCGTCGTCGCCCGCTCGGGCTGGCGGCTGCTGGCCGGGTGCGCCGCGTTCGTGGCGCTGGCCACCTGGGGGCTGACGCTGCTGCTGGGCTGGGCCCACGACATCGCTCCGTTCTGGGACGCGCTCACCACCGCGCTGTCGCTGGCCGCGCAGTTCCTGCTGAACCTGAAGCGGATCGAGAACTGGGTGTTCTGGATGGCCGCTGACATCATCTATATCCCGCTGTACGCGGTGAAGCGCCTCGACCTGACCGCCATCGTGTACGTGCTGTTCCTCACCCTGTGCGTGCTCGGGGCGCGAGCGTGGTGGAAGGCCCTGCGGGGCGCGGAGCGGGCGCCGGAACCGGTCGCGGCATGACGGGGGAGTTCCGCCACGGCCTGGTGATCGGGAAGTTCTACCCGCCGCACCGGGGCCACGAGTACCTGATCGGCCGGGCCGCGGCCGCGTGCGAGGCGGTGACGGTCCTGGTGATGGCGGCGGCTCACGAGAGCGTGCCCCTGGCCGACCGGGTGGCCTGGCTGCGCGAGGCGTTCGCCGCCGGTCCGGGGGTGAGCGTCCTCGGGGCGCCCTGCGACGCGCCCGTGGACTACGGTGACCGAGCCGTCTGGGCGGCGCAGGTCGCGGTCATGCGGGCCGCCCTCGCCGTCGCCGGGCGCCCGCCGGTCGACGCGGTCTTCGCCAGCGAGTCCTACGGCGCCGAACTCGCGGACTGGTTCGGGGCCCGGGCGGTCAGCGTCGACCCCGCGCGGTCGGCGGTCCCCGTGTCCGGGACCGCCGTGCGGTCCGGACTGGCGGAGTACTGGGACTTCCTGAGCCCGCCGGTGCGGGCCGGGCTGGCCGCGCGGATCGTCGTCGTGGGCGCCGAGTCCACGGGGACCACGACGGTGGCCCGGGACCTGGCGGATCACTTCCGGAACCGGGGCGGGGCCTGGGCCCGGACCCGGTGCGTGCCGGAGCACGGCCGGGACTACACCGGGGCGAAGTGGGAGATGGCCCGGGCGGCCGCGGCCGCCGCGGGGCAGGAGGCGCCGGACCTTCAGGCGCTGGTCTGGACCCGGGAGGATTTCGACGCGGTGGCGGACGGGCAGACCCGCCGGGAAGAGGCCGCGGCCCGGGAGGGGTCGCCGGTGCTCGTCTGCGACACCGACGCGTTCGCCACGTCGGTGTGGGAACGCCGGTACCTGGGGGAGGATGCCCGGGCGGTCGGCAGCCAGCCGTGGGCGGCGGCACCCGGACTGCCCCGGCACGACGTGTACCTGCTCACCGCGCACGAGGGCGTGCCCTGGGACGATGACGGGATGCGGGAGGGAGACCTGGAGATCCGGGCCGCGATGACCGGCTGGTTCGCGCTCGGGCTGACCCGGGCCGGGCATTCGTGGGTGCTGCTGTCGGGGAGCCGCGAGGAGCGGCTGCGGCTGGCGGCCCGCACGGCCGAGTCGGTGCTGAGCCGCAGGACCGGGTTCGGCGCGGCGGCGGGCGAGAGGACGCCCTGACGTCCGGCCGGGTGCCGGGCGGGCGGAGTCAGTCGCCGTCCTCGTCCATGAGGACGCTGATGCTGTCGTTGGAGATCAGGTAGGACATGTCCTCCAGGCTGCGGGCGATGGAGAACAGCAGGTACGGCACGGCCGCCTGGGGGTCGCCGCTTCCGCTGAGCATCCCGGCCGCGGCTCGCAGGTGCGGACTGTAATCGGAGCCGATGTCCTCGGCGAGTTCGTCTGACAGGCCGTTGTTCGATTCCTGCGACACCCGGGGCCTCCTGGCTAGTTTTTGGCTGGCCCGGGAATCCTAGTGCACGGCCGCGCGGAGATTCACGGCAACGGCGTCTCTACCGGCCGGCACTCAGGTTGCTTTAGGTCTTTATGGAAAACAGGAATAACAAAGCGTGCCGGACCCGGCGGGAGGTCGGGTCCGGCACGCTTGCCGGATTCATCCAGATAAAACCGGATATCCGATTGAATTATTCCGTGCCGCTTGCCTCAATTACGAGGCGAAGTCCAGCAGCGGCTGCGCGCGGGACGGGTGGCGCAGCTTGGACAGCGACTGCTTCTCCAGCTGCCGGATCCGCTCCCGGGTCAGGCCCAGGGCGCGGCCGATCTCGTCCAGCGTGTGCGGGTTGCCGTCGTACAGGCCGAACCGCATCGCCATGATCGTGGCCTCGCGCGGCGTCAGCGCGTCCAGCGCCGAGCGCAGCTGCTCGGCCATCAGCTGCCGGTCAACCAGTTCCGACGCCTCAGGCGCGTCCACGTCCTCGATGAGGTCGCCGATGGACGTCTCGCCGTCCTCGCCGATCGTGGAGTCCAGCGAGATCGGCTGCCGGGAGGTGCGCAGCAGCTCCTCGATCTGGTCCGGGGTCCGGTCCAGTTCGACGGCCAGCTCCTCCGGCGTGGGCTCGCGGCCCAGCCGCTGGTGCATGTCCCGCTCGACGCGCGACAGCTTCGACAGCATCTCCAGCACGTGGACGGGCAGCCGGATGGTCCGGGCCGAGTCGGCGAAGCCGCGCTGTATGGCCTGGCGGATCCACCACATGGCGTACGTGGAGAACTTGTAGCCCTTGGTGTAGTCAAACTTCTCGACGGCCCGGATCAGGCCGAGGTTGCCCTCCTGGACCACGTCGAGGAGGGACAGGCCGCGGTCGCTGTACTTCTTGGCGACCGACACGACCAGGCGCAGGTTGGCCTCGAGCATGTGGGCCTTGGCCCGGCGCCCGTCCTCGGCGACCATCTCCATATCCCGGCGGTATTCCGGGGACAGGGTCTGGTCGGTGTCCAGCTTGTGCTCGGCGAACAGGCCCGCCTCGATGCGCTTGGCCAGGTCCACTTCCTGCTCAGCGGTCAGCAGGCTGGTCCGGCCGATCGACTTCAGGTAGGTGTGGACCGAGTCGCCCATCGCCGGCGTCTGGTCGTCGAGGTCGACGGCGTCGGCGAACACCGAGGACTCAGCCTCGGCGGTGGCCTCGTCGTCGCCGTCGAGGTCTGCGTTCTCGCCGTCGGCCTTCGTCGCCTTGGCCTTGACCGGGGCAGCCTCAGCCTTCTTCGCGCGGGTCTTCTTCGCGGCGGGCTTGGCGGCGGTGCCGGTCTTGGCGGCGGACTTGGTCTTGGCCGTGCCCTTCGCCGCCCGGGACGGCTTCTCGGCAGCGGTCAGGTCGGTCTCCTCGTGAGCGAGCCGGACACCGGCCTCGCTCAGCTCACGGAGAATCGACTTGCCCTCTGCGGGTGTCAGTCCCGCCTGCTCGAAAGCGGTCCGCAGGTCCGAAAGGGACAGGTGGCCCTGGCTGCGGCCGCGCTGAATCAGATCGTCCACCCGACGTGAGGTAGCCTCGTCGTCAGAAGTTGCGGTCATGGCGTTCCGCGGCATGAGACACCTCCCTCCTTCTTCTGTTCACGTGCGCGACAAGCGCGCGGTTCAACATCAACGACTTACAGTCCCCGTAGGCTTTGTGGAAGCCCGTCCGGGATTTAACCGGTGTTTCGCACGGGCACTAATAATTAACGCTTCGCGCCGCGAAATGTTCCCGCACGCGTCACGTTTTTCCCGAATCTCGGAAGTTTCCGTTCGCGGGCGCGCGTCCGGTCAGAGGGCCTGGCGGAGCGCGGCGAGGTCTGGCTTCCCGCTGGGGAGCACCGGCATGGACTCCGTCAGCACCAGCTCGCTAGGGCAAGCGTAACGCGGCAAGCGTTCCCGCACATGATTACGTAGCAATTCTAGGACAGGCGGCTGTGACGGGTCAGCCGGGACCACCACCGCGACCACTCGTTCTCCCCACTCCGGGTCGGGCCGGCCGATCACGACGGCGTCCTTCACGCCCGGGCATGTCGCCAGGACGCCGCTGACCTCACCCGGCACGACCTTGTGCCCGCCGGTGTTGATCACGTCGTCGGCGCGTCCCCGGAGCACGACCCGCCCGTCGCCGGTGACGTGCCCGAGGTCGGAGGTGACGAACTCGCCGCCCCCGTCAGGAGACACAGACAGGGGCGAGGGCTGTCCGTGGTAGCCGTTCATCAGGACCGGCCCGGAGATCCGCAGCCGGCCGTCGTCGCCGGACCGCACGGTGACCCCGTCGAGGGGGACGCCGTCGTAGACGCAGCCGCCGCAGGTCTCGGACATGCCGTAGGTGGTCATGACCGGGACGCCGGCGGCGCGGGCGGCGTCCAGCAGGGCCGGGGGAGTGGCGGCCGCGCCGACCAGGACCGAGGTGAACTTGGCCAGGGCCGCCGGGCCCGCCGGGTCGTCCATCAGCCGCTGAAGCTGGGTGGGCACGATGGACACGTGGGCGCAGCCGGATTCCGCGAGCGCGGCGGCGGACGCCTCCGGCGCGATCACGGGGCCGGTCCCGGCGGCCAGGGACCGGACCAGCACCTGCAGCCCGGCGACGTGCGTCACGGGCAGGCACACCAGCCACCGGTCGCCGTCGGCGGCGCCGCACCGGGCCAGCGAGGCCCGGGCCGACGACAGCAGCGCGCGGGCGCTGAGCTCGACGCCCTTGGGCGTCCCGGTGGACCCGCTGGTCCCGATGATGACCGCGGTCGAGGCGCCGACCTCTTTCCCGCCCGAACGGATCGTTGTCTCACCGTCGCTTCCCCGGACGGCGCCGGCTCCGAAAGCGTCCATGAGCTCCTCCCGCCGGGCCTCGGGAAGGCCGGCGTCGAGGGGCAGGATGGCGGGGCCGGTGCCGTCGAGGGCGGCCGACAGGGGCTCGATGAGCGATGCCGCGCCGGCTACGCCGGGCACCAGCACCGCGTGAAGGGGGCGGGTCATCACGGTCACCGATTATCCGTCATCGGTCCCGGGACGTTCCGCCCGCCCCGGGACAGGCCCGGTCCGGCGGGGCCGGTGTCACATCGGTCACATGCCGTCCCGGGAGAACCGGCGGAAGGGCGGACTAAGGTTGGATCCGGACTTAGGGAGGTTGGCGAGTGCCCGAACGGCGGCGGTCGAGGGTGACGGAGGTCACCGAGGAATTGCTGGGGACGCTGAGGGCGTTCGCGATCCCGATGCGGACGAAGTTCCGCGGCATCACCGTCCGCGAGGGCGCGCTGATCCAGGGTCCGGCCGGCTGGGGGGAGTTCTCCCCGTTCGCCGAGTACGGGCCGAGGGAGTCCTCTCGCTGGCTGGCCAGCGCGATCGAGTCCGCGACCGTGCCGTGGCCCTCGCCGAAGCGGATGAGCGTCCCGGTCAACGTGACCGTGCCCGCCTGCGACCCGGACCGGGCCCGCGCGATCGTCGAGGCCTCCGGGTGCCGGACCGCGAAGGTCAAGGTGGCCGAGAAGGGCCAGGCCGAGGGGGAGGACATCGAACGGGTCGCCGCCGTCCGCGACGCCCTGGACGCCGCCGGGCCGGGCGGCCGGATCCGGGTCGACGCCAACGGCGGCTGGAGCGTCGAGGCGGCCGCCCGGATGCTCAGGCGCCTGGAGCCCTACGGCCTGGAGTACGCCGAGCAGCCCTGCGCCAGTCTCGGTGAGCTCGCCGCCGTCCGCAAGCTGGTCGACGTTCCCGTGGCGGCGGACGAGTCGATCCGGAAGGCCGAGGACCCGCTGAAGGTCCGGGCCGCCGGAGCGGCCGACATCGTCATGGTGAAGGTCCAGCCCCTCGGCGGCGTGCGCGCCGCCCTCGAGGTCGCCGAGGCGTGCGGACTGCCGGCCGTGGTGTCGTCGGCGGTCGACTCCAGCGTCGGCCTGGCCGCCGGGATCGCCCTGGCCGCGGCCCTGCCGGAACTGCCCTACGCGTGCGGGCCGGCCACCATGTCGCTGCTGGCGGGCGACGTCACCGCCGAGCCCCTGGCCGAGAGCGGGGGAACGCTGCCCGTGCGGCGCCCGGCCGTCGACCCCGGCGCCCTCGCGAAATGGGAGACCGACCCGGAGCCGTGGCGGGCCCGGGCCCGCGCCGCCGCGGCCTGCCTTGACGACGACGGCGGCGCCGGCCGGCCCGGGAGCGGCGAGTGAACCCGTCGACCGCTTTCGGGACGGTGTTCGCGGACGAACTGGCCCGCTGCGGCCTGCGTGAGGCCGTCCTGGCCCCCGGCTCCCGCTCCACCCCCCTGGCGATGGCCTTCCACGACCTGGACGGGGCCGGGCGCGTCCGCCTCCACGTGCGGGTCGACGAGCGCTCCGCGTCGTTCACCGCCCTGGGCCTGGCCAAGGCCAGCGGCCGCCCGGTCGCCGTGCTGTGCACGTCGGGCACGGCCGCGGCCAACTTCCATCCCGCGGTCATCGAGGCCGACGAGTCCGACGTGCCGCTGCTCGTGCTCACCGCCGACCGGCCCCCGGAACTGCGCGGCACCGGGGCGAGCCAGACCATCGACCAGGTGAAGATGTTCGGCGGCAGCGTCCGCTGGTACGCCGACCCCGGGGTGCCGGAGAAGCGGCCCGGCTCGGCCGGCTTCTGGCGTTCCCTCGCCTGCCAGGCCTGGGCCCAGGCCCGCGGCGCCTCCGGTACGCGCCCGGGCCCGGTGCACCTCAACCTCCCGTTCCGGGATCCCCTCGTGCCGGACGGCGCCGGCCCGGGGGACTGGCCGGAGTCCCTGGAGGGACGTCCCGGCGGCGCCCCGTGGACCGCGTTCACCCCGCCCGCCGGAGCCGGGCCGGCCCTGGACCTGGCGTGGACCGAGCGCGGCGTCATCGTCTGCGGCGACGGGGACTACGGCGCCGCCCCGCTGCTGGACCTGGCCGCCCGCGCGGGCTGGCCGGTCCTGGCCGAGCCGTCGTCCCCGGCCCGCCGGGGCCCCAACGCGATCCGCGGCTACCAGTACCTGCTGGCGTCGGCCGAGTTCATGGCCGCCCACCGTCCCGACGTGATCGTCTCCGCGGGCCGCCCGGGCCTGTCCCGCCCCCAGACCGCCCTGATGGGCCTGGCCCGCGCCGGCGGCACGCGGCATGTCGTCATCGCCCAGGGGCCCGGGCAGTGGGCCGACCCGCAGCGGGCCGCCACCGACGTCGCCGCCTCGGTCCGGCTCACCGGCGCCCCCGCCCCGTCCGGCGCCGCCCCGTCTGATCTGATAACAGCAACAAGCTGGCTGGAGGACTGGACCCAGACCGACGCGGTTGCCTGCCAGGCCGCGAGCGCGGTGCTGGACGCCGAGGCCGGGCCCGGCCTGACCGAGCCGGCCATCGCCCGCGATCTCCTGGCCGCGGCGCCGGCCGGAGCGCTGATATGGGCGGGGAACAGCAACTCCGTTCGGGATATCGATTCTCAGCTCGGAAGCCGGGATGACCTGTATGTGGCCGCCAGCCGGGGCGCCAGCGGCATCGACGGCACCGCGTCCACCGCCGCCGGGGCGGCCCTGGCTCACGCGTCCGAGGGCGGGGGCCCGGCGTTCGCCCTGATCGGGGACCTGGCCTTCGTCCACGACGCCCCCGGCCTGGCCATCGGCCCCGGGGAACCGCGGCCGGACCTGTGCCTGGTCGTCGTCAACAACGACGGCGGCGGCATCTTCGAGGCGCTGGAACCCGCGTCGTTCGGGTCGTTCGAGCGGGTCTTCGGGACGCCGCACGGCGCGTCCGCCGAGCATCTGGCGCTGGCCTTCGGCCTGCCGTACGCGCTGGTGACCAGTCCCGGGGAACTGGCCAAGGCCCTGGACGGCACCGGGCTGCGCGTCGTGGAGGCCCGCACCGGCCGGGCCGCCAACGCCGCCCTGCGGTCCCGGATGAGGGCCGCCGCCCTGGAGGCTCTTTCGGCGCTCTTACGGGCCCGCGGACGGTAGCCGGCCCGGGGCCGGGGCCGCTACCGTGGGCGGGGTAGCCGTCCGAATTGGTCATCGGTCAGAGGGGAACCCGCCGTGGTCGTGAGCCTGGTGCTCGGGAGCCTGCTGCTGCTGGGAATGGCCGCCGCGGCCGGGTATGCCGTCCGGTCACTGCCGGCCGGGTCGCGGGTGCCGCTGAACGCCGGCGTTCCGGAGTACAGCCTCTGGCTGCCGGCGCGGGCCGGGCTGGGCGCGTGGCTGGGGGCCGGCGCGGCCGTCTTCGCGGTTCTCGCCTGGCTGACGACGAGCAGCGTCTCCGCGCACTGGTCGTCGCCGGCGCTGCGCGCCGTCCTGCTGCCCGCCGTGATGCTGGTGATGCTCGCCGCCGAGGCCGGCGCCGTCATCAGCGCCCGGCAGCGGGCCGGGCTGCGGCGGACGCCCGCCCCGCCCGCCCCGGAGCCCGAGCCCTGACCGCGGCCCGCCCGCCGCGGAAGCCCCCGCGCGGGGGCTCTGAGCTTACGAGTGATTTGGCGGCACTGGCAGTGCCGCCAATCAACTCGTTAATTCGATCACGGTGGCACAAGTCTTGCACTAAGCAAGTCTTGTCGTATGCAATACTTGCATACGTGAATGATATTGCGGAGAAGGAGGCCGGGCCGGCCGGGGAGGTCGCGGCGCTCGAGCTGATGACCCGGGCCCTGGTCGGCATCACCCTGCACAGCCTGGAGGTCCTCGGCGGCGAGGTGACGCTGCCGCAGTTCCGGCTGCTGCTGATCGCGTCCGGGCTGGGCCCGGTGCCGTCGTCGAAGATCGCCGCCGCGGCCATGATGCCCGCCTCGTCGGTCACCCGGCTGGCCGACAAGCTCGAGGCCGCGGGCCTGCTGGAGCGCGGAACCGACCCGCGCAGCCGGTCCATCGTGACGATCAGGGTCACCGGCGCGGGCCTGGACCTGGTGTCCCGGGTCGTCGCCCGGCGCCATGAGCTCCTCGGCGCCGTCCTGGCGCGGATGGAACCCGGAGACGCCGAAGCCGCGGCCCGCGTCGCCCGCCAGTTCGCCGGCTTCGCCGGCGACGCCGCCGCGTTCAGCACGACCGGGCCGCTGCCCCTATGAGCGCGAACGCCGCGGGCGGGAAGCCCGCGATCAGGACACCCGTGACCGACCGCGCCGAGCACCTCGGCGACTTCATGCTGACCCGCCGGGTCCTGCCCATCACCGGGCTCGCGCTCATCGTGGGAGCGGCCAGCGGGGCAACCGCCTTCCTCCTGCTGCGGCTCATCGGGCTCATCACCAACCTCGTCTTCTACCGGCGGGCCGACACCAAACTGGTCGCGCCCGGCGCCAGCCACCACGCGTGGTGGCTGATCCTCCTCGCGCCGGTCATCGGCGGCCTCCTCGTCGGGATCATGGCCCGGTACGGCAGCGAGAAAATCCGCGGGCACGGCATGCCGGAGGCCATCGAGGCGATCCTCGTCGGCGGCAGCAAGGTACAGCCCCGGGTCGCGGTACTCAAGCCCGTATCCACCGCCATCTCCATCGGCACCGGCGGCCCCTTCGGCGCCGAAGGGCCGATCATCATGACCGGCGGCGCCGTCGGCTCCATCCTCGCCCAGCTGCTGAAGCTCACCGCCGACGAACGCAAGACCCTGCTGGTGGCCGGCGCGGTCGGCGGCATGGCCGCGACATTCAACGCACCGCTGGCCTCCATCCTGCTGGCCGTGGAACTGCTGCTGTTCGAGTGGCGGCCCCGCAGCTTCATCCCGGTCAGCGCGTCGGTCCTCGTCGCCACCGTGGTCCGGTGGGCCATACTCGGCGGTTCCCCGATCTTCCCGGTAGCCGCCTCCGTCACCCCCAGCGGAACGCGGCTGCTGCTCACGCTGCTGCCCGGCATCACCGGCGGCCTGCTCGCCGTCGTCGCCACCGGACTGGTGTACAAGTCGGAGGACACGTTCCTCAAGCTCCCCATCCACTGGATGTGGTGGCCCGCGATCGGCGGTCTCATCATCGGGACCGGCGGCCTGATCGAGCCGCGAGCGCTCGGCGTCGGCTACGACGTGATCGACCAGCTGCTCACCGGCCGTGCTGCTCTCTCGCTCATCATCGGCATCCTCGTCGTCAAGACGCTGATCTGGTCCCTGTCCCTGGGCTCGGGCACATCCGGCGGAGTCCTCGCCCCCGTGTTCATGATCGGCGGGGCGCTGGGCGCGCTCGAGGGCCTCGCCCTGCCGCACGTCTTCCCCGGCTTCTGGGCGATGGCGGGCCTGGCCGCGGTGGTCGGCGGGGTCATGCGGTCCCCCCTGACCGGCGTCGTGTTCACCCTGGAGCTCACCCACGCGTGGAACACGCTCCCCGCGCTCATCGTCGCCTCGGTCAGCGCCTACCTCGTGTCCCTCCTGATCCTGAAACGGTCGGTGCTGACCGAGAAGGTGGCCCGCCGCGGCCTCCATCTCACCCGCGAGTACTCGACCGACCCGCTGGAGGTGTTCTTCGCCCGGGAAGTCATGATCCCCGCCTCCGGCGACCTGGACCTGAAGGTCTTCGGCGACAGCACGCTACGGGAGGTCGTCAACGAGTTCGCCCGCCACGAGGTGACCCGGGCGTCGGTCGTGGACCGGTCCGAGCCGGAGAACGTCCTCGGCGAAATCACCCTGGACAGCCTGATGCATGCCCGGCGCCACGACGTACGCGAGGAAGAGGAACGCGAACGGTTCCTACCGGTCCCCGGACGCCGCGGACCCCGAAGCGGCGGACGCCCGGACCCGGCGGACGGCCATGGCGGCACTGCCCGCGTCCGGGCGCAGCGCCACGGCCTCGGCGGTCACGCCGAGGGAGATGACGGCGAGCATGACGAACGCGGCCGTGAACGGCTCCAGGGGATGGCCGGCGGCACCGGGCAGCAGGCCGCCGAGGCGCAGCAGGACCGTGGCGACGGCGACCGACAGCCCGTTGGACAGCTGCTGGGTGGTGGCGAACAGGGTGTTGGCATCGCGCATCCGCTCGGGCGGCATGTCCGCGAACCCGACCGTGCTGTAGACGGTCAGCGCGGTCGAGCGCACGATCCCGCTGATGAGCGCGAGCCCGCCGATGACCGGTAGCGGGGTGGCGGCCGTGGTGAAGCCCAGCGCCGCCATCACCGCCGCCATCACCAGCGTCGAGGTCACCAGCATGGCCCGGAACCCGAACCGGTTGATCAGCGGCGTCGTGGCGGGCTTGATGCCAACGTTGCCCGCGAAGATGAACAGCACCATCGCGCCCGACTTCACCGGCGACCAGCCGAACTCCGTCTGCCACAGCAGCGGCAGCAGGAACGGCGCGGCCCCGACCACCAGCCAGTACAGGGACCCGCCGAACTCGCTGACCCGGAACGTGTCGGTGCGCAGGGTCCGCAGGTTCAGCAGGGGGTGCTCGGCCCGCCGCAGGTGCCACACCGACCCGGCCAGCAGCAGCGCCGAGGCGACCGCGAAGCCGGCCGTCTCGGCGGCCGGGACCCCGCCCGACGACACCAGGTGCGCGGTGTAGGTGAGGCCGCCCAGGCCGGCGCAGGTCAGGATCACGCCCAGCCAGTCCAGCGGCGGGGGAGTCTCCCGCCGTCCGTCGTCGGTCACCAGGCGCCAGGCGATGGCGAAGGCGATGACGCCGAGCGGCGCGTTGATCAGGAAGATCCAGTGCCAGGACGCGTACGTGGTCAGCAGCCCGCCGGCCATGGGGGCCAGGACCGGGGCGATGAGGCCGGGCCAGACGACGTAGGAGGTGATCCGGAGGATGTCCTTCCGGTCGGCCCCGGACACGACCATGGTCCGGCCGACCGGCACCATCATGGCGCCGCCGACGCCCTGCAGCACCCGCATCCCGACGAGTTCCCCGACGCTGGTGCTGACCGCGCAGCCGACCGACGCCAGGGTGAAGACCGTGATCGCGGCCAGGAAGATGAGCCGGTTCCCCAGGCGCCGGGTCAGCCAGCCGCTCAGCGGGATCAGCACGGCCAGGGTCAGCAGGTAGGCGGTGACCAGGAGGCCGATCTCGGTGGCCGGGGCGTGCAGGGAGCGTCCGATCTGCGGGCTGGCCGTGACTACTATAGTGCCGTCGAGCATTTCCATGAACATGCAGCCGGCCACCAGCAATGCCACGTTCCGCTGTCGTGCCTCGATCACCCGGACATTTTATGACTAGCCTCCCGCCAGCATCCTCCTGATGCTGAACGACTGGCGGAGCAGGCCGAACTGGCGCATCACGTCCGGGACGCGCTGCAGCCGGACCGGGTCGATGCTGATCGGGTAGTTGTTGAGCGCCATCACCGACCCGACCACCGGCGGGACCTGGCCGTTGGCCGGGCCGCTGAGGGATTCCATGGCCTGCTCCACGTCG
Organism: Streptosporangiales bacterium; assembly: GCA_009784565.1. Taxonomy (GTDB): domain Bacteria; phylum Actinomycetota; class Actinomycetes; order Streptosporangiales; family Streptosporangiaceae; genus Trebonia. The sequence continues at coordinate 8,221 of WRBL01000039.1, read as the reverse complement.
GCCCGGTTGGTGTCGGCGATTTCCTGGCCCTGGTCCAGGGCCGTCACGAACGCCCGCAGCGTGTCCGGGTTCTGGCGGGCCCAGGCCCTGGTCACGACGTAGCCCTGGATGGGGAAGCTCTGCGTCGCGCCCTGGTTGCTGTCGGCCAGCGGGACCGCGCCGTATTTCTGCTCGGCCTCGGTCGCGAACGGCTCGGGCAGTGAGGCGGCGTCGAATTTGCCCGCGGCGAGCTGGGCGGCCATCTCCGGCATGGGTATCGGCTGGGCGGGGAAGCGGACCGAGCTCAGGGGGATCCCGTTCTCGGTGAGCAGGGACGCGGCGAGCAGGTAGTTGATGTTGCCGGGCGCGTTGATGCCGATGATGTGCCCGCGCAGGTCGGCCAGGGTTTTGATCGTGGAGCCGGGCATCGTGTAGATGGCCTGGGTGCCGGACTGGATCAGTGACCCCTCGCCGATGATCTGCAGTTTCTGGTGGTCGTTGACGTAGTGCTGGATGTAGGAGACGTAGTTGCCGCCGGTGATGTCGAGCTTCCCGGCGACTTGCTGGTCGATCACGGTGTCGCTGCTGGTCGCCGGCGTGTAGTGGACCGTGAGGCCTTGCTTGCCGAACAGGCCGTCGTGCAGGGCGACGAAGAATCCGGCCGAGTCCAGGGCCGGGACCACTGACACGTTCAGCGTGGTCTTCTCCAGCGGTCCGGGGTCGGTGGCGGCCTGTGCCCCGATGACTCCCGCCAGGCGTCCGCAGCCCGCGAGGGCGGCGGCCAGTGCCAGAGCGAGGACCGGGGCGAGAACACGCGCTCGCGTGCTGCCCATGATGGGTATTCCTCCCCGCCCCCCGGCGGTGCGTACCCGATGTCCGGAATCGTAACGGACGCCGGGGGTCGTATCTGGCGTTTAGCGGCAGATGGTGCGAATACTGGGGCGCGGCCGCTACTCGGCCGGCCCGATCAGGTCCCAGGGGTTGCCCCAGGGGTCGGTGAAGACCGCGATCCGCCCGTAGGGCTCGGTGCGCGGCGGTTTGGTGAACGTGACCCCGGCGCTGACGAGCCGCTGGTAGGCGGGGTTGAAGTCGTCGACGTCCAGGAAGAAGGCGACGCGGCCGCCGGCCTGGTTCCCGGCCGACGCGGCCTGCCGCTCGCCGTCGGCCTGGGCCAGCAGGAGGCTGGTCCCGCCGCCGGGCGGGGTCACCACCACCCAGCGTTTGGGCCGGCCGTCGTTGGTCAGTGACGGGGAGTCCTCGGTCAGCTCGAACCCGAGGGCGCGGGTGAAGAATCCGATGGCGCGGTCGTAGTCGTCGACCACGATGGTGACCTTGTCCAGGCGCATCCCGCGATCGTAGGGGCGATTCCGTGCGGGTTCAGGGGTTTCCGGCGGCTTCTTCCTGGGCGCGCCTGCGGGCCTGGCGTTCCTGCTCGCGCCGGCTGTAGGTGGCCTGCCGGACGGCTTCCTCGCCGTCCAGGCTGGAGCCCAGCGCGCCGGCGACGATGCCCATCGAGCATGCCAGCCACACCAGGGTGGCGTAGTCGCCGGGGCCGACGGGGTGGCCGACCTTGGAGCTGAGGTAGGTGGCGTCGATGACCGTGGACGCCGCGATCAGCGTGCCCGCGTACAGCGTCGCGTACATGCAGGCCACGCTGACCAGGAGGGTGAGGACGGTGGAGGCGTTGTAGAGGATCGCCTGGTGGGCGCGCCCGGGGCCGACCGGGCGTTCCCACAGGTTGTTGTAGTAGATCAGCCAGCCCACCATGACGGCGATCGTGAGGACGTTGATCAGCGCGAGCCGCCACACTGGCAGCGCTTCGGCCATGGTCCAGATCGTCCAGTAGAAGATGCCGAACGCGGCGGTCGCGGCCGCCGCGGCGGTGGCGCTGGCCAGGTGGGGCAGCAGCCGCCAGGGGCGGTTGTTGTAGACCATGCCGCGCAGCAGCCGGAGCCGGCCTCGCAGCCCGGTCAGCGCGAGGTGCGCGTCGACGTCCGGGTACGCGGACCCGATGTGCCGGGTCGGGGCCAGGATCTCGCCCAGGTGCCGGGGAGGGGGCCCGCCCGGGATGTGCCGGCCGGGCCAGGACCGCTCGAACCCGGGGTCCGGGCTGATTCCGAGCCGTTCGGCGGCCAGGTGCCCGATCATGTGCACCAGGAGGTCCCGCAGCCGCGCGCCGAGCCGGAACCCGCCGCCGAGGGCCGGCAGCGACGCGAGCGCGGCCCGGTGGGCGGTGCTGAAATCACCGACGATCGGCCGCACGCCGACGCGGCGCGGCAGGTCGGTGACCAGCACGACCATGTCCCAGCCGTGGCGGGTGCGGTACTGGTCGGCGATGGCGAACACGGGGATCGCCCCCTCCGCGTCCAGCAGCAGGGGTTCGCAGGTGGCCTCCACCTCCCAGCTCACGTCTCCGCCCAGCTCGCCCGTCAGGGCCCCGGGCAGTGTCCGGGCTAGCTTGTCGCAGACCCGGGACGGAAGCCCCGGGTCGGTGACCAGTCCCACCGTGATCGTCGTCCCGTCCGTCATGTCCGTCACCCGTCCCGCGACCGTCGTGCTCCGTTGCCACGCAACTAGCCCGGAAAGGGAGACGGAAACCTCACGGCCGCGGGGAGCGCGGCGACTTCCGGAAGTGCTCGACGAGGAGCGAGGAGATCTCGGCCGGCTTCTCCTGGGGCAGCCAGTGCGACGCGCCGGGCAGCGCCTCGAACCGGTAGCCGCCGGTCACGTAGCGGCTGCACAGCTGGGCGGCGGCGCGGGAGATGAACGGGTCGCGGTCGCCCCAGATGTACAGGGACGGAACCTCGACGCCGGCCGGCTGGTCGGACAGGTTGAGCGGCAGGGCCCGGTACCAGTTCAGCGGCCCGGTCATGGCGTCCGGGTCGGCGGCGCGGGCGGCGTACCGGTCGGCGGAGGCGGAGTCCAGCCCGGTCCGGACCAGCATGTCCCGCATGGGCGAGCCGCCGTCGCGGGACAGCAGCCGTTCGGGCAGCCACGGGACCTGGAACGCGCCCATGTACCAGGACTTGAGGGCCTGCGGGCCGGCGGTGAACGACTTCATGAAGGCCGCGGAGTGCGGGACCGACAGCGCGGTCAGCGACAGCAGCCGCTTCGGGTGGCGCCCGGCCAGGTACCAGGCCAGCGCCGCGCCCCAGTCGTGGCCGACCAGGTGGAACTGGTCAGCCCCGGCGGCCTTGGCCAGGGACAGGACGTCCCCGCCGAGCCGGTTCAGCGTGTAGGCCTCCCGGGCCGCCGGGCGGGCGCCGGGGGTGTAGCCGCGCTGGTTCGGGGCCAGAACCCGGTACCCGGCGTCGGCCAGGGCCGGGGTGACGCTGTCCCAGGAGTGGCGGTCCTCGGGGAAGCCGTGCAGCAGGATGACGGTCTCGCCGTTCCCGGCGCCGGAGGCGGGGGTGTCGGTGACCTCGAATGACAGGGGTCCGTTGGAGAAAGTATCCACCCGGCCACGTTAGCCGTCCGGTGATCCGGAACGGTGCGGCGGCCGCCGGTGCGGGCATACGGATTTGCTTACGGATGCCGGCGCGCGGACGGCCCCCGGGAACCCCGCGGTTCCCGGGGGCCGCCGGCCTGGCCGGGGGCGCTCAGCCGCCCGCGGTCTGCCCGGCCGCCGGGGCGGCGGCCGGGGCCATCAGGTCGGCCTTGGACCGGTCCGGCAGCAGAGCGGCCGCGATCAGGGTCAGCACCGAGCAGCAGATGATGTAGATCGAGATGGCCTGCCAGCCGTAGTTCGCCAGCATCCAGGCGGCCAGCAGCGGGGCCGGGCCGCCGGCGATCAGGGACGCCGCCTGGTAGCCGAGGCCGCTGCCGGCGTAGCCGAGCCGGGCCGGGAAGCTCTCGGCGATGTAGGCCGCCTGGGGCCCGTACTGCATGGAGTGCCCGCACGCGATCAGCAGCAGGCCGACGATGACCAGTCCGAAGTTGCCCGTGTTGACCAGCAGGAACAGCGGGAAGGCGACCACCGCGGTGAGCAGCGACCCGGTGACGTACAGCCGGCGCCGCCCGACCCGGTCCGACAGGTGCCCGAAGAACGGCGTGGCGAACAGTTCGAACGCGGCGGCGATGCTGATCGCGCCGAGCGCGACCCCTTCCGTCTGGTTGAGGTGGGTCTTCAGGTAGTCGAGGACGAACGTGGTGTACACGTAGAACGGAGCCTGCTCCGACATCCGCAGGAACGCGCTGAGGACGATCTCCTTGGGATGCTTCTTGAGGACCTCGGCGGTCGGGACCTTCGAGACCTCGTTCTGCTCGATGACCCGCTTGAACATCGGCGTTTCCATGACCCGCAGCCGGATCCAGAGGCCGATGGCGACGAGGACCAGGCTGAACAGGAACGGGATCCGCCAGCCGAAGGACTGGAAACCGGACGGGTCCGACAGCGCGATCGCGGTCATCATCCCGGTGCCGAGCAGCAGTCCGCACGCGACTCCGGCCTGCGGCCAGGCGGCCATCAGGCCGCGCTTGCGTTGGTCACCTGTTTCCATGGACAGCAGCACCGAACCGCTCCACTCGCCGCCGATGGCCACGCCCTGGATGACGCGCAGCACGACGAGGAGGATGGGCGCGGCGACGCCGATGGAGCCGGCGCCGGGCAGGCAGCCGACCAGGGCGCTGCCGATTCCCATCATCAGCAGCGTGATGATGAGGGTGGCCTTCCGGCCGAGCCGGTCACCCCAGTGCCCGAAGATCGCCGCGCCGATGGGCCGGGCGGCGAACCCGACCGCGTAGGTGGCAAACGAGTCGAGGGTTCCCGAGTAGGAACTGGACGCGGGGAAGAACACCGCGGGAAAAACAACGGCTGCAGCGGTTCCGTAGAGGAAGTAGTCGTACCACTCGATGGTGGTGCCGATCAGGCTGGCGGCTGCCGCCAGCCTGATCTGTCCTCTGTCCGGTGTTTCGCCGCCGTCTGCGCCATTGGGACGGAGCGCCATATGGGGTCCTTCCTTGACCGCCCCCGCAGGTCATAGTGGTCATCTTTACTTGCCGGGGCGGGGTTACCCCCGCCGATAGCGCGATATGCGTCACAAAATGATGACGACCCGGACGGCCGGGGTAATCGTGGCCTGCCCCAAAACGAACCCGGCTTTCTTGTCCCGAACGGCTAATCCTTTCTCCCCCGCGTCCCCTGTTCTCTCCCGTTGCTGTGCCGGGCCTCCGCGCGGCCTCAGCGCCGGCCGTCCGCGTCGGTCACCGGCCTCCGGGGCGGTTTCGGGGTTCGGTCACCTGACCGATGTCTTGCACTGCAATTTGCAGCACATTTTCTATGGAGCAAGCAGTCGATCCCGGAACGCGCCGCGACGGCGCGGGACAGCTGAGGAAACCGATGGACGCGATGGCGCACGCGAAGCCGGACCGGTACCGCCCGACGGCGGCGGGAGCCGCCCTGGGCGGGCTGGCCCGGGCCCGCACGGACAACGACGGCGCCACGCGAGACGGCATGGCCTGGGGCGGGAAACCCCCGGCCCGCGCGGAGGACCCCGCCTCCCCGCGGAGCGTGCCGCCCCAGACGGGGGCCCGGGCCGGCGCGGCGGAATTGCGGCACCGCCGCGTCCGGCTGACCCGGGAGCCGGCGTCCGCGGCACTCGCCCGCGGCGAGGTCCGGGCCGCCCTCAGCGCCTGGGAGGCCGGCGTCGACGCCGACCTCGCGGTCCTGCTGACCAGCGACCTGGTCACCAACGCGATCGTGCGGGGCGAGGGCACCGTGATCACTCTCGCGGTCCGCTGCGGGTCCGGGAAGGTGCGCGTGGACGTGTACAACACGTGGCGCGCGCTGCCGGTGGTAGTGGAGGCCGGGGCCAGTTCGGCGTCCGGCCCCGGCCTGGCGCTGATCGACGCCCTGGCCAGCGAGTGGGGCACGTTCCGGACCCCGGCCGGGATGGGCGTCTATTTCGCGCTCGACTGCGAGACCGAGCTTTCCCCGGGCGGCGGCCCGGACCCGGGGAGCCAGACCAGCACGAGTCAATGTCACCGATAGATAGGGGAAACGTGGGAAGCATCGCGGTCAGGAGTCCGCTGGAGCGCCACGACCAGGGCCCGTCCTGGTTCAAAAGCTCGCTGAGCTACGCCAACGGCAACTGCGTCGAGGTCGCGAGCCTCGACGGCGGCGAGATCGGCGTCCGCAACAGCCGGGACTGTTCGGGGCCGGTTCTGAGATTCACCTCGGATGAGTGGGTTGCCTTTCTGGGCGGCGTCCGGAACGGGGAGTTCGACGCGTTCGCCGGGTAGCGCCGCCCTCCGCGGCTGAGGCGGCCGCCGCCCCCCGGCGGCCGTCGCGCAAGCGGCCGGAGGACTCCCAGGGCCGCGGGAGTCCTCCGGTTCTCACGTTCGGGGGACCGGTCGCGATGCGTAGGCTTCTCGGCCCTGCCGTCACGCTGGGTGTCCCGGCGGGACCGGCGTATCCGGGTGCGGTGGCCGTCGCCGCGGCAGTATCGCAGCAGGTCAGGGGTGTTTAGCAAGATCACGGATAGGTACCTAACTAGGTACCGTTACCGATGCGCTACGAAGCGTTACCACGCAGATTGAGACGAGACTGTTTCGGGGGGTCTGCTAATGCTTGTAACCGAGCTGCTCAGTGAGCGTGCCGAGAGGGAGGCGCGGAGGGACTGGTGGCAGGCTGCCGCCTGTCGTACCGCCGATCCGGACATCTTCTTCCCGGTGTCGGCGCACGGGCCCGGGGAAGAGGACATCGCCCAGGCCAAGGAGGTCTGCGCGGAATGTTCGGTCCGCCGGCAATGCCTGCAGTTCGCTCTGGCGACGCATCAGATGCACGGCGTGTGGGGCGGGACGACGGAAGAGGAACGCCAGCTTCACCTGCACGACCGGCCCTCGGTGCCCGCCCAGCGGCAATACGCCGAGGACACCGAGGACGCCGGCCGGCCCGGTTGCGAGTGAGGGGACGCCGGGTCAGGGGCCGGAAAATCATTTTCACCTGATGATCGCCCGCTGCCGTCGCGGCCGCACGGCGGTGGAATAGCGAGACTGGCGGGATCCGCATTTCCGCCTTAAGCCAGTGCGGGTAAGCCGGCGCGGGCTTTTTCGGCGTTGCCGTCCGGCGTCTGAGGGGTGCCGGATTTGGTTACAGCCGGTAACGACGGGCCGTAATGGAGAAGACATCTAACGTCTTTTTGAAATACCCCTAATGCGGAAATGTCGGATATGTGAAGCGGCCCCCAGGGGCGGGAGAAGCCTGTCGTGGAGCGGCCGCTCGGCCGGCATGGAGCCGTCATGGAGGCGCTGTGCGGCTACCGTGCGGCGCCTGGTCGCGGCCCGGTGAGGGCCTAAAGTGCCGGGTCTCCGACCTTCTGGTGTGACTCATGTGACTGGTGAAGCTCATGTAAACCTATGTCGGATATGGGGAGCCCGGTGCGCGGGGAGAAGGCCGTCCCGTTAGGGGAAATAGATTTCCCTGATGTGGAAACGTTACTTCCGAGTACGGAAAGGGTAGCTAGCATGACACTCACGTCAGGTTACCCCCAGGTTTCGAAGGGCTTTCCCTTGTCACTGTCTGGTCATCTCTGTAAAAGATTCCATTAATTGCTATATAACGGTATGACGGCATTGACGCCGCCCACTGACGGGAGGCACGTCTTTTGGACACGGGTCTAGAGGGCAGGGAAGCCCGGCAGCCTGGTCCGCCGGGCCCGCCCCGGAAAGCGAATGCTGTCCGGCCGGGGAACCCCCGCCCGGGCAAGCGGCCGGCGAGGCCGGGCACAGCGCGGTCGCGCCGTGAGGGTCGTGCGCGCCTGAAGCGGCAGGCGTACGGGCTGGGCGGCATCGCCGCGGTCGCGGCGCTGATCGCCGGCACGATCGCGGCGTACGCGCAGGTGTTCACCCCCAGCGTGCCGGCCACCGTGCTCACCGGCCGGGTCGGCCTGCTCATGACGCCGGGCGCCAGCGTGACCTTGTACGGCGCCGACGTCGGCACGGTCACGTCGGTGACACCGGACGGGGACCAGGCGCGGATCGGGATCAGCGTGACCCCGGGCGAGGTCCGCAACATCCCCTCCAACGTGGCGGCGTCGATCCAGGCGCCCACCGTCTTCGGGCCGAAGTTCCTGAGCCTGCGGGTCCCGGCGAGGGAGACGGCGAAGCGGCTGCAGGCCGACCAGGTGATCGAGCCGGCCCAGACCCCGACCGAGATCGACACCGTGTTCGCGAACCTGGTGACGGTGCTGGACAGCCTGCACCCGGCCAGGCTGGACGCGACGCTGGGCGCGATCTCCACCGC